>NZ_JAGIQB010000307.1:0-236 GCF_017815025.1 Cupriavidus phytohabitans
GGGTTGCTGTTGCCGGTACTTCTTCTTCGTCATCCACCACACCATTACCAAATGGCAAGGTGTTGCACTTCAGATTTGAGGACGCCACTTCTTAACGGCCATTAGGATACGGCATGTGGCAATTCAGCCCCCCGGAATTCTTCGAAAGCCATCGGGACAGGGGCGACCTATCGGCCGCACCCCTCCCACGCCACCCGGCATGCGGGTCCGCACCGGGCGGTTGGAACAGTTGAGGT
>NZ_JAGIQB010000044.1:0-60146 GCF_017815025.1 Cupriavidus phytohabitans
ATGCAGCGAACTATGGACGCCGCGCTCACCATTCAAGCACTGCGGGAAGAGTCATGACTTCTGTATAAGGAAATGGGATTAGGCGACGTCACGGGCCCAGGAATCAGGCGCGCGCTCACCCCTTTGTTGTCCCCTACACACAACGTGCCCTCTCGCGCCCTGTCGTCGGGCACGAGAGGGGCGAGTGCCGGCGCTCAAGGAACGAGCGTCACTCCCTCCCTCTCGAAGGAGTGCTCTGAAAGATGGAAATCAGGAGGCAGGGTCTACGATGCGCACTGCATCGGCAGACCAACGTAGTTCTCTGCAAGGGATGCAGCGCCGAGCGGAGAACTCGTGACATAGTCGAGTTCTGCCATTTGCATTTGATAGCGAAAGTCGTCGTCGCCTGGGGAACGGTGCATCATCGACGTCATCCACCAGGAGAACCGCTGAGCCTTCCAAATGCGCTGCAGCGCCATTTCGGAGTAGCGAAGCAACGGCTCTGAATTGCCTCGGCGGTAAAACGCATCGAAGCCGTTCGCCAGAACCTGAACATCCGCCGCTGCAAGATTGAGTCCCTTTGCGCCGGTGGGAGGCACGACATGTGCGGCGTCTCCCGCGAGGAACAAACGGCCGTACTGCATCGGGTCCGTCACCAGGCTCCGCATGCCTACTATGACTTTGCTAAAGATCGGTCCTTCCGTAGGCAGCCAGCCATCCCTGGTTTCCAGGCGTGCACGGAATTCAGCCCAAATGCGGTCGTCCGACCAGTTCTCAACCTTCTCTGTGGGACCGACCTGGAAGTACATACGTTGAATTTCCGGCGACCGGGTGGAGGCAAGAGCAAATCCGCGTTCGTGCTGGGCGTATATCAACTCGTCCGAAGAAGGAGGCGCCTTACACAGAATGCCGAACCAACCGAACGGATAGACCTTCTCGTGGGTCTTCAACTTGCCATCTGGGATACTGGCCTTCGATACACCGTGGGTACCATCACAGCCTACGATGTAGTCGCAATGAATTTCTTCTACGGCTCCCTGGCTATTCGCGTACTTCAGCCGCGGCGCGGTTGTGTCGAGGTCGTGGAGTGTGACGTTCTTTACCTCGAAGCGAATGTCGCCGCCCAACCGCAGACGGAGCGCCACAAGATCCTTGATGACTTCATGCTGCGGATACAGGTACACCGACTTTCCGCCAGTCAGCTCGGGGAAATCGATGCGCCGCGTCCGACCGTCGAAGCGCAAATGGATGCCGTCGTGTCGGAAGCCCTCGCGCTTCAGGCGCTCCCCAGCGCCAATGCGCTCCATGAGATCGACGGTGCCATGTTCGAGAATGCCAGCCCGAATCGTGGCCTCAATTGCGTCCCGGCTTCTGGATTCAAGGACGACGGACTCAATACCTGCAAGATGCAAAAGCTGCGATAGCAGCAGGCCCGCAGGGCCCGCGCCAATGATGCCTACCTGGGTGCGCACAGATGTCTCCGGCTGTATTAATAATGGCGGCTTGCGTATCGATCGCGCGGCAGATGCGGATGACCTGCATTCGATGCGAATCTGAGGGGGACGCAGCCTCTTGTGTGTTGATGGATTCTTGCACCCGAGAGCATCAACTGGAATGTACGATCAAGACGAAAACTTGTACTTTTCGTGGCCATACCTACAACCTGAAAATGGCTTGCCGAGCTAGGCGTCCACATGAGGTCTGTCGCTCTCTCGGGACCCAAGGCTTCTCCGAAAATTTCTGAACGGCAAGCCCAAAGCGCCTTCGCGCCCACCTTATGGCGCACTTTCCTGGCCAGATATCGACGGCGTATGCAGGAAGACAGTCACGTTTGTCAGGACGTTCGACTTGCACATTCGACCCAATCACTTGCACTTTTCGAACATCCCAGTACTGGCTTGCCTCGATAGGAGTTATCTTCGTCGGGAAACCGCCGCCAAGATCGGAAACGGAGGAGGAACATGAAAAGCACGCGCGTCCCCATCTACATGCTCTACGGCGAACAGGATGTCTGGCCCATGCCGGATATGATGCATTGCGAGTCTATTGAGGCACGAAGCCGCCTTCACGACTGGCACATCAAGCCGCACCAACACGCTGGTCTGCTGCAGGTTCTCTATCTGCAGCGGGGAATCGCGCAACTCCACTTGGATGGAGAGGAGAGCGATATGGAAAGCGGACGAATGCTCCTCGTTCCGCAAAATTTCGTCCATGGCTTCAAGTTCAGTCCTGACGCGCTTGGTTACGTCGTGACCGTCGCCTATCCGTTCGTCGTCAGACTGGCACAGACAATGGAGGGCGGACCAGGCCGGTTCTCACACCCGGTGCTACACACCGTCGGAAGCGACGAGGACAGCACTTGCCTTACCTCTGCGTTTTCTGCCTTCGTTCGCGAGTATCGAGGTAGCGCACCACACCGGCACTTACTGGTGGAGTCATTGCTCTCCACAGTTATCGTGATGTTGGCAAGGAAAATTCAGCAGTGTCGACCGCAAGGTGCGCGCGGAGTCAAGGATAACCCGCTCTATCTACGCTTCACCGACTTGCTGGACCAGTGGTGGGACAAGCACTGCTCGTTGGACAGCTATGCCAAGGAGCTTGGCATTACCACTGCGCATCTCAACCTTTTGTGCCGCCGCATTGCGCAGAAGTCGGCCCTGGACCTGGTTCACGAACGCTTACTCCTCGAGGCCAAGCGGAGCCTGGCGTACACGTCGATGTCTATCAGCGAACTCTCGTACGCCATCGGCTTCTCAGATCCCGCCTACTTCACCAGGTTCTTTAAACGTGAAGCAGGCGAATCTCCTCGGGATTTCCGTCGGCGCATCGAGCAGCTTAGTGGTGAAGAATAGCGAGCACAGGTTCAGTGGGTAACCGACACCACCTGCCCGGAAATGTCTTCCAGAATACATTTCTGGTAAACCTGTGCAACCACCGCTGCCCGAACTCCCTTGGCAGGGTCGCGTCCCATGGCTTCGAGCGTCTCCCACACCCATCCGGGGCTGACGACATTCACACGAATCTTGCCTTGCATTTCGAGCGCTGCAGCCCGCCCGAACGCCTCGATGCCGGCGTTCACGGTGCTCATGGCAGCACCACCGAGCATTGGATGCTGCGCGAGGGTACCGCTGGTGAGCGTTACCGACCCGCCCTGGGAGATGTAGGGAATCCCATACCGCACAAGGTTGACCTGCCCCATCAGCTTATTGGCGAGGCTGAATGAAAAATCATCGTCGGTCAGGGCGTCCAGTGGGGCAAATTTCGCGGTGCCTCCTACGCAGACCACGGCATCAACCGTGCCCAGTTTTTTGTACATCGCCAGAATCGACTCCTTGTCGGAAATGTCCACTGAGAGCGCCGAAGTGCTACGACTGGCCCCTATCACGTCGTGCTCTTCCGATAGCAAGGCCGTAATTTCTTTCCCAAGGAGCCCTGTGGCTCCTATGACCAGTACGCGCATAAGTCCCCCTGATAACAGATGACGGGATGGCTTGGGATCGCCGTTGTTTCGCGCCGCGGGCAAGCTTCAGCCCTTGCCCAGGATCGCCATTGCCTTGTTCGCATCGTCGAGCGAGTCCATCGACACGTACGCGACAAACTGTACCCCGATGACGGAGGCAGAGAATCCGCGCAAATTGATTCCGCCTTCCGCAAGCTGGCGGGTCAGCTCCGCCACGATGCCGGGCCGGTCCCCGCCCATGATCCGCACCGAGTGCAGGCTGTGCGTGACATTGAAGCCGACCTGGGCAGCTGCACGGATTTCCCTGTCGTTCTGCAGCGGTGTCACGAACACGACACCCTTGCCGGGGTCCTCCGGCGTGCGGCGCGCAATTGCGAATTGCAGGTCCGCGCCGGCATCGCGCAGGGTCTCCAGTACCTCGGCGAGGCCGCCGGGCCGGTCCGGTATGGTTGCCGCCCACACGTCCACGCGTTCCACAAGAAGGTCATTGGCCATTGCTCATCCTCCACGCCCCCTATACGAATCTAGCGTATGGCGGCCGGCAGGCAAGCCCTGATCCAGCGCAGGGCAGGCCGATTTCCTGGCAACTCCCCGTGCCCGGACTTAATATGGACTAGTCGTTATTTCAGGCAGCTATCGCAGGATAGTGGCACCGGCACTACCTGGATGGATGTCATGGGAAGTGAAGGGGAATTGTCATGCCTGAAGGCAAATCGCCACGCCATGCTGCACGGCAGGAATCGGCCGATGTGTCCGAGGCCGAAATCGCGGTCCATTGGCCCGAGGAGGACTATGTCCCTCCGCCCGGCCAGTTCATTGCGCAGGCCAACCTGACTGATGCGCGCATTTTCGAACGCTTTTCCCTCGATCATTTCCCAGAGTGCTTCAAGGAGTTCGCAGACCTGCTGGACTGGTACAAATACTGGGAAACGACGCTTGATACCAGCGCCCCGCCTTTCTGGCGCTGGTTTGTCGGCGGCAGGATCAACGCCTGCCACAACTGCGTGGATCGCCACCTCGCTGCGTACAGGAACAAGACCGCGATTCATTTCGTGCCCGAGCCGGAGCATGAGGCGGTGCATCACCTCACTTACCAGGAGCTCTTTGTTCGCGTCAATGAACTGGCCGCGCTGCTGCGCGAGTTCTGCGGCCTGAAGGCCGGCGACCGCGTCACGCTGCATATGCCCATGGTGGCCGAACTGCCCATCACCATGCTTGCATGCGCGCGCATCGGCGTGATTCATTCACAGGTATTCAGCGGCTTCAGCGGCAAAGCCTGCGCCGATCGCATCGCGGACTCCGAGAGCCGGCTGCTGATCACCATGGACGCCTATCACCGCGGCGGTGAATTGCTCGATCACAAGGAAAAGGCCGACATCGCCGTGGCAGAGGCCACCAGCGCCGGCCAGCAGGTCGAGAAGGTCCTGATCTGGCAGCGCTACCCGGGCAAGTATTCCAGTGCCGCCAAACTGGTGAAGGGGCGCGATGTCATTCTTAATGACGTGCTCGCCGGGTTCCGCGGCAGGCGTGTCGAGCCCGAGCCGATGCCGGCGGAGGCACCGCTGTTCCTGATGTACACGAGCGGCACCACGGGCCGGCCCAAGGGCTGCCAGCATTCCACCGGCGGCTACCTGTCCTATGTGGCATGGACCTCGAAGTACATCCAGGATATCCACCCCGAGGACGTCTACTGGTGCATGGCCGATATTGGCTGGATCACGGGACATTCCTACATCGTCTATGGCCCGCTCGCCCTCGCCGCCTCGTCTGTCGTCTACGAGGGCGTGCCGACCTGGCCCGACGCCGGCCGACCCTGGCGTATTGCGGAAAGCCTGGGCGTCAATATCTTCCACACCTCGCCCACCGCAATCCGCGCGCTGCGGCGCAACGGGCCCGACGAGCCGGCGAAGTACAACTACCATTTCAAGCACATGACCACGGTGGGCGAGCCGATCGAGCCCGAAGTCTGGAAGTGGTACCACCGTGCGGTCGGCAAGGGCGAGGCGGCCATCGTGGACACCTGGTGGCAAACCGAGAATGGCGGCTTCCTCTGCAGCACGCTGCCGGGCATCCACCCGATGAAGCCCGGCAGCACGGGCCCGGGGATCCCGGGCATTCATCCGGTGATCTTTGACGAGGAAGGCAAGGAAGTCCCGGCCGGCTCCGGCAAGGCGGGCAATATCTGCATCCGCAATCCCTGGCCGGGTATATTCCAGACCGTCTGGAAGGATCCGGACCGCTACGTACGCCAGTACTATGCGCGCTACTGCAAGAATCCCGACAGCAAGGACTGGCGCGACTGGCCCTACATGGCGGGCGATGGCGCAATGCAGGCGGCGGACGGCTACTTTCGGATCCTGGGCCGCATCGACGACGTGATCAACGTCTCCGGCCATCGCCTCGGCACCAAGGAGATCGAATCGGCCGCCCTGCTGGTGCCCGACGTCGCCGAGGCGGCGGTGGTGCCGGTGGCCGACGAGGTCAAGGGCAAGGTGCCTGATCTCTATGTGTCGCTCAAGCCGGGACTGTCGCCTTCCACCAAGATAGCAAACAAGGTCTCGGCCTCGGTGGTGTCCCAGATCGGTGACATTGCGCGTCCGCATCGGGTAGTGATTGTTCCCGACATGCCCAAGACACGCTCGGGCAAGATCATGCGCCGCATCCTGGCGGCGATCTCCAACCGGCAGGAGCCTGGCGACGTGTCCACGCTCGCCAATCCTGAGGTCGTCGAGAAGATCAGGGAGCTGGCGACATAGGATGCCGTGGCGGTCAATGCCCGACGGGGTCATTCGCGCGGCCGCCGTGCCGGCTCGCATGCGAAGCCTGATTCCACCCGGCTCCCGGCATCCAGGCCTTTAGCGCGCTCGAGTTGGCTCGCGACCCAGGCACACCGGATCTCGGCCCCGAAAGCCACCCCCAGCATGAGCAAACACGGCGGCGTCGCGCGGCCCAGGCGCACCACCAGCGCCCGGGGCCGGCGGTCAAGTGATGATGGCGTCTAGCCCTTTGGATTCGCATGTGCATCATCTATGATGTGATTCATGTAATCATCGTATTGCCATCTTGAGGCTCCCATGGAGCAAAAGACCGCTCGGCTTACGCTGCTCATCGATCCCAACAAGAAGGCTGCCTTCGAGCGCCTCTGTGCACAGCAGGATCTGACTGCCTCGCAGGTGATACGGCGTCTAATCCGCGACTACCTGGCCCAGCATGGCGTCCAGTATGTTCCCAGCGGCGTGGACATGGACAAGGCGGAAGCCATCGGCAATGAGAAGTCACCGGTGGGAGCGCCGTCGCGGCGCGGTGCGGCATCTCCCGCCAAGCGCCGTGCCACCCGCCGCGGAGCCTGACCCATGAGCGGCGTGCCCCCTCTCACGCAATGGCTCCACCTCGACTGGATGCTGATTGTGGTTGGGGCGTGGCTGCTTGTCGGCGTGGCTGGGATCCTGGCATTGCATCGGCTTGCTCTGGTAGCCCACGTGCTATTCCCCATCGGGGGACTATTAGGGCTGGCGCTCTTTGGTCTGGCGCTCCACGCCGTGCTCGGTACACCTGAGGCTGCCGTGCTGCCCATTGGCCTGCCCGCGCTGCCATTTCACGTCCGGCTCGACAGCCTGTCGGTCTACTTCCTGATGGTAATGGGCGGCGCGGCGGCCGGCATATCGACGTTTGCGGCCGGCTACTTCCGCAAGGGGGAAGGCACGCCGCCGGGCCTGCTTTGTCTTGAATACCACCTGTTCCTTGCCAGCATGGCGGGAGTGATCCTCGCTGATGACGCCTACTCGTTCATGGTGATGTGGGAAACCATGGCACTGTCATCGTTTTTCCTGGTGACCGCCAACCATCGCATCGCCGAAGTGCGTGCAGCGGGCTATCTCTACATCACGATGGCGCACATCGGCGCGATCGCGATCCTGCTGTGCTTTGGCGTGCTGCAGGCCAACACCGGCGACTATACGTTCGCCAACATGCGAGCCCAGGTACTGACGCCGTTCTGGTCCTCGGTCGGTTTCCTGCTCGCCTTGTTCGGTTTTGGCGCCAAGGCCGGCATCCTGCCTCTGCACGTCTGGCTGCCGGAGGCGCATCCGGCGGCGCCCTCGCCGGTGTCTGCAATGATGAGCGGTGTCATGCTCAACACCGCCGTCTATGGCCTGCTGCGGGTGTCCTTCGACCTGCTGCAGGTGCGCCTGTGGTGGTGGGGCGGATTGCTGCTGGCCATTGGATTGGCCACGGCGCTGTTCGGCGTGGTCTTTGCCGCGGTACAAACCGACATGAAGCGGCTTCTTGCTTATTCGTCGATCGAGAACATGGGCCTGCTCTTCGTTGCCATGGGCCTGGCCTTGCTGTTTTCGGCCTACGGTATGAAGCCAATGGCCGCCCTGGCCCTGACGGCCGGGCTCTACCATGTTGCCAGCCATGCCTTCTTCAAGAGCCTGCTCTTTCTGGGAACCGGTAGCGTGCTACATGCCACCGAGCAGAGAAGCCTGGGCAAGCTGGGCGGGTTGATTCGCTATATGCCATGGGTGGGCTGGCTTACGCTGCTGGGCGTGCTGGCTAGCGCCGGGCTGCCGCCGCTCGGCGGTTTCGTCTCGGAGTGGCTGCTGCTGCAGAGTTTCCTGTTCACGCCTGGTCTCCCGGAACCGATATTGACCATGCTGATCCCGGTGGTCGCCGCGCTGATCGCGCTGGTGGCAGCACTGGCCGGCTACACCATGGTCAAGTTCTTCGGCGTGATCTTCCTCGGCCAGCCCCGTGAGCCCAAGCTGGCGCACGCGCACGACGCCGGCCGCTGGGAGCGCGCGGGCATGCTGTGGCTGGGGCTGGGCTGTATCGCGCTTGGCCTGCTGCCGACCCAATTCGTCCAGCTGATCGATCCGGTCACGCAGCAGCTGGTGGCGAGCGGATTCGGCGCCCGGGCTGCGGCCGGCGGCTGGCTGCTGGCGCCGAATGGCCTGGCCCAGGCCAGCTATGGGCCGGTCATTTTCCTGTCAGGCATTCTGGCCAGCTTTGCGCTCGCCTACCTGCTGGTGCGCCGCTTCTATCACGGCCGGCTTCGCCGCAGCCCGCCCTGGGCTTGCGGCTTCCCATGGGGCACTGCGCGCATGCAGGACACGGCCGAGGGTTTCGGCCAACCGATCCGCCAGATCTTTGAGCCGTTTTTCCGGATGCGCCGCGACCTGCCGACACCATTCGATGAGCAGCCGCACTACCGGGTCACGGTGGCGGACCATTTCTGGCGCTGGATGTATGTTCCCGTGATCGATCTGGCGTCGTATCTGGCCCGGCTGATCGGCCTGATGCAACAGGGACGCATCTCGGCATACCTGCTGTACAGCTTCCTGACCCTGGCCGCCACGCTCCTGGCCGTGATGTGATGAGGTTGACATGAACCTGGCCGGTATCCTGTCACAGCTGCTGGAGATTGTGATCTCGATCGCGCTGGCGCCCCTACTGATCGGCTGGGTCAACCAGTGGCGGGCCTGGCTGCAGAACAAGTCGGCGCCCAGCCTCTGGCAACCGTATCGAATGTTGCACAAGCTGTTCAACAAGGAATCGATGGTCGCAGATAACGCGTCGTCGCTGTTCCGTGCCACGCCCTATGTGGTGTTCGGCTGCATGGCGCTCGCCTGCTCTATCATCCCTACCGTTTCCACGGACCTGCCACTGGCACCGGCTGCCGACGCTATCGCCCTCGTCGGCCTGTTCGCGCTGGCGCGGGTCTTCATCTCGCTGGCGGCGATGGACGTCGGCACCGCCTTTGGAACGCTGGGCGCGCGGCGCGAGATGCTGATCGGCTTCCTGGCGGAACCGGCGCTGCTGATGGTGCTGTTCTCCGCCTCGCTGATCTCCAAGTCGACCTCGCTCACCACTATTGTCGAGACGATCGCTCACCGGGATCTGGCCATCTACCCGGGCCTGGCGTTTGCGGGCGTTGCGTTCACCATGGTATCTCTGGCCGAGAACGCCCGCATACCGGTGGACAATCCCGCCACCCACCTCGAGCTGACGATGATCCACGAGGCGCTGATTCTCGAATACTCGGGCCGGCATCTGGCGCTTCTTGAATGGGCGGCCAGCCTCAAGCTGTTCGCCTATTCCTGCATCGGCCTGGCGCTGTTCTTTCCCTGGGGCGTTGCCGAAGCGCACGCTCCCCTGGCCATGCTGCTGGCGCTGCCCGCGCTGCTGCTCAAGCTCATCGTGGGTGGGGTCCTGCTGGCGGTGCTGGAGACGGTGAGCGCCAAGATGCGCATCTTCCGTGTGCCGGAGTTCCTGGCCACCGCCTTTCTCCTGGCTGTGATCGGGATGCTGGTCCACTTGCTGCTGGCTCACTGAGAACACGGCAATGACTGCGCTCCTGACCCAGTTCGTCAACCTCCTTGGCGCGGTGCTGCTGATTCTCGCCTTCGCCATGATCTCGCAGCGACGAATTCTGTCGCTGATCAACCTGTTCACGCTGCAGGGGGCGACCCTGGCGTTGGCCACCGCCGTCGTCGGCTACGTGACCGGTCAGCCGCACCTTTACCTGTCGGCCGGCTTGACCCTGATTCTCAAGGTATTACTCATCCCCTACCTGCTGCACCGCGTTATCGATCGTCTCCAGATCCGCCGGGACGTCGAGACGCTGATCAACATTCCCACCACCATGCTGATCGGCATCCTGGTGGTGATCTTCGCCTTCAACCTCACCATGCCGATCTCGCGGCTGTCTCCGAAGCTCGCGAGCGGCACGCTGGGGATCGCGCTGGCCTGCGTGCTGTTGTCTTTCCTGATGATGATCACGCGGTCCAAGGCGGTGCCGCAGGTCATCGGCTTCCTGGCGATGGAGAATGGCCTCTTCTTCGCTGCCACCGCAGCGACCTATGGCATGCCGATGGTGGTCGAGCTGGGCATAGCGCTCGATGTGCTGATCGGCGTGCTGATCCTGGGTGTGTTCATGTTCCAGATCCGCGAACAGTTCGACAGCCTGGACATCCGTCACCTTGAGAAGCTGAAGGAGGATTGAGTTGATGGCGCTGGCATTCCTGCTCGGATTTCCGCTCGTCGGTGGGCTGGTGCTGGCTCTGACGGGACATCGCGAGCGCGCACGCGACATCAATGTCGCCTTCAGTCTGGGCACATTCCTCTCGGCCTGCGTGCTGACGGCGGAAATCATCGCCGATGGTCCCATGCTGGCATGGGGCCGGGAGTTCTACATCGATGCCCTGAACGTCTTTCTGGTCGCGCTGACCGCGTTCGTGGGCCTGACGACTTCGATTTTTTCGCGGCCGTACATGCGGGTGGAGCACGATCACGGCAAGATGACACTACCGCGGCTGCGCCTGTACCACAGCATGTACCAGCTCTTCACCTTCACCATGCTGCTGGCGCTGACGACCAATAATATGGGCATCGTGTGGGTGGCGATGGAGGCCGCCACGCTGACGACGGTGCTGCTGGTCAGTGTCTACCGCACTGCTGCCAGCCTGGAGGCGGCATGGAAGTACTTCATCCTGTGCGGCGTCGGAATTGCACAGGCGCTGTTCGGCACGGTCCTGCTCTACATGGCGGCCGAGAAGGTTATTGGCCCGGAAGGCGGCGCGCTGCTGTGGACCAATCTGGACGCAGTCAAAAGCCAGCTCGATCCCAACATCATCACGCTGGCGTTCGCCTTTCTGTTTATCGGCTATGGCACCAAGGTCGGCCTGGTCCCGTTGCACAACTGGCTGCCCGATGCCCACGCTGAAGGTCCGACCCCGGTGTCCGCCGTGCTCTCCGGCCTGCTGCTCAATGTGGCGCTATATGCGGTGCTGCGCTGCAAGGTGCTGACCGACGCGGCGCTGGGCAACCAGCTCACCGGCCGCCTGATGATGGGCTTTGGCCTGGTATCGGTGGTAGCGGCCGTCTTCTTCCTGATCCGGCAGCGCGACGTCAAGCGCATGTTTGCGTATTCGTCCATCGAGCATATGGGCATGATGACCTTCGCCTTCGGCATGGGCGGGCCGATCGGCAGCTATGCTGGCCTGTTGCACATGACGGTGCATTCGCTGGTCAAGTCAGCGATCTTCTTCGCGGTCGGCCACGCCGCACAGAAGGCCGGTACGCAAGTCATGGACGACATCCGCGGACTGATTCGCGTCAGCCCCACGGTGGGATGGGGCCTGATGCTGGGGGCGCTCGCCATCCTGGGCATGCCGCCGTTCGGGGTCTTCGCCAGCGAGTTCCTGATCGTCACGACCGCCATGCGCGAGCAGCCGTGGGCCACGCCCTTCCTGCTGATCGCGCTTGGACTGGCATTCGCCGCGGTGTTCAGCCGGGTGCAACCAATGGTCTTCGGCGACACGACGCTCAAGCCGCTGGCGCACCCGCCGGCGCTGGTCCCGGTCTTCGCGCACCTCGCCCTGGGGCTGATACTGGGGCTCTACATCCCGCCCTATCTCGACGCCTGGTACCGCCAGGCGGCCGCAATGCTGGGGAACTGAACCGATGACAGCGTCAGATCTCAGCCTCGACCTGGAACGCCTGCCCGCGCCGCTGCCGGTCTGGCATGGTCAGGTCGGGCAGGACGGCTGGATCGCGACGGCCCGTTCGGTGGCGGACGCGGGCGGCCGGGTCGTTGCGCTGTGGGGCGTCGACCGGCGTGCCATCGGCGGTGTGTTGGCGGCATGCGTGACGTACGCCATGCCGCGGGGACTGATCTGGCTCGAATTGCGGCTGGATGGTGCCGCGCTCGCTGTGCCGGATCTGAGCAGCGTATTCCCATGCGCAGGCCGGATGCAGCGTGCCATGACGGACCTGGTGGGTATCAACGTGCAGGGCTGCCGCGATGTCCGGCCCTGGCTAGACCACGGTCTGTGGCCGCCGGGCGCGCGGCCGCTGCAATGCGGCGCGCAGGCGGCCCCGGCTCCGGCCGGCAGACTCCCCGCCGACTACCCTTTCGTGCGCGTGGAGGGTGACGGGGTCCACGAGATCGCCGTCGGCCCGGTGCATGCCGGGATCATCGAACCCGGCCACTTCCGCTTTTCCGTGGTCGGCGAGAAGGTGCTGCGGCTGGAGGAACACCTGGGCTATACGCACAAGGGCATCGAGCGGCGTTTCACCGAACTGGCGCCGCTCGAGGGCTACCGGCTGGCCAGCCGGGTCTCAGGCGATTCCACCGTGGCTTATGCCTGGGCCTATTGCATGGCGCTGGAGTCCGCCTGGGACAATACGCCCCCGCCACGGGCAAATTGGCTGCGCGCCCTGATGCTCGAACGCGAGCGGGTCGCCAATCACCTCGGTGACCTGGGGGCGCTCGGCAACGATGCGGGGCTGGCCTTCGGCCTGGCGCAATTCTCTCGCCTGCGCGAAGACTGGCAGCGGCTGTCGGCAGAGGCTTTCGGCCACCGGTTGATGATGGATGCCGTAGTGCCGGGCGGCGTTGCGCGGGACGTGACGCCAGCCATGGTTGACTGCCTGCGGCAGCAGTGCGACGTCATCGAGCGGGAAGTACACGTGCTGCGTGCAGTGTACGACGAACACGCGGGCCTGCAGGACCGCTTTCTGGGGGCGGGCCAAGTCACGCCCGAGCTTGCCGCCCGGCTTGGGCTGACCGGCCTGGCCGGACGCGCCAGCGGCCACGCGGCCGACCTGCGCTGTGACCATGCCTGGCTGCCCTACGACAGCCTCGCGGTGAAACTGGTCACGTACCGCGGCGGCGATGTTGCCGCCCGCGTGGCTGTGCGGTTCGATGAGGTACTTGAGTCGCTGCGACTGATTCGTGCGATCTGTTCAGCCCTGCCGGAGGGGGCCACGCGAATCGTGCCACAAGCGCCCGCCGGCGCCGCCATCGGCGCGGGATGGGTGGAGAGCTGGCGTGGGGAAGTCCTGGTCGCGCTCGAACTTGCCGATGACAGCCGCATCCTCCGCTGCCACTGCCACGACCCGTCGTGGCAGAACTGGCCGGTGCTGGAGCATGCCATCATCGGCAACATCGTGCCGGACTTCCCGCTGATCAACAAATCCTTCAACCTCAGCTATTCAGGGCACGACCTTTAGACTCCTATGTGGCAAATCCTCAGGCAGATCGCCCGCACCGGCATCGTTACCGAGCCTGCGCCGCCCAGCGCGGCGGGCGAGGCCGCCACCATCCAGCGCATCCACCAGGAATTGCTCGACATTCTCGGCCAGGCGCTCACGATCCGGCAGGTCGATGCCGGATCGTGCAATGGCTGCGAGCTGGAGATCCACGCACTCGGCAATCCTTACTACAACATCGAGGGCCTGGGCATCAAATTCGTTGCCAGCCCGCGCCATGCCGACATGTTATTGGTGACCGGACCCGTCTCGCGCCATATGGAGGAGGCCTTGCGGCGCACCTACGTGGCAACCCCGGAGCCGAAACTGGTGGTGGCGGTAGGCGACTGTGGCTGTACCGGCGGTATCTTCGGGGAGAGCTACGCCAGTTGCGGCCGTGTCGCCAATGTCATCCCGGTCGATGTCACCGTACACGGCTGTCCGCCGCCACCCATTGAGATCCTGCGCGGAATACTCAGCGCCGTTCGGCGGACCAAATCCGCACGGCCCTAGCGATCTTGCTCGCGAACTGAATGCGGCCACTATGGCGCGACGGGCACCACCGCTGGCCTCCGTGCGCGCCGCAGGCGCGTGCCAGCTCCGGTACCCGGGCGCTGGCCGCTTTCCGACTGCGTTACTGCGTGTCGCCCGTGTTCCCTGCCAGCGCAGGCGCTCCGTGCTTCGGCCTGGTGGCGTAGTCCACCTCGTGCTTCTGCAAGTAGTCGCGAATCATCTGGCGAACGATTTGTGATGGCGTCTGGTCCTGTGCAGCACACAGCGCTTCAAAGGCCTTCTTCTTCACCGGGTCAATCAATACGGTCAGGCGTGCGGTCTTGGATTCCATGCGCTTTGGAGTATCACTGTATAATAATTGTATTATCATACTATACAACTACAATGCTACTGCGCCTCCCGCCGGCGCCGCGCGGCGCCAGATCAGTCCTGAGGTGCACAATTTCTTGATGAGGGTTCAGTGGTAGAAGTGACGATCGAACTGAATGCGAGGGACGCATTTCAGGGACGGAATTCCGCCAGGTTGGCATTCACTGCCAATCAGTTCGAGTGCGAGATCCTGCTCGCCAGCGGCGCCTGGGTCGCAAATGCCAAGGACGTGATGGAGGTCATGCGGCTATCCGCGCGGGCGGGCACGCAAATACGCATCCAGACTGTCGGGCCGGACGAGGCGGCCGCCCTGGTCACCATCGCAGCATTGCTGAGGGGGGAAGCGCTCCCCAAGTCACCCTGATGGAAACCGACAAGATGCACGCCGACCGCTCCTCGTTCGAGGCCTATCTGAAATTCCTGGCCGAGGCGAGCAGCGACGGTACGCCCCAGGTCTTGGAAACCCGGCACGCGCTGTCGCTGCATTTCGACGCACTGGCCACCCAAAGCCTCATGTCGCGCAAGGATCCCGACAAGCTCGTGCTGGGTTACACCCGGACGATGATGGGATTCCTGCTGTTGCACCCTACTCCCGCCAGGATCTCGATGATCGGCTTGGGTGGCGGCTCACTTGCCAAATACTGCTACCGGCATCTGGCCAACACCAAGGTTGTGGTAATTGAGATCAATCCGGCGGTCATCGCCTTGCGCGAGCAGTTCCAGATCCCGCCGGACAACGAACGACTCGAGGTGGTCTGCGCGGATGGCGCCGAGTATGTCGCGAACCAGAATGCACGTCCGGACGTCATCCTGGTGGACGGCTTCCTGGCCGACGGCATGCCGGTACAGCTTGGCACTGCGGATTTCTATGCAGCCTGTCATGCCCGCCTGGCCGATAACGGTGTGCTGGTCGCGAATTTTCTCGATAGCGATCCCGATATCCCGCTTTACCTGGAGGAGGCCGGCACCGCATTCGGCCAGTCGATGTCGCTCTCTCTTGCCGAAGACAGTGCCAACTACACGCTGTTCGCCTGGAAAGGACCGCACAAGCTGCCCTCCCTGGATGCACTGTTGGCGCGTGCGCGCGCCCTGGAAACCGCGCATCCGCTGAACCTGACCGCGGCAGCCCGACGGCTGAAACGCGGCGAGCGCGTTGCCCTGGATCGCGCCTCCTGGCCCAGGCCGGCAAAGCTGCAGATCCGGTATTGACAAGCCCCTTCCTGCGCAAGCCTCCTGACCAACGCAACCATGCCAATCCTGTACTTGCGCAAGCTGACCGGGAAGGAGCGCAATCCCGGAAGCAATCGGCAACTGGCCTGCTATCTGGCCTTTGTTGCCGGAGCGACCAATGCCGGGGGCTTCCTGGCGGTGCACCAGTACACCTCGCACATGTCGGGCATCGTGTCCGCCATGGCCGACAACCTGGCACTGGGCAGTCTCTGGCTGATGCTGGATGGCTTGGGGGCTCTGCTGTCGTTCCTGGCTGGTGCCGCCTGCTCGGCAGTCCTGGTCAACTGGGGCCGCCGCGAGCGCCTGCAAAGCGAATACGCGTTGCCGCTCATGCTGGAGGCCGCGCTGTTAGTGTGTTTTGGCCTGCTTGGAAGCAATCTCGAGCATCACGAATGGCTGTTCGTGCCGGCAACGGTCATGGTGCTCTGTTTCATCATGGGCTTGCAAAATGCTCTGGTCACCAAGTTGTCGAATGCCGAGATCCGCACCACGCACGTGACTGGCATGGTTACGGACATCGGCATTGAACTGGGCAAGCTCTTCTATTGGAACCTGTCCAGAGCCGACTCGAGCAAGCCGCCAGTGCTCGCCAACCGGCTCAAGCTGCGAGTACTCATTACGCTGGTTACCTTGTTCTTCGCTGGAGGCGTCATTGGCGCCTTGGGATTCAAGCACATCGGGTTCAGCGCCACGCTTGCGTTGGCAACGCTGCTGCTCGCCCTCGCGGCAGTCCCGGTGCTGGACGATGTCCGTCAGCATTTATGGCGCAGGGACCTGCTGGCTCATCTGGCCGCACGCTCCCGGCGTTGGGCTCGGGTAGTCAAGAATGAGGCGCACGCCGTGTGGCTGGCTGCACAAGATCCCCGCACGCCATGGCATGCGCAAGCGCTAGCCTTGCTGATCGCCGCCTATGCCTTGTCGCCCATTGACCTGATCCCCGATTTCATTCCCGTGCTCGGCTACCTGGACGACGTCGTGCTGGTGCCTCTCGGCCTGTTGCTGGCAATACGGTTAATTCCGCTTGAAGTGATGCGCCAGCATCGCGCAACGGCCGCAGCGACCCTCAACCGTCCCGTCAGCCACGTTGCAGCGCTGGTGATTGTGACGCTCTGGACCATTGCCGCGGTATCGGCATCGATCTGGCTCGTGCACCATCTGCCGGGGCTGGGAGGCACCTAGAACCATGACCCGATCAGGCAGAGCGATCCTGCTGTCGGTGGCGGCGCGGGGGATCAGCAAGCTCCTCTGGTGCCGGATCACTTGATCGCGCCAACGGTAAACCCGGCCACGAAGCGGTCAAGGAAGCTGTTGTAGAGCGCAGCCACCGGCACGCTGACGATCAGGCACGCACCCATCAGCGAGCCCCAGAAGTACCCATCGCCCCGCACCAGGAAGGTCGGCACGCCAACGCTCACCGTGTACTGCGACGAACTTGTGATGAAGGTCAGCGCATAGACGAACTCCTGCATTGCCAGCGTGGCGCTGAAGATGACCACGGTCAGGATCCCGCTCGACGACCACGGCACCACCACTTTCAGGAAGGCGCCGAAGCGGCTCAGCCCGTCCATCATCGCGGCTTCCTCGATGTCGCGCGGCACCGCCTTGAAGAACCCCATCATCAGCCAACTGCAGAACGGCACCGTGAAGCTGGGGTACTGTTCGGCGAGACCCGCTATGTGCGCTGGATGCGTTCATCAGGGCCAAGGCGATCTCGAGCAGCTTCTGCTGGCCGAACGACCACCAGCGTATTGAGCATTGATGTCGCGCAGCAGCGCGATCAGGCTCTCAATCATCACCAGGTTC
This sequence comes from Cupriavidus phytohabitans, assembly GCF_017815025.1. NCBI lineage: Bacteria > Pseudomonadati > Pseudomonadota > Betaproteobacteria > Burkholderiales > Burkholderiaceae > Cupriavidus > Cupriavidus phytohabitans. The sequence continues at coordinate 17,387 of NZ_JAGIQB010000044.1, forward strand.
ACGCCAGCGGTGGGTTCGTATCAGCAGCGTATGGTCCCGCCCCACCCGGCTCTCCGGCTGCCGCGGCACGCCGCAGCAGATTCATCGGGCCAAGCTTCTCAACCGCCCGCAACTGCGCCGCATCTCGGACAAACACCGAACCGGCAAACGCCAGAGCATTGATCGAGATGCCTTCCACGCACTCCCTGGATCTGGGTACCACCAGCAGTCCGGCAGGCATGACCAGCAGGTTGTATGGCGCCGACTGAAGCAATGCGCCATCGACAGGCAGCGCCCGCACGCCAACCGCATCGAGCAATATGCGGTAGCGCTCGTAGGCCGCGTGCGCCATCTCGTGCCGTGGCGCTGCGATCAGGTCCAGCGGCGCGAATGCGTGCGCGAATGCGAGGCCGGGAACCGCGCCGACGGTGCCCGGAGCGCCGGCTTGTGCCGACCGCAGCAAGGTTTCGATCGGCATCGACGGACCATCCCGGGCGAGAGGCAGCGGCACGAGGTGCAGATGTTTGTGCCCCTGGCTCGCTCCCGCGGCGGCTCCGCCGTTATAGAAGCCCAGGCTCGGGAACTCCGCCATGCACGCGAGCAGCGCGGCGAAGTCCGGGACGGTCAGCAACGACTCCTGTGCCTGGAAGCAGCGGGTGACGATCAGCAGGTGATGTTCGACGACGTTGAACTTGTTCAGCAGGACCACATGGTCGTCGGAGATATCCGTGACAAACAGTTCAGCGTCATAGGGCAGGAACGGGTTGCCGCCGGCACTGCCCGGCTTGCGCGCCTTGTCCTTGCTCCGCAGGCTCAACGCTTCGCACACCAGGAAACGCACCCCGCCGTCCTCGATTACGGTCCGGACGGTTTCGATCGGACATAACGCCCCGCTGCGCAAGGCGTGCGCTGTCCGTTGGACGATGGCCGGCCAAAGTGTGCCAGGCTGAAGGTGTGGATGGTGCATGTCCGTGGCGCTCCCACTTCAGCATAGCGTCGCCGGAGAGCCCGCTCAACTGGCGACGCACCCGCGGCGCCGCGCTGCTTGCCGTTGCCACTCAGGCGACAGGCCGGCCTTCTTCAGGCTCCATTGCAAGCGTGATGCTCGGCATTCGCATCCCCGGACCCGACGCGTGTCACTGTGCAGACCTTCGAGATCATGTATCCCACACCGGCGATTCGGTGCTGGTGGCGGGGCGCAAAGGCGTTCAGATGGGCGTTGATGCAACGATCGATCGCTTGACAAGCCGCGGCGTCATCGAACTCTGGCAGGAATGAAATCGAGATACCGGGTAACTGGTAGTCGAGCAAGCGCGCCTCTGCCAGGTGGGTGTAGAGATTGCCGTTGCGGAAATCCGCCGGGATGTCGTCCCATGCCGGCAGCAGTTTCATGGTACTGCACTTCACGTCGTCTTCGGTAATGCTGTCCACTTCAGAGCGCGAGAGCGAATAAGTCATGCTGGTTGCCTCCCTCCAATGATTGCGACACAAGACATGCCGGCAACGCCTCGCGGGGCTGGACCCGCATTGCTTTCGGTCATGGCTTACGTAGCGTAGCCTAACGGCGCCAGGAGGCTGCCCGCCATGCAAAGGATGCCAACAACTTTGCATTACATGCCACCCTGTCGATAGTTGTCCATGAAGCACGTCAGCCGGGCACTTGTGAAGTCGCAGCATGGTTTCGCCTGAACCGGCATCACTCCCCGGATAACGTGGCCCGTGATGATGCAGCCCTTCGCGTACCCGCGCTTACAGGGGAGTCATCAGCTGCACCCGCCTGAACTATGCTGGAGTGGTTCGGAGCCGAGGCATCGCCGGCCGAGCTATGTTCTGCGCTCGTAGCGGTGATTGCCTGGCAAATCAAGTTCGACGTGAGGTCGATATGCTCTATCAGATTGTGGAGTATCAGCGGGCAACAATGGCGGCGTTCGCGATTCAATCGAGCCGTGCGTTTGCCAACCCTCTGAGCCCGTTTTCTTATCTGCCTGGCGCAAGCGACTATTCTGCTTGCTGGGAAATGCTCAGTCGAGTCGGCACGCCCTGCAATGAGCCAACGTTTAGCATTACATCTATTCAACTTCGCGGCCGTGTCGTCCTGGTGAAGGAGACGATTTTTTTAGACAGCCCGTTTTGCCGCCTGCGGCGCTTCGCGGCCGTTACCGCCGAACATGAAGCTGGACAACCTTCTCGGTCAATACTTCTCTGCGCACCGTTGGCCGGCCACCATGCCGTCATGCTTCGCGAGGTCGTGGAGTCGTTGCTGCATGACCATATCGTCTATGTTACGGATTGGAGCAATGCGCGTAACGTACCTCTGAGCGATGGCCCCTTCCATCTGGACGACTATGTGCTTTACATCAAGCGCTTTATTCATCAGATCGAAGCAGAGTCGCTTCATGTCCTCGCCATCTGCCAGGCCACCGTGCCGACGCTGGCCGCCGTTGCGCTGCTGGCGAGCGAGGATGAGCCAACACCACGGAGCTTGACTCTGATTGGCGGCCCAATCGATGCGCGTCGCAGTCCTACTGCAATCGGGAATCTCGCGTCGCGTCATTCCCTGCAGTGGTTTCAACGCAATCTGATTCATGTGGTGCCCGAGCCGTACATGGGCGTCGGACGTCAGGTTTGCCCAAGCTTCGTACAAGTCGCCGGCTTGGCCGCGGCGGAGTCATCCTCCCTGACGACACTATATTGGGACTTCTGCTTCAGTCTCGCGCGCGGCGACGCGGAGCTTGCGCACAGGCATTGGCAAGCCTTGGAGACTTATAGCGCTGTACTCGACATGGCAGCAGAGTTCTACCTGGATACCATCAGCACAGTGTTCCAGAACTTCCACTTGCCCCTCGGGACATGGCAGGTGCAAGGGCATGCCGTGCGACCACAAGACATTCGTACGACCGCATTACTCACCATTGAAGGTGAGTGCGATGAAATCTCTGGCTGCGGACAGACCCATGCGGCCCACGATCTGTGCCAAGGTATCGCCCTGCCAGGCAAGCGCCACGTTACGGTGCCACGTTGCGGTCATTATGATCTCTTTTCTGGCCCTTGCTGGCGTACAGAAGTCTTTCCCAGAATATGCAATATGACGCGACTCGGCACCTAGTGTGCGTGTCGGGCTGTCGCGGGCTCGGCGCTATACAGCTGAAACCCCACCCGCCTGCACCCCTGGGCCATCACCCGGCGGTGCCGTGACAATGGAGCGCAGCGCAGGCGTGGCCGGCACGATCCTGGCCAGATCCGGCACCGGCCGCCTCAATACAGGCGACGCGGCAAACGCTGTCTCCATCCCCTGCGCCGCAGCCAGCGTCTCCAGATCCCCCCGGAAGGGCCCGGTCACCTGCAGCCCGAACGGCATGCCCGCTTCGTCCGTACCACACGGCAGCGAGATAGCCGGATGCGTGGTCAGCGTCACGACATAGGTCAATGCCAGCCAGCGATAGTAGTTCTCCTGCTCCTCGCCATTGATGGTGCCGGCATACAGGCTAGTCCATGCAAACGGCGAAACCGGCGTGGTCGGCGACAGGATCAGGTCGTATTGGTGGTAGGCCTGCTGGAAGCGCTGCAGGATCCGGTTCTGCTCCGCCTGCGCCCAGGAACTGTCGGCCAGCGACATTTTCGCGCCCATCTCGTAGTTCGCCCGCGTATTGGGCCCGAGTGCGTCGGGGTCGCGCTGGTAGGCGTCGTGCAGGCCGGCGACGAAGCTTTCCGCGCGCAGCACGTCGAAGCAGCGGTGCACATCGCCCAGATCGAAGCGGACCTCGTCGCAGCGCTTGAACAGGTGGCGCATCGCGGCGATCTTGCCCCGGAACACGCGGCGGATACCGTCGTCCACGGCGCAGCAGCCGAAGTCCTCGGTATAGCCGACGCGCAGCGTCGACAGGTCCACGTGCGGCGGAAGGCGGAAGGACTCCGCGTCCACCGCGTAGCTCAGCGGATCGGTCACCGACACACCCGCCGATGCGGCGAGCTGCAGGCAGGTATCGGCGACCGTGCGCCCCATCGGGCCGACCACCGAGATCGGCGTCCAGCCCAGCAGCTTGCGCGAATTGGGCACGATGCCGGGCGACGGCCGGAAGCCCACCACGCCGCACTTCGCCGCCGGAATGCGCAGCGAGCCGCCGGTGTCCGAGCCCGTGCACACCGGCAGGAAATCCGCGGCCAGCGCCGCCGCCGAGCCTCCCGACGAGCCGCCCGCGTTGAGGTTGGGGTTGAACGGATTGCCGGTCGCGCCCCAGACCGCATTGCGCGAGTTGGCGCCGGCGCCCATCTCGGGGATGTTGGTCTTGCCCACCACGATGGCGCCGGCCGCGCGCAGCCGCGCCACCAGCACGTTGTCCGACGCCGGCACATGGTTGCGGAACAGCGGCGAGCCATAGGTGGTCAGCAAACCCTCGGTCGCCTCCAGGTCCTTGACCCCAAGGGGCAACCCGTGCAGCAGGCCGAGCGGTTCGTTGCGCAGCACGGCCTGCTCGGCCACGCGCGCCTCCTTGCGGGCGCGCTCGAAGCAGGTCGCCGTGATGGCGTTGATGGCCGGGTTGTAGGCCTCGATGCGGGCGATGCACGCCTCCAGCAGTTCTACCGGCGAGATCTCGCGGGTGCCGATCAGGCGGCGGAGTTCGACCGCGGAAGTCGAGGTCAGTTGGTCTTGCGCGTTCATGGGATCAGAATGTCGGTGGCCATGCCTGCCGCCGCAGCGGGCGGCAGGCATCGGGAGAGATAGGGGGTGGTGATCCAGCTCAGTCCAGCTTGATATGCGCGCGCTGCGCGATGGCGCGCATCTGCGGGATTTCCTTGTCGATCATGGTCGCGACCTGGCTGCCGGGCGCGTAGAACGGTTCGATGCCGCTCTCGGCCAGTTGCTTGCGCGTGGCCGGATCGGCGATGGCGTCGGCCAGCGCCTTCTCCAGCTTCGCCTTGACCTCGGCCGGCATGCCGCGCGGCGCAACCAGCGCGATCCAGGTGCTGGTGTCCATCCCGGGGTAGCCGCTTTCCGCCACGGTGGGCACATTCGGCAGCAGCGCCGAGCGCTTCGCCGTGGTGACCGCGATCGCCTTGATCTTGCCGGCCTTGAGTTGCGGGATCGCCGCGGCCACGGTATCCACGCTGAACGGGATCTGCCCACCCATCAGGTCGGTCATGGCCGGCGCGCTGCCCTTGTACGGGACATGCAGCAGCCTGGTGCCGGTAAGGTTGAGCAGTTCCTCGCCGGCAAAGTGAGCGGTGGTGCCGGCGCCGAACGACGCGTAGGAATACTTGCCCGGCGCCGCCTTGGCCGCCGCCACGAACTCCTTGAGGTTGTTCACCGGGACGTCGCGGTTCGCGAGCAGGATCAGCCCCGTCGAACCGATCAGGCCGATCGGCTCGAAGTTCTTCTGCGGGTCGTACGGCAGCTTGGCGTAGACCGCGGGGTTGACCGTGAACGTCGTTCCCGACGTGGCCATCAGCGTGTAGCCGTCCGGCGCCGACTTGGCCACGTAGCTGGCCGCGACGATGGTGCCGGCCCCGGGCCGGTTCTCGACCACCACGGTCTGGCCGAGGCCCTCCCCGAGCTTGCGCGCGATGGTGCGGCCGACCATGTCGGTGGCGCCGCCCGGCGGAAACGGCAGGACCAGCTGGATCGGCTTGGACGGATACCCGCCTTGCGCGGCGACAGTGGCTGGCGCCAGCGAGGCCACGGCGCAGACGCTGCAGGCAGCAAGCAGGAACTGGGTGCGGGGGACGGGGGATCGCATGTAGATGCTCCGGCAGAGTAGGAATTGGCGCAGCGCAGCAAGACTGCAGGGCGCGGCGTGATTCCATCGTACGACCGATCCGGTGTGAAAATCGTAGCAATGTTTCGAAAGATTGATTGCCAAAAACGCAATCGCTAGAATGATTCTGCCGCGTCCAGCCCCTAGCCGCCCTAGCCGCCCCTACCCACCCATGTCCTACCGCATCCTGCAGGAAACCGCCGTGCGCTACTTCCTTGAAGTGGTGCGCACCGGCTCGGTCAAAGACGCCGCCGTGAAGCTCAATGTGGCGCCTTCGGCGGTCAGCCGGCAGATCGCCAAGCTCGAGAGCGAGCTCGACACGCTGCTGTTCGACCGGCGTGCGCGCGGCCTGGTCCCCAACGCCGCCGGCGAGCTGCTGGCGGCGCATGCCAAGCGAGCCCAGCAGGAGATCGACCGCGTCACTGGCGACATCCAGGCGCTGCGCGGCCTGCGCGTCGGCCAGGTGCGGCTGGCCAGCGTGGAAGGCCTGACGCACGATTTCATCCCCGCCCTGGCGGCGAGCTTTCGGGAACAGTACGGTGGCATCCGCTTCGACCTCGACGTCTGTCCGCAAGGCGACATCGCCCGGCGCATCCGCGATGGCGAGGCCGACATCGGCATCACGCTGAGCGGGTTGCCCGAACTGGATATCGAGGTGGAATTGCGCCATCCCGCACCCATACTCGCGGTCATGGCTCCCACCCATCCGCTGGCCGGCCAGCGCCAGCTGTCGCTGTCCCAGGTCATCGGCTACCCGCTTGCGCTGCCGCCCAAGGACAGTTCGCTGAGGCAATTGCTGGACACCAGCTGCAGCCGCCAGGGCCTGAGCTACCAGACCGTGTTCTCCAGCAATCACCTGGATTCGCTGGTCGGCTTTGCCGCGGCCGGGGGCGAGGTCATCAGCTTCTATGGCGAGCTGTCGGTGCGGCGGCGGCTCAAGGCCGGCATCGTTACCGCGATACCGCTGCGCGACCGCGAAATGAACGAGCGCTATATCGAGATCCAGACGCTGGCCCGGCGCAACCTGCCCCCCGCGGGCCGCGCCTTCGTCCAGCACCTGGCGCAAGCCATCACCCGCATCGATGCCGATAAGTGATCGGCAGGCAATGCAGTATCGATTGCCGAAGCAGCAATCGACCATTCAAATAATTGCTCCCGATGCCAGTTTCGCCCGGCACGCCGGCGCTGCAGAATCGGGGCATCGGATCAACGTTGCAGGAAAGGCAGACCCATCGCATGAGCAAGGACATCCTGGTACTCGGCGCCGGCATGGTCGGCGTTTGCACGGCGCTGGCGCTGCGCCAGCGCGGCCACTCGGTGGTGGTGGTCGACCGGCAGGCGCCCGGCCGTGAAACCTCTTACGGCAATGCCGGCATCATCCAGCGCGAGGCGGTGCAGCCTTATGCCTTCCCGCGCGAATGGACCGCCGTGCTGCAGGTGATGGCGCGCCAGGGCAACGATGTCCATTACCATCCGCTGGCGCTCGCGGGCCTGCTGCCGGCGCTGGCCCGCTACTGGCACGAATCGGCACCCAGCCGCTATGCGGCGACGGTCACCGCATACAGCGCGCTGATCCGGCACTGCCTGACCGAGCACGAACGCCTGATCGCGCTGGCGGGCGCGCAGGACCTGGTCAGCAAGCAGGGATGGCTGCAGGCTTACCGCACCAGCGCGGCGTTCGACCGCGAGGCGGCAAAGGCAGCAGCGGTCTCACGGGAGCACGGCCTCGATTGCCGGATCCTGGACGGCGCCGCCCTCGCCGCCGCGGAGCCAGCCCTGCACGGGTCACTGGCCGGCGCTGTCCATTGGCGCGATCCGTGGACCGTCGCCGACCCCGGCGAGCTGGTCCACCGCTACGCCGCCTGCTACGAGAACGCCGGCGGCATCCTCAGCCGCGGCGACGCCAGCACGCTGAAGCCTGCCGGCAGCGGATGGAGCGTGTCGACGGACGACGGCGTGGTCACGGCGCAGCATGCAGTCATTGCGCTGGGCCCGTGGGCGCCGGCGCTGACCCGGCCGCTCGGATACCGGATCCCGCTGTTCGTGAAGCGAGGCTACCACCGCCACTACGCGGCCCCGGCGATGCCCAGGCTGCCACTGCTCGATACCGAGAATGGCCTTTTGCTGGCGCCGATGAAACGGGGCCTGCGCCTCACCACCGGCGCGGAATTCGCCCGCCACAATGCGCCGCCCACGCCGGTGCAGCTATTGCGGGCCGAGCGCTATGCCGGCGAGTTGTTGCAGCTCGGCGCACCTGTCGAGGACACCCCCTGGCTGGGCGCGAGGCCCTGCGTGGCCGACATGCGCCCGGTAGTGGGCCGGGCCCCGCGCCATCCAGGCCTGTGGTTCCACTTCGGACATGCGCACCAGGGCTTTACCCTCGGCCCCGCCACGGCGCGGCTGCTCGCCGAACTGATCGACGGCGAGACGCCTTATGTGGATGCCCGCCCGTATGATCCGGCCCGCTTCGGCAATTGAGAGCAGCGCAAGCATCGCCGATCGGCCCGCGCGCGCTGGATAGCGTTCGTTCGGCTTCCGCGATCTTGCTGTGTTGCGCATGGCAGCGGCGTTCGAAGCGATGGCTTTGCCCTTGAAGCGCTTGCCGCGCTCGCCCATTCGATACGCCTGTCCGTGTTCCGGATGCTCGTGCAGGCCAGCCCCAGCGGACTTCCCGCCGGCCGCAGCGCCGAGTTGATGGAGATGCCGGCGTCATCGTTGTCCTTTCACGTCAAGGAAACACCGCGCCGGCCTGCTATCCCAGTCGCCAGGACTGGTCGCCCGATCATTTACATGGCCCCATTCCGAGACCATGAATGCGTTGCAGGCTTACCTCCCGGAAACCTGCGGCGGCGGCAAGCCGTGTTCCCCTGTATCGATCTGCTCTGTCGCCTCTGAGTCCCAGTCATGAAACGCCAATACACGGCCTGTATTGGAAATTGCACCCCACACGGGGCGACCACTCCTTCGCACGAGCGACTCGCGACGAGCACATCTGAACAGCACCTGAATCTCGATCTCGATGTCGTTCCCGACGAGGCGACTTGCGCCGCGCCGCGGATGCGGATGCGGATGCGGATGCGGGCTGGATTGCCTCGTTGTTTTGATCCTTTTGAGCATCTTATTGATCAAATATAGTCTCGAAATCCGTACCTGGTGGACCTAAAGTGGAGGCTCTTAACCACCTGACGAAAGATACCCATGACCAACGAAACCACCAGGACCAATGCCGTCATCGAATGCATCCTGAGCCGCAGCGCCGCCAAGTACTACGACCCTGCCGCCACCCTGAGCGACGACCAGGTCCGCGAGCTGGTGCGAATCGGCACCAGCGCGCCGACATCCTTCCACATGCAGAACTGGCGCTTCATCGCCGTGCGCTCGCCTGAAGCCAAGGCTCGGCTGAGTCCGATCGCTTGGAACCAGCCCGCGATCACCGAAGCGGCCGTTACCTTCATCGTCTGCGGCCAGTTGGCCGATTCGAGCGTAATACCAGATCGCCTGGCGCCGCTGGTGGAGGCGGGCGTCATGCCGGCAGAGATGGTGCCGGAATGGGAAATCCCCGCACGCAATCTGTATATGGACTACCCGCAGCGCCAGCGCGACGAGGCAGTACGCACCGGCACCTTCGGCGCGGCGGCGATGATCTACGCGGCCCGCTCGCTGGACCTGGGTTCGACGCCGATGATCGGTTTCGATGCCGAAGCGGTGCACCGCGAGTTCGGGCTGGCCGACGACGAAGTGCCGGTCATGCTGTTGTCCGTAGGGACAGAGCGCCCCGGAAACTGGCCGCAGAAGCCGCGCCGTCCGGTGGCAGATGTGTTGGATTTGGTTTAGGTGCGTCGCCGCGGCAGTGATTACGCCGGACGACTAAGCGGCTGCCAAGTGAGAGGCAAACACGCAAACACAAGGTACCTCCCACTTGAAGGCCTGACCAGCTTCGACCCAAGACCTGGGCACGAAGTAAGCCGAGGGATGGTTCCCACATGGACTATCCCCAATGAGTGAAACCAGTAACTTTACAGAGACTACGATGCCAAGAACTGCTGCTCTAAAGCCGGAACAGGTGCCGGCCGATTCGAAACCGACCCTCGATGCAATCACCAGGAACATCGGGTTCACCCCAAATATGATGGCGACTTTCGCGCAGAGCCCGATCGCGTTCAACTCATGGGCCACCCTGCTCGGCTCCTTGAGCAAGGCGCTCGACGTGAAGACGCGTGACAGCATCGGCCTCGCTGTCTCCGAAGTGAATGGCTGCAACTACTGCCTGACAGTTCACAGCTTTACGGCCGAGCATATGGCCAGGCTGCCGGCCGATGAAATCATTCTCGCTCGGAAGGGGCATGCCAGCGACCCGAAGCGCGACGCCGCCGTCCAGTTTGCCCGCAAAGTCATCGAGGCCCGCGGCAACGTCACTGACGCCGATCTGAAAGCCGTCCGCGAAGCCGGCTACACGGACGCGAACGTCATGGAGATCGTCGCGCTGGTCGCCATGTATTCCCTGACGAATTTCTTCAACAACGTGTTCGATCCCGAGAAGGACTTTCCCGCCGTGACGCCGGCTGGCTCGATCTGAACGCTATCCGGTCGCATCGATCCTCTCCGAAGGTGCTCGGAGGTTTGATGCGAACGTAACACGAAAACCCGGATGCACCCAGGCAAGAAGAGATCCATCCGGGCTTTTCGTATGACCCGACAAGTCAAGGAGAAAGAATGTGACACTCGATCACCCAATTTTCACGCGCTGGCCGGTGCAGTACCCCGATCGGCTGCAACTCTTTTTCTTACCGACGCCCAACGGCGTGAAGGTCGGCATCATGCTGGAGGATCAGGACTCGGTCGCGTATCGTCGTCCTCAGTGATCCTGGCGAGGTAGCGACAGATGGTTGCCGTCGAGCAGCCCGGCCGGTGCGCAACGTCTTTGACGTCGATGCGCACGCGAAGGAATCCCTTGCCGTCCAGTTCCCCCGACGGGCTTAGCGCGCTACGTGTCCGATCGGCTCGAGCACTGAGGCCATGAGCGTCGTACACCCGGTGTGCAATTGCAATATGATGCTTGAGGTTCAAGTTCCCGAGGTCCTATGTCCCAAGTCGACTGGCTGAGCCAACTGCTGCAAATGATCACCATCACTGGCCAGCTGGAGGTCCGTTGCGCCTATGGTGCGCCATGGCGTGTGGCCTGGCCTCAGTCCGCGGCGCACGAGATTCCCTACCACGTCGTGCTCAAGGGCCGGGCCATTATCGAGAGTCCGGAGACGGAGACGACCATGGAGCTGGTGGGTGGAGATATCGTGCTGTTGCCTCACGGGTCGGCGCACGTGCTGCACGATGGCAGCGGACATGCGCCGGGTCTTACCTACAATCGCCAAGGTTCTGCAGGATGGATGCTCAGCCAGAATGATGGCCAGGGCGAGCATCTGGACCTGTTGTGCGGACGATTCTTCATCGAGCCGCCCCATGATCGGCTGATTCACAATTATCTGCCCACGAATCTGGTGGTACGGGCCGTGGACGGCCATGGTGAAGAGGCCATCGGGTCCGCTTCGAACCACCTGGCCAGCCTCGTCGGGCTGATGCGCATGGAATCCGCCAGCGACAAACTGGGCGGATACGCCATGCTCAACGCGCTTACCTCGGCGCTGTTCACACTGGTACTGCGCGCAGCAAGCGAATCCGAGCAGGCCCCGGCAGGCTTGTTGGCGCTTGCCGGCCATCCACGACTGGCTCCGGCCATTTCAGCCATGTTCGCCGATCCGGCGCGACCCTGGAAACTGCCTGATCTGGCCGACTTGTGCAGCATGTCACGTGCCACCTTCATGCGGCACTTCCAGGACAAGCTGGGGCGTTCAGCCATCGAATTGCTGACCGATATCCGGATGAGCCTGGCCGCCAACGAACTGAAGAAGCCGACGATGACCACCGAGGCCGTGGCCGACTCAGTCGGGTATCGATCCGTGGCAGCGTTCCGGCGTGTGTTCACCGACACGATGGGAATGACGCCGGGGCAATGGCGCCGTCAGGCGCGCGCGGGCCAGTAATGCCCCCATTCGCTTTGCGCGAGCACCAGGCCTTCTTCCGCGTGTACGACTTCAATGCGTGGTGGCGGCTCGCGTTTAGCCTGTGTCGATTGCGCCATATCGGCCCACCTGCGTAATCAGATACCGTTAAACGCGCAGTGCCCGCCTCAGGATCTTTCCGGAGCCCGTCTTTGGCAAATCGTCCACGAATTCCACTAGTCGTGGGATCTTGTACGCGGCGAGGCGCGTCCTGCAGAAACTGCACCGAAGCGTGCCTCGACTTCGCGCATTTTCCCTATCGTAATGACAGATGTCTCGTCCTGACGTCTGCTGCTATGCTGCGTCCCTTGCCGAACGTGCGACCGATGCACTGTCGGGAAGCCTCCCTGCCGGCGCAGGTCTTTGGGGGACAAGTCCTTCCGCTGCGGCGGGATCGCCCAACACCAACCGCCGCCCGACCGGGAACAACTGCAGGCCGAAGCGTCGCGACAGATAGCCCCAGATGCCCTGCGGGAAGAACAGCGCGACAACAATGGCCACAATGCCCAGCCCGATCAGGTACCAGGTGCCGTAGTCGGACAGGAACTTGTTCAGCAGGAAGAAGATCAGCGCGCCGATGATGGGACCCTCCAGCGTGCCCAGCCCGCCGATCAGCACGATGAAGATGCCGAACGCGGTCCAGTTCACCGAGAACGCGGCATCGGGAGAAATGCGCAGGTTGCCAAGGAAGTAGAGGCCGCCGGCAAACGCGGTGCCACCCGCCGCGACCAGATACACCACGAGCCGCGCGCGCCGGACGTCGACGCCCTGGCTGCTGGCCGCCGCGGCATTGTCACGCATGGCGGTTAGCGCGAGCCCCGGCCTGGCGCGCAGGAACCAGTAGAGCAGCGCAATCCCGCCCGCGACCGCGGCCAGGGCCAGCCACAGCGTCAGCGATTCCCGTGTTGACCGGGGGATGCCTTGCAGCGCCGTCAGGCTGGTGCCCGAGCCACCGCCTAGCGCGGACACATTGGCCACGCTCAGCCGGAAGACTTCCGCGATGACCCAGGTGCCGACCGCGAAATAGCCGCCTTCGAGCCGGAACGCGATGCGCGAGACGGGCACCGCCACCAGCATGGCCAGGCCTGCACCGAGCGGCACCGCCAGGAACGGTGACACGCCGCAGTAATTGGCCAGTACCAGCATGGCATAGCCGCCGATGCCGAAGAATGCCTGCTGGCCGATCGACACCATGCCGCCGTAGCCGGCCAGCAAGTTCCACATCATGGCGAAGAGCAGGTAAGCGGCGATCTGCGTAAAATCGCGCAGCGTGTCGCGCCCGGCCCAGTACGGCATGCTGGCGATGACCACGGCGGCCAGCAGCAGGCCAAGCACCGCAAGCTTGCTGGCGCGCGTGGCGCGCCGCACTTCAAAGCCCTGCGAGGGGCTGTTTTCAGTTCTTTCCATCTCGGCACCTCTATGCAGTCTTTGGCAGCAAGCCCTGGGGTCTGGCGACAAGCACCGCCAGGAACATCACGTGGCCGAGCCAGATGCCCCAGCCTGGATCGAAGTAGAAACCCGCCTGCTGCGCCACGCCCAGCGCCATGCCGCCCAGGAAGGTGCCCCAGAATGAGCCCATGCCGCCGATGATCACGGCCTCGAACGCATACAACAGCAGCGCGGGCCCGTCGGACGGGGAAACCGCCGTGCGCATGGCGTAAAGCGCCGCCGCCACCGCGATCAGGACAAAAGCAATGGCCATGGCCAATGCATAGGTGCGCCGGTGCGACACGCCCACCAGTTGCACGGTCTCACGATCGTCGGAGGTGGCGCGGAATGCGCGTCCGAGTGCGGTCCTGCCAAACAGCCATTGCAGCGCAAACGTAACCGCCACCGTTGCCAGCAGGGTCAGCAGCGGCAGGTAGCCCACGTTGATGCCGCCGGGCAGCAACACGCCTTGCGACTCAAAGCCGCCCGTGGCAATGGCGCGCGGATCGGCTGAGAACAGCTCCTGCAACACGTTCTGGATCACGATTGACAGGCCAAAGGTCACCATCAGCGATGGCAGCGGGTCGCGGCTGCTGACACGGTTGAGCAGCACATACTGCAGCGCGTAGCCGGCGGCGAAGGCGATGGCCACCAGCAGCACGAGCGCCGCCATCAGCGGCAGGTGCGCCATGGCCGTCAGCGCGAACAGCACGAACACCAGCAGTACGATGAAATCGCCGTGCGCGATATTGGTCAGCCGCATCACGCCGAACACCAGCGACTGCCCCATGGCAAAGAGCGCGTACAGCGCGCCGAGCAGCACGCCCTGTACCAGGATGTTGATGAGCGTAGTCATGCCTGGACCCCGAAATAGGCCTGCGTGATCGCCTCGTCCGAAGCGCTGGCGGATTCGCCCTCCAGCGAGACGCGTCCCTCCTGGAAGCAGTAGAAGCGGGAGGAAACCTGGCGCGCCAGCCGCACGTCCTGCTCGACGATGATGGCGCTCATGCCATCGGCGACGATGGCCGGCAGCGCCGCATAGATTTCACGCACGATCACGGGCGCAAGGCCAAGCGAGAGTTCGTCGCACATCAGTAGCTCCGGGTTGCTCATCAGCGCGCGGCCGATTGCCACCATCTGCTGCTGCCCGCCCGACAGCGCGGCGGCCGGATGGTGGCGGCGCTCGCGCAACGCGGGGAATAGTTCGAGCACCGTTTCCAGGTTCCAGCGCCCAGGCCGGCCGCAGTATGCGCCGAGCTGCAAGTTCTCTTCCACGCTCAGGCTCGGGAACAGGCGCCTGCCCTCAGGCACCAGCGCAATGCCCTTGCCGACGATCCGGGCAGCTGGCAGGCTGCCGATCGGCGCGCCCTTGTAGATCACCTGCCCGGGCGCCGCGCGCAGCAGGCCGGCGATGGTCTTGAGGAAAGTTGACTTGCCCGCGCCATTGGCACCGATCAGCGCAATGACTTCGCCGGCGCCGACGGCAACGTCGATGCCGAAGAGCGCCTGGAAGTCGCCGTAGCCTGCGGTCAGGCCCTGCGTTTGAAGCAATGTGGTCATGGTCAGGCCTCCAGGCCAAGGTAGACGCGGCGGACTTCGGGGTTGTCCATGACCTCCCCTGGCGCGCCCTCGGCCAGCTTGCGGCCGAAGTTGATCACGAGAAGCCGGTCGGCCACGGCGAGCAAGGCATGCACCACGTGCTCGATCCAGACGATGCTGACTCCGGCCGCCTTCACCTGCCGGATTTCGTCAACCAGTTCATGCGTCTCCGGCTCAGTCAGGCCGCCGGCAATCTCGTCGAGCAGCAGCAGCCGGGGCTGCGTAGCCAGCGCGCGCGCCAGCTCCAGCCGCTTGCGGTCGAGCAGCGTCAGGCTGCCCGCCAGGCGGTTGGCCTTGGCCTTGAGCCCGGTGCGCGCCAGCACGTCCACGCACACGTCATAGGCAGCGCGCTCGGGCTTGCCCCCGCCAAAGGTGGCGCCCACAAGCAGGTTCTCGAACACTGTCATGCCGCCGAACGGGCGCGGCACCTGGTAGGAGCGGCCGATGCCCGCCACGCAGCGCCGGTGCGGCGGCAGGTGGCCGATCTGCGCGCCATTGAATGAGACAGATCCACTGTCGGCACGGACATCGCCGCTGATCAGGTTGAACAGCGTGGTCTTGCCCGCGCCGTTCGGGCCGAGGATGCCGTAGGTCTCGCCGGCCTGCACCGAGAAGCTGATATCGTCCGTGACTGTCAGCGCGCCAAAGCGCTTGGAGACCCGGTCAAGTTCCAGCACACTGCTCATGTTGAACTCCCCTATCGATCGCCGGATCAGCCGATCAGCTTCAGCGGACCGCTCAGCGGCACGCTCGGCGCGAGCTGGTTGCTGACGATGGCAAGGTCGAACTTGTGCTTCTGCCCCTTGACCCATTGCCCGCCCACCAGCGGCGTCTTGGCCACGTTCCTGACTGGGCCGCTGCCCCAGGCTACGTTGCCGACGATAGTGTTCAGCTTCGTTGCTGCCAGGGCGTCGCGGATGGCGGTGTTGGAATCGATGTCCCTGGCGCGCTTCAGCACATCGATGGCCACTTCGAACAGCGCATGGGCAAAGCCCAGCGGCTGGGTCCACTGCTTTCCGGTGGCTTTTTCGTAGTCGGCGGCAAGCTGCTGCGCTGACTGGCCGGTCACCGACGACTTGAACGGGTGCGACGGCGACCACCAGACCTCCGTCGACAAGCCGTTGCCCAGGTCGCCAAGCGCTTCGATGGCGCTGGGGAACAGCAAGGCCTTGCCGATCGAGATGACCTTGGGCTGAAATCCCTGCTGGCGCGCCTGCACGAGGAAGTTCTTGGCATCGGGCGGAATCACCACGCCGGTGATGATCTGCGCATTGGCCTGCCGAAACGCCGCGATCTGCGCCGAGAAGTCCTGCGTCATGCTCTGGAAGCGCCCGGGATCCTTGAGCGTAAAGCCCTTCTGCGCAAGCACAGGCGGAAAACCCACCTTGGCATCGCCCCAGGCATTGCCGTCGCCGTCATTCGGAAACAGGCCGCCCACAGCCTTGTTTGTCTGCACCGATTGCCACATGGCGGTGTAAACGCTGACGACATCTTCCAGCCCCCAGAAGAAGTGGTAGGTAAAGTCGAAACCCTTCTTCGGGTCGCCCTTGCGGCCGAAGAACCAGGGCTGCCACGGCACGACGGTGGACACGCACGGTGTCTCGTTCAGCTCGCACGCATCGCACACCGGGTTGGCGGTTTCCGGCGTCCCTGAGACCAACATGATGTCGACCTTGTCCTTCAGGATCAGGTCGCTCGCCACCTCGCCTGCGCGGTTCGGGTTCGACTGGCTGTCCTTCACCAGAATGCTGACCGGGTAATTCTTGCCGCCGGCCGTGGTGCCGTTCTTCAGCGCGGCTTGCATCTGCTGGATCATGTAGCGGTCGGCCTCGCCGAACGCCGCAAGTGGCCCCGTCTGTGGCGAGACGTAGCCGATTTTCAGGGTGCGGCTTCCCGCTGCCCGCACCCATGGCGAAAGCAGCGGCGTGGCCGCGGCAACGGCGCTGCCGGCCGCCAGCTTCACGAGGGTGCGGCGCTTTCCGCTGAACTGATGCGCATCCATGGTTTCCTGTCTCCTGTCGTTGTATTAGGGAAAACGCTTCCCTGCGGGGCCAGTTGCGCTGGCTCCGTCCTGCGGGGCTGACTGCCCCTTGCTGCTTGCGTGTGAAGGTTTCGCCCGCCTGCGCGGACGCTATCCGGTCAGGGCACGGCGGGCATGCCCAGTGCGCATTGCACTTCGCCGTCGACCACCCGGATCGCAACGGGCGTCAGCGCGGCGCCGGCACAGGGGCCTTCGATGCAGTAGCCATCCTCGAAGCGGAACAGCGCGCTGTGGTGGGCGCACATCAGCACTTGCGCGTCATAGGTAGGCACATCGCCCGGCGCATATTCCAGGCACACCGAGAAATGCGGGCAGCGATTGATATAGGCCCACGCCTGGGGGCCTCGGCGGACCACCACGACGGCTGAGGTGCCATCGAAGCGATCGGCTTCGACCACGTGCGCGCCGCCATCCGGCACGGCATCGAGGCGGCACAGAAAGACGCGGTCCATGGCCTACACCCGGCGCTCGGGGTTGCCCAGGCTCCAGTCCCACGGGCGGATCTCGATGCGCTCGAACAGGCCCGCGTGCATATAGGGGTCCTCTAGCAAGAAGCGCTCGACGTCCTCGAGGCGCTCTGCCTCGACCACCAGCAGCGTGCCGTTCATTGCATCGTCGTGCGCATCCAGCGTCGGCCCGCCCAGGCGCACGAAGACGCTCTGTGAGGCGGCAGCACGCAGGTAGGCGCGGTGGGCCGGGCGCATGCGTTCGCGCACGGCACGCATGCCGGGCTTGTCGGTGGCGAAAATGGCGTAGAAGCGTGACATGGTGCTCACCGTGGCTCGAGGACGAAGTCGTAGCGCGCCTCCCGGAACGGACCGTCAAGGCCGAAGCGCCGCGCCAGCGGATGATCGGCGGCGCGTTCCTCGTATGCGACCCGCAGCGAAGGCTTGACGCCGAACACGGCATCCGAATCGAGATAGGGATCGCCCTGGTTGAACAGGTGCGTCACCAGCTTGCGATGGCCCGGCGCGTCGATCATGAAGTGCAGGTGCGCCGGCCGCCACGGATGGCGGTTGGTGGCAGCGAGCATGCGGCCGACCGGGCCGTCGGTGGGAATCGGGTAACTGACCGGCACGATGGTGCGTATCGCGTAGTAGCCGTCGGCATCAGTGTGATAGCGGCCGCGCAGGTTGCCGACAGGCTGCGCCGTGTCCTGGCCCGAGTACATGCCGTTCTCCGCGGTCTGCCAGATATCAAGCACGGCGCCGCGCAGTGGCGCGCCGTTGGTGTCGCGCACATAGCCGTGCACCACCGCAGGCGTGCCGGGTGTAACGGCCATGTTTTCGCCGCAGCTACGCTCAGGCATGCCGGCGATATAGAACGGCCCGAACACGGTGGTATCGGTGGCGCCGACGGACTGCCGGTGGTTGATGGCGTCGACCAGCATGGAAATGCCCAGCGTATCGGACAGCAGGATGAATTCCTGCCGCACCAGGCCATCGCACATCTTGCCGGTATCGGTCAGGAATCGGATCGCGGCAAACCATTCCTCCTCGGTCGGTTCCACTTCGCGGACGTAGGCGTGCAGGTGCCGCACGAGCGCCTGCATCAGCGCTTTCAGGCGCGCGTCGGGTGTGTCGGCAAAGCGCGCCACTACCTGATCGGCAAGCGCCGCCTCGACAGCCGTGTGGGGCGTGTTCATCGTTGTCTCCCGGTGATTGGCGGGTTGCGGACCACCTTGCGGCTTATCCGGGCAAAACCGTTGGTTTTCCGGACGCCTTGGCCGAGCCACCGTCAGGCCGGCATCCCGCCGCGCCAGGCACGGCCCAGCAGCGCAAGGATGGGCGCGCGCTCGACCGGCGCCGGATTGTCGATTCCTCCGCCATCAGGCTGATGATCGGGTTCGCATCCTGGGCATACAGGGCTTCCACGGCATGCGCCATCGCGTTCATGCCGGACGCGGCGGAAATATCGGCGGGCAGCGACAACGTGACGAGGCGGACCACCTCATCGGGCAGTTGCGCCAGCGCGCCCTGCCCGAACACGACGCGCGACGGCGCGGACTGGTAGACAAAGGATTCCATCATCGCCTCCCAGCCTCTCAGCGCTTGAAGTGGGGCGGCACCACGGCGTCCACATTGACCCAGACCGAGCGCGCCTCGGTGTAGTCGTGCATGGCCTCGAAGCCCATCTCGCGGCCGTAGCCCGACTGGCCCACGCCGCCAAAGGGGCTGCCCGGGTTGACGCGCTTGTAGCAGTTGATCCAGCACATGCCAGCCTGGATGGCGCCTGCCACCTTGTGGGCACGGGCAAGGTCGCGTGTCCACAGGCCGCTGCCGAGACCGTATTCCGTGGCATTTGCAATGGCCAGTGCCTCGTCGTCGCTGCCGAAACGCAGCACGGTGACAAATGGGCCGAACACCTCTTCCTGCGCCACGCGATCGTGCGGCCTGGCCTCGACAATGGTCGGTTCGACGTAGTAGCCGCCCGACAGCCCGGCACTTGCCGGCGCCTTGCCGCCGGTCAGCACACGCGCACCCTGTTCGCGCGCGATGTCCACATAGGCCAATACGCGGTCGCGGTGTTGTGCAGAGGTGAGCGGCCCCATCTCGGTTTCCGGATCGAGCGGATTGCCCAGACGGATCGAGCCGGCCAGGGTGCCGAAGCGTTCGAGGAATTCGTCCGCGATACGCTCATGCAGCATCAGGCGCGAACCTGCAATGCAGGCCTGCCCCTGGTTGTGGAAGATGGCCCAGGCGGCGCCATTGACAGCGGCATCGAGGTTCGCGTCCTCGAACACGATGTTGGCGCCCTTGCCGCCCAGTTCGAGTTGCACGCGCTTGAGATTGCCCTTGGACGCTTCGACAATGCGGCGGCCCGTGGCCGTGGAACCGGTGAACGCGATCTTGCCCACGCCCGGGTGCTCGGCCAGGCGTTGCCCGGCTGTGTGGCCGTAGCCCGGCACCACATTGACCACACCCTCCGGAAAGCCGACTTCGGCCATCAGCTCGGCAATGCGCAGCGAGGACAGCGGCGTGAGTTCCGAGGGCTTGATCACCACGGTATTGCCCGCAGCAAGCGCCGGGCCCATCTTCCAGCTGGTGAACATCAGCGGAAAATTCCATGGCACGATCTGGCCGACCACGCCGATGGGCGCGCGCTGCACGTAGTTGAGGAAGCCGGTCTCCACCGGAATCACCGAGCCCTGCAGCTTGTCGGCCATGCCGCCGAAATAGCGGAAGCACGCCGCCGTGCGCGGCACGTCCAGCGCGCGCGAATCGCGGATCGGGTGGCCCGTGTCCAGCGATTCAAGCTGCGCCAACGCTTCGGCGTTGGCTTCGATCTTGTCGGCGAGCTTGAGCAGCAGGCGTCCGCGCTCGGCCGCCGCCGTGCGCGACCAGGCCGGGAAGGCGCGGGTGGCGGCTTCCACCGCGACGTCCACGTCCGCGGCTTCCGCTGCGGCGATGGCTGTGATCACGCTGCCGTCGTGCGGGTTCAGCACGTCGATGGTCCCGCCGCCCAGGGCATCGACAAAGCGACCGTTGATAAATAGCTTGTTCTGCATGATGTGTCGTGTTCTTGAAGTCGTTCGGGATGAGCGTCGGAACCCGACCGTTAGAATTCGACGGGATAGGGCTTCAGCTCGCCGCTTTCGTAGCGCTTGGGCAGGTTCGGCGTGGCGTTCTCCCACACCAGCAGCATCGAGCGCTTGGTCGAGTAGCCCTGGTGGCGGATATCGGCGGGCATGGCGCAGATGTCGCCGGCGCGGGCGGTGATGCGGGCCCGCGGGGCGCCGGTGTTCTTGTCGCCGATGTCCCAGATGATCTCGTCGGACAGTTGCAGGAACCACTCGACACGGTCGTTGCCGTGGAAAACCGGCAGGATGAATTCCTCGGTGGTGGGGCAGAACAGGCTCTGCCCGCACACGGAGGTCACCGATGGGTTCCAGGTCACGTCCGAACGCGACAGGTACTTGAACAGGTTGAAGGCATGGAGCTGTCCTTCGAAGCCCGGCTCCACATGTACCTCCGGCTCGTCCTGCGGCACGTCCAGGAACGCGCGGTTGACCGGCAGGTCGTCGCGCAGCGGGGAATCGTCCGGCAGGCCCGGCATGCGGCGCGTGGCGATGCGCGTGCGCTCGATGGCGGCGCCATTCTCGCCGTGCTTGGAGCCGAAGGCCGTGCCGGTTTCCTCGGGCGCGGCAAACGGATCGAAGCCTTCGTTGGTCCAGTCATGCAGAATGGCCTTGAAGGTGGCCATGATCAGCGGCGTGTCGAAGGTCTCGGTATAGTCCACGCCGGCCTCCTTCATCACGCCGTTAAAGGCACCCGCGTAGACATCCACCTTGCCATAGTGGTTGCGCGTGCCGAAGACATGGTCGAAGTTGACCCAGCCGTAGAAGAAGCCCCAGGCGACATCGCGCATCAGCGCGCGCAGGAAGGCATCGGCGGGAATTGCATGGGTGCGGGTCTGGCCGCCGGACGGCCACTGGATGGTGGCAAAGTAGGCATCGCGCGAGAAGCGGAAGGCGCCGAGCGTGAAGCTGCGGTAGCCGGTAACGGCGTCTGGCGTGCTTGCCTGCACCTTGTCGGCGGCAAAGCCTTGGGCAAGGGTTTCGGGCTTATCAGCGAGGTCGAGCATGGCCATGGTGGAGCTCCTGGAAAAACCGTGGATCGGATGCGGGTTCGGGTGCGTCAGTGGAAGGCGCAAAGCAGATCAGTGCAGGCAGATCTCGGCCCACTTCTCCACCGAGAGCGCACCTAGCTTGCTCTGCAGCAGCAGCGTGCACGCCTTGTCCGCGCTGAAGCGGTAGGCGCATCCGGCCGGCAGCAGGCTCTGATGGCCCTGGCGCAGCACCACATGGCCCATCTTGCGGCCGGCGGGCTCCACCAGCACGGCGCCGTCAGCTTGCGCAGGGGCCTGGTCCAGCGCGATGAAGTCGATGCGCACTTCGCCGTCCATGGCAATCGCGAATTCGTCATGCGCGCAGGCAAACCATGGCGACTGTCCGTCGGCGCGCGCGGTTTCAACCACGTATTCCAGGTTCTTGCCGACCACGACCCTTTCGTACGGCACCGATTTCGCGGCGACTTCAAAGACGTTGGAAAACACATAGTGTCGGGCATCGCCCTGCGTGACTTCGATGCCGCCCTTCTGGTAGTTGCCGAGCGAGCCGAATACGGTCTTGTACGCGGTCTTGGATACGGTGTTCATCGCGACTGTCTCCTGATGTTGTCAGTGGATCGTGGAGACAC
Source organism: Cupriavidus phytohabitans (assembly GCF_017815025.1). NCBI lineage: Bacteria > Pseudomonadati > Pseudomonadota > Betaproteobacteria > Burkholderiales > Burkholderiaceae > Cupriavidus > Cupriavidus phytohabitans. The sequence continues at coordinate 39,441 of NZ_JAGIQB010000044.1, forward strand.
GATAGTGGCTATCGCATTGCAACAACAATCGTGAAATCGGCGAATGCGGCCTTCGCAAAAACGGAGGAATTGCCGCGCAAGCGCTCAGCTCACCCACCCGCGCGCGAGCAACGGCACATCCCACTCCGGCTCTCCGGCAAGGCGCTCAGCAAGGAACTCCACGAGCATTTTGACCTTGATGGCCTGGCGCTGTGTGGTCGGATAGACGGCGGCGAAGGAGAACGGTGCCAACTTGTAATCCGTCAGCACTGGTAGCAGCCGCCCGCTCCGCAGAGCTTCGCTGGCAACCAACGTGGGCAGGCAGACAATGCAGGCGCCGGACTCGGCGTAGTCGCGCAGCAGGTGCACGGAATTGGAGCGAACCTGTCCTGGCAGTTCGAGCGACACCGATTCGTCGCCACGCGTAAACGCCCAGCGGTTGCGTGACGGATATCCGGCGTAGAGCGCCGTCGTATGGTCAAGCAGGTCTGTGGGCACCACCGGCACGCCGTGCCGCTCGAGGTATTCCGGCGTGGCGCAGAACAGCCGCCGCACGGGGAACAGGCGCCGCTCAATCAGCAGGCTTGATATCGGCGGGAAGATCTGGAAGGCTACATCGAAACCTTCCTCGATCGGATCAACTACGCGGTCGCTAACGATAATGTCGAGCTGAATACCGCCGTAGCGCTGCATGAAGCCATTGAGGAGCTCGCCAAAATGCCCGATCGCGTAGCCGGGCAGCATGTGGATGCGCAGCCGGCCAGTGGGCGTCCCCTTAAGGTCGCGCATCTGGTCAGTGAGGCTGTTCAGTTGCGCCACCGCTTCGGCGCATTCTTTGTAGTACGCCTCACCAAGCTCGGACAGGCGCACATGGCGGGTGTTGCGGTGGAAGAGCGGTGCGCCGACGAACTTCTCCAGCTGCTGCACGCGGCTGGTGACAATGGACCCGGCGACTCCCAACTGGCGCGCAGCTTCGGCGAAGCTGCAGGTTTCCGCCACGCGCACGAAGGCCTCGATGGCAATAAAGTGGTTCATATTGTCTCCGACGGCGGCGGGTCTGCACGCCCGCTTTTACTCGATTTTCCAGAATAATATGGCTCGACCGAGCGGCCGATTATTTGAAATTCGGAGCAATCTGATCGGATTAGCCGATATTGGCGGAGGCGGTATTAGAGCGCTTTGGCAAAGGCCTGGGCAGCCTTCGCCAGCACATCGGCAAGGCGTCGAGTGGCAGGACCAGTCACTACCGGTTGACTGTGGACGAGATAGAGCACCACGTGCCGGATGCGGCCTTCACGCAGCGGCAGTGGCTGCACCGCGCCTTGCTCCAGCGGCCCGGTCACCAGGTGCGCTGGCAGCCAGGCAAAGCCTAGCCCGCCAGCCACCAGCATGCGCATGGATTCCATATTGCTCACCGTCCAGCGCAGCGTGGCGCCGAGCCAGCCATCATCGCGCGGATTGGCGTGACCGGAGTCGCGCAGCACCACCTGCATCTCGTGGCTCAGGTCTTCGGCGGTTAACTCGCGGCCAAGCCGGTGTAGCCGGTGGTCGCGATGGGCAACGGCGATGAACGGGATGTCCACCAGCCGCTCGCCGAAATGTCCAGTCGGGACCCGCGTGCCAACGGCCAGATCGACCTGCCGCTCCAGCAGTGCCTGGTCAGCGCCGGAGAGCACCACTTCTGTCAGGTGTACGCGCGTCTGCGGCGCAAATCCCGCGAACTCCTTCAGTGCCGATAGCAGCAGCGTTGGAGGCAGTGCGGCGTCCACCGCCAGCCTGACTTCTGCCTCCCAGCCTTGCTGCAGGTTGTCGGCCAGCTGTTCCAGACGGCAGGCACCATCCAGCAATTCGTTGGCGCGCGCAAGCAGTGCCGCCCCGTTTTCAGTCAGCTTGGCCTTGCGGCCTTCGATAGAGAATAACTCCACGCCGAGCTGCTCTTGCAGCCGGGCCACCATATAGCTCACTGAAGACTGGCTTCTGTGCAGCACCTCTGCCGCTTGCGCATAGCCGCCATGCTCGACAATAGCCTGCACCACGCGCCATTGCTCAAGGGTGGTTCGCGGCATGTTCATGACAGTAGGGCTCCTGCATTGGTCTGCATGATCGCGTCAGCCCCGTTTCCCGCCAAAGTTGTTGTTGTACCGTTCACGTACAACATCCCGACTCTTAAACCTTCAGGAGCATAAGCACCACCGAGGAACTGTGGAATCACGTGTTCGAGGGCTAGCCCAGACAAATACTTCGTCTGCCGACAATAGAGGCCACACTTCATCATACTGCGGTCCTGTTGGTAACCGGCAGCTATCCGACCCGGAAAAACTCCACGCTTTGCCCCGCATTGACCGCCCGCCGCAGCCAGTCCGGCATATCCCCGGTCCCGTCCCAACTGTGGCCCGCGGCATCGCGGTAGCAGACCACAGGCGGTGGCGCGGGTGCGGGTGGAGGCGGCGGTGGGGGCGGCGGCGGCGGATCAAAGCACCCTGCCTCCCGCAGTTCCTCCATGGTCAGGTCGTAGTCGGCCATCTGGTCCCGGATCCAGCGGATCGCCGCCGCCCGCTCAGTTCTTACTGTCATCGTTTTGGTTGTCGTTGCCGTCGCTGCCATCTTCCGGGTTCGAGGCGGTAGGCGCCCCGTGCTCGTCGGCTGGCGTTTCATTGGGTGCTTCGCTATCGGTCGGTGCCGGGCCGGCGGATTTGCGCCGCCGTTCCCGCTCGCGCGGCAGGCGCAATTCTGCCAGCAGCTGGCGCGCGAGCGCCGCCTCGGCTTCGGCGCGCTCGGCCCGGCGCTGCGCCGCGGTGAGGTCCGCCTGCACCGTGGCCAGATCGTTGGCCGATTTGCGCTCGGCGGCGTCGGCGGCCGCGAGCCGCGTGGTGAGTTGCTCGGTGAGCGCCGTGACCTGGGTCTCGAGCCGGGCCCGGGCCTCGGCCTGCGCCACCGCCGCGTCGCGGGCTTCGCCGCGTGCCGCCGCCAGTTCCGTGCGCAGCTCCTCGGTGGCACGCTCGCTCTTCTGGCGCACGGTGCGCTCCTGATCCAGCTCTCGCAGTGCCCTCCGCTCGCTGGCCTCGGCCCGCTCCTGGGCAATGGCCACCTGCTCGCGGGCCCGCTCGAGCTCGGTCGAGAATTGGGTCCGCAGCTCTGCCAGCTGCCGGCCCGCCGCCTCCAGCTCTGCCCTGCCCGCTTCCAGCCGGGCCTGGGTGGCGGCGTGTGCCTGCCGCTCCGCCGCCAGCGCGGCCTGACTTTCCTCGATGGCCTGTCGCGCGGCATCCAGCTGCGCGACCAGCGTCGCGGCTTCCTCGCGTGCGAGCGCGGTCTCGGCCCGCGCCGCATCACGCTCGGCTTCGGCCGCGCTGGACGCCGCGCGAGCCTCGGCGCGCAGCGTGGCGAGTTCGGCGGTGGCGGCCTCGTTGGCCGCCTGCCAGATGGTCTGCACCGCGCCGGCCGCAATGTCCTTCAACGCCTGCGGCAGGTCCGGATGGTCGATGGTGACGCGGGTGCGCCCGCGCAGTTCCTGCCAGAACGCCTGCAGCACCTCGGCGGGCGTGCCCATACTGCCCTTGCGCACCAGCTGATAGAGCTTGTTGGCGGTGGGCGTGATGCCGTAGCGGAAGAACAGCAGGCCGCAGACCTCACGGTAGAGCGCGCGGGTCTCGGGGAAACGGCCGCGCAGCTCGGCAATATCGTCGGCCATGGCGGCCTGCAGCGCAGCGTCGGTCAACTCGGGGTCGGCGGAGGCCATCGGGTAACAAAGTGAATTTCGATTGATAAATATTACTACGTAATAGGTTATCTATCCAACATAATAAGAGATATTTTAGACATAATTGCGCTTATGTCTATAATATCGACCTAGACTAACCTCAGCCACTGCTTCCGAACTTGGACCTTCCTGCCTCGCCGCCCGCCACACCCGCTTCCGGCCTCCTCGCCATCCAGCCGACGCCGCTGGAGCAGTTGCACCTGCCGGCGGCGCTGTCCGGACGCGACGGCAGCAACCGCGCGCCCGCCACCGCCGCCCGCATCGCCGCGGCCGACGACCTGGCCGCCGTCACCGCCTGGCTCGCGCGCTATGCCGACAGCGCGGCGACCGTGAACGCCTACCGCCGCGAGGTCGAGCGGCTGCTGCTGTGGGCCGTGCTGCAACTGGGCAAGCCGCTGTCGTCACTGACGCACGAGGACCTGCTGGTCTATGAACGCTTCCTGGCCGACCCCCAGCCCGCCGCGCGCTGGGTGCTCGCCGGCAGCAAGAAGCTCGGCCGCGGCCATCCGGACTGGCGCCCGTTTGCCGGGCCGCTGTCGCCGGCGAGCGTGCGCCACGCGCTGGTGATCCTGAACGCCCTCTTCGCCTGGCTGACCGAGGCCGGCTACCTGGCCGGCAATCCGCTCGCGCTGGCGCGCCGGCGGCGCGCGCCGACGCAGCCCCGCATCACCCGGTACCTGAGCCACGAACTGTGGGAAACCGTCAAGGACACGGTCGAGGCCATGCCAACGGAAACCGCGCGTGAGCGGCTGCATGCGGCGCGCTGCCGCTGGCTGTTGAGCGTGCTCTATCTGGGCGGACTGCGCGCGGCGGAAGTCACCGGCACCACCATGGGGGCGTTCTTCTGCCGCCGCGATGCCCAGGGCATCGAGCGCTGGTGGCTCGAGGTCACCGGAAAGGGAAACAAGACCCGGCTGGTGCCAGCCACCGACGAGCTGATCGCCGAACTGGCGCGCTACCGCCGCGCCCACGGGCTGGCACCCACCCCGCACCCCGGCGAAACGCGCCCGCTGCTGCTGCCGGTGATCGGACGCGCAGGCCGCGAGCACCATGACAAAGGCCTGTCACGCGGGGCGCTACACCTGATCCTGAAGGAAGTGTTCGGCCTGGCGGCCGCGCGCCTGCGCGCGCGCGGGCCGGAATGGGCGGCGCAGGCCGATGTCCTGGCGAGCGCCTCGGCCCACTGGCTGCGCCATACCGCCGGCTCGCACATGACCGACCGGCAGGTGGATCTGCGCTATGTCAGGGATAATTTTGGGCATTCGTCGATCTCCACGACCAGCGGCTACCTGCACAGCGAGGAGGATGCGCGGCACGAGGCGACACAGGAGCGGCATCGAATCGGCTGGGGCACCTCCAACAAGGAAATCCCCTGATTCGCGAAGATTCGGGTCGCCCGTTTGGATGCTGCTGTCTCCAGGTAAGACCATGGAAACCACTAATTCGGCGTGATGTTCGCACGCTGAGCAGTGGCGCGCATCAGCGGCAGTTCCTTGCTGATCATGGCGCTGACCTGCCCCGGGCCCGCGTAGTTCGGCTCCAGCCCGTTGGCCAGCAGCTTCTGCTGGACCTCATGGTCTTTCATCGCCTGCGCTACCGCTTTTTCGAGCCGGGCGCTGACGTCGGCCGGCAAGCCGCGCGGCGCCGCAATGGCTACCCACGAGTCGGCGTCGAAGCCCGGATAACCCGCTTCCGCGACGGTGGGCACGTCAGGCAGCAGCGTGGCGCGGCGGGCGCCCATGACCGCGACCGGCTTGATCTTGCCGCTGCGGATATGGGGCAGCGACGCGGCGACCGTATCGACCGAGAACGGAATCTGCCCGCCGATCAGGTCGGCCACAGCCGGCGCACTGCCCTTGTACGGGATGTGCTGCAGCTTCATGCCCGTAACGCCCAGCAGCAGCTCGCCTGCGAAATGCCCGGTGGTGCCGGTACCGAAGGACCCATAGACGTACTTGCCCGGCGCAGCGTTGACCGCCGCAACCATCTGCGGCAGCGTATCCACTGGCACCACCTTGTTCGCCAGCACAATCAGCGGTACGCGCGCCACCAGCCCGACGGGCTCGAAGCTTTTCACGGGGTCATACGGCAGGCTCGCGTTGATGGCCGGATTGACGGTGAATGTCGAGCCCGAACTGATCAGCAGTGTGTAGCCATCGGCCGCGGCCTTGGCCACGTAGCCGGCCCCGACGATGGTGCCGGCACCGGCGCGGTTCTCGATCACCACCGGCTGGCCCAGTGCATCGCCAAGGCTCTTGCCGACGAGCCGTCCGATCATGTCGACCGCCCCGCCGGCCGGAAACGGCACCACCAGCGTGACGGGCCGGACCGGATACGCCGATGCCGCGTGGGCCCCGACGGCGGCAACCGCCAGCGCTGGCAGCGCCAGCGCCCGGGCCGCCACGAAGGCTCTGCGCAGGGACGAATGTAGAGTGGGATTCATCGCAGCACCTCCGTGCGTCGGTCAGCCGTTGCGGAACAGGAAGCTGTAGGCGTTCAGGGCCGGTGCTCCGCCGAGATGGGCATACAGCACGCGCGAGCCTTCGGGGAATTCGCCGCGCCGGACCATGTCGATCATCCCCTGCATCGATTTCCCCTCGTAGACCGGGTCGGTCATCATGCCTTCGTACTTGGCGCTCAGGCGGATAGCCTCGAGCGTGCTTTCGGACGGCAGGCCATATTCGGGGCCGCCATAGCGCTCGTCGAGGACCACGTCGGCGTCGACGATATCGCGATCCAGTTCCACCAGCCCCGCAGTATGCTTGGCGATGCGCAGGATCTGCGCGCGGGTCTGGGCGGGCTTGGCGGAGGCATCGATACCGATCACGCGATCAGCCCGGCCGTCGGCGGCAAAGCCCACCACCATGCCCGCTTGCGTGCTGCCCGTGACCGAACACACAACGATGTAGTCGAACCTGAAGCCCAGCTCGGCCTCCTGCGCGCGCACTTCCTCGGCAAAACCGACGAAGCCCAGGCCGCCCAGCGGGTGCTCCGAGCAGCCGGCCGGGATCGGATACGGCTTGCCGCCCTCCTGGCGCACGCTCTCCATGGCCTCTTCCCAGCTCTTGCGGATGCCGATGTCGAAGCCGTCGGCCACCAGGCGCACGTCGGCACCCATCATCCGGGACATCTGGATGTTGCCGACCCGGTCATAGACCGCGTCGGAGTAATTGACCCAGTTTTCCTGGACGAGCACGCACTTGAGTCCCAGGTGCGCGGCCACGGCGGCCACCTGGCGCGTCTGGTTCGACTGGATGCCGCCGATCGAGACCAGCGTGTCGCAGCCTTGCGCGAGTGCGTCCGGGATCAGGTATTCGAGCTTGCGGGTCTTGTTGCCGCCAAAGGCCAGGCCGCTATTGCAATCCTCGCGCTTGGCGTACAGCTCGACCTTGCCGCCAAGATGGGCAGAGAGACGCTTGAGCGGCTGGATGGGCGTGGGGCCGAACGTCAGGGGATAGCGGGCGAAACGCTTGAGATTCATGGTGGCGACTCCAGGGTTAGGGGTGTTGTCCCGTCATCGGTGTGCCTCACAGCAACCCGGCGATGCGGCGATGCGGCGACGGACTCTATCCTAGAAAAAAAGCCACGAAACGTGCTTGCAAAGAAGCGTGCTTTTGAACACTATTAATAGGTATATCTACTCTTAAGCCGTAGAAAATTCTTTTACAGATCAAATGAAAGAAACAAAATTTCGCACCAAATCAGCCCCCGATGCTCCGGTTCGGGCTGCGTCGCAAACGCCCCCATCCGCGCCCCATGTGGACACGCTCGACCGCGCCGACAAGGCGATCCTGCGCGCCCTGCAGCAGGACGCCTCGATCTCCAACGTGGCCTTGGCCGCAAAGGTCAACCTGAGCCCGCCGGCCTGCCTGCGGCGCGTGGAACGACTCAAGGAAATGGGGCTGATCCGTGGCATCGTGGCGCTGCTGAACCCCGCTGCGCTGGATGCGGGAATGCTTGTGATGATCGGCGTGGTGCTGGATCGCTCCACGCCCGAATCCTTCGCGCTGTTCGAGTCTGCCGCGCAAAAGGTATCCGGCTGCATGGAATGCCATGTCGTGACCGGCGAATTCGATTACTTCATGCTGGTGCGCACAAGGGACAGTGAGAGCTTCAACCGCCTCCATGCGGAACAATTGCTCTACCTGCCGGGCGTGAGGCAGATCCGGTCATTCATGGTGCTCAAGCAGGTGCTATCGACGACGCAGTTTCCTATCTGATGGGCCCACGTCGGCTGCGTCGGGGGAAGGGCCAGGTCCCGCCGCGCATCGAAGCATATGAATTAATCCGGTCGAAGTAAACCGGCCTGCACAATCCGCCGGACCTGACGCAAGCCAGGCCGGCCGGTCCCCTTTTTCAATCCTATCATCCAACGCGTCAGCGCAAGAATCGTCCACCGCAGCGCACGGATGTTCTATTGCGATGACCGCCGGTGCCTGTAGCGTTTCGACGACTGTCCCACCAGTCCGAGGTCGCCACACACCTTTCGGTTCCCATGCGGGCCCTGTCCCTAACCGCCCAAGTCGTTGGGCTATGAGAAGAGGAATGTCGACTATGTCTTCTAGTTCTGTTCGTTCCGACGGAAGCCAACCACATTCTGGTGATTGTTGCGGCTCAACCATGCCGCTGCGCCTGACAGTCAACGGCACGCTGCATCGCCTCGATATCGATCCGCGCGAATCCCTGCTTGACGTACTGCGCGAGCGCCTGGACCTCACGGGCACGAAGAAGGGATGCAACCAGGGCGCGTGCGGGGCCTGCACGGTGCTGGTGGACGGGCGCAGGATCAACGCCTGCCTGGCTTTGGCCGCAATGTATGACGACGCCCACGTGAGCACGATCGAAGGCCTGTCATCGGCCGACGGCGACCTGCATCCGCTGCAGGCCGCGTTTATCGCGCACGATGGCTTCCAATGCGGATTCTGTACGGCTGGCCAGATCATGTCCGGCGTCGCTTGCATCAATGAGGGTCATGCCACCTCGGCCGACGATGTGCGCTTCTGGATGAGCGGCAATATCTGCCGTTGCGGGGCTTACCCGGGGGTTGTCGCGGCGATCGCAGAGGTTGGTGGGAGGAAGCTGCCATGATCCCCTTCACACTGCAGAAAGCCGGCTCGGAAGCCGAGGCGTTGGCGGCGGCCGCGGCCGGGGCCCGCTTCATCGCCGGCGGCACCACGCTGGTCGACCTGATGCGCGAGCACGTGGAACAGCCCGCGCAGCTGGTCGACATCAACGCGCTGCCGCTGAACCATATCCGCGTGGAGGGCGACGAGCTGGTCATCGGTGCGCTGGCCCGCATGTCCGATGTCGCCGCGCATGCCGACGTTTGCCGGCTACACCCGTTGATCGCCGAGTCGCTGGTCGAGGGCGCCTCACCCCAGTTGCGCAACATGGCCAGCATCGGCGGCAACCTGCTCCAGCGCGTACGCTGTCCTTATTTCCGCATGCTCGATGCCGCCTGCAACAAGCGCTCGCCGGACAGCGGCTGCGCCGCCATTGACGGCCTGCACGCGGGCAATGCCATTCTGGGCGTCAGCGACCATTGCTCCGCCACGCATCCGTCCGACCTTGCGGTCGCGCTGGTCGCACTGGACGCGGTGGTCCATGTACGGGGACCGCACGGCGCGCGCCACTTCGCCGTGGAAGACCTTTACCTGCTGCCCGGCACCACGCCGCATCTCGAACACGCATTGCGGCCCGGCGAACTGATCGTCGAGGTCCGGATTCCACCGCTCGCTTATGCACGGACAGCGCGCTACCTGAAGGTGCGGGACCGCGCCTCCTATGAATTCGCACTGGTATCGGCGGCGGCGGCATACGAGGTCAGGGATGGAGCGATCCAGGCCGCTCGCCTCGCTTGCGGTGGCGTTGGCACCCGCCCGTGGCGCATGCGCGCCGCCGAACTCGCACTGCAAGGCAAGCCGCCGACGCGCGCCAGCTTCGAGGCGGCAGCGCTTGCCACGATTGCAGGCGCCACGCCGCTGCCAGGCAACCGCTACAAGGTCGCGCTGCTGCAGCGAACCGTGGTACGAGCCCTCGAACTCGCAGGAGAAGGCAGATGAACGCAAACCATATCGGCCAGCCGCATGCCCGCGTCGACGGGCGCGCCAAGGTGACCGGCAGCGCGCGGTATGCCGCCGACTTCAACCAGCCCGGGCAGGCCTACGCGGTGATCGTGGGCGCTTCGATCGGACTGGGTCGCGTGACCGCCCTCGACGCCGAAGCCGCGCGCCGGCTGCCAGGGGTATTGGCGGTACTGACCCACGACAACGCGCCGAAACTGGCGTACGCCCCGCACAAGGGTTTTATCGACCCTGAACACGGCGAACGTCTGCATGTCCTGCAGGACGATCGCGTCCGCTTCTACGGGCAGCCGGTTGCCGTGGTCGTGGCGCAGACGGTGGACCAGGCCGAACACGCGGCTCGGCTGCTGCAGATTCGCTATGCAGAAGAGCGGCCGGTCTCCGACCCGCTGGACCAGCGCGCCGAGGCCGTGGTGCCCGAGGCGGGACGCGAGCCCGGTCCTCATTCGGCGGACCGGGTCCGCGGCGACCCAGAGGCCGCACTGGCCGCGCTGGCCGCGGCGGCCGTCAGCATCGACGTCACCTACGATGCCGCGCGCGAGAATCACTTCCCGATCGAGCCCAACGCCACCGTTGCCGCCTGGGAAGGCGACCGGCTGACGCTCTGGAGCAAGAGCCAGTTCGTGGTGAACGAGCAGGCCGAGATCGCAGCGATCTTCGGCATCCCCGCTGAAAACGTCCACGTCGTCTGCCCGTTCATCGGTGGCGCCTTCGGCACCAGCCTGCGCACCTGGCCGCACGTCACGCTGGCGGCGCTCGCCGCCAGCGAAGCAGGCAGGCCTGTCAAGCTGGTGCTGTCGCGGCGACAGATGTTCCATCTGACGGGACACCGGCCGCGCACCGTGCAGCGCATCGCGCTGTCGGCGACGCCCGACGGCAGGCTGACCGGCATCGTGCACGAAGGCACCGGCGAAACCAGTCGGTACGAGCAGTTCACCGAGGCACTCACTTCGGTGACGCCGTTCCTCTATCGCTGCCCCAATGTGCGCACCCGCTACCGGCTGGTGCCGCTGGACATCGGCACGCCGACCTATATGCGGGGTCCGGGCGAGGCTACCGGCGTCTTTGCGCTGGAATGCGCGATGGACGAACTGGCCCACGCTCTCGAGATGGATCCGCTGGAACTGCGACGGCGCAATGAACCCGAGCTCGACGAAGGGATGCAATTGCCGTTCTCCAGCCGCTCCATGCTGGCCTGCTATGCGCGCGGCGCCGACGCGTTCGGCTGGTCGCGCCGCACGCGCGAGCCGGGCTCGATGCGGGATGGCCGGCTGCGTATCGGCTGGGGGATGGCCTGTGCCAGCTACCCCGTGTTCCATGGCCAGGCCAGCGCCCGCGTGCGTCTGCTTGCCGACGGAACGGCCGAAGTGGAAGCCGCCGCCAGCGACATGGGCCCAGGCACCTACACCTCGATCACCCAGATTGCCGCCGAGACGCTGGGACTGCCGATGGCCAGCGTGCGCTTCAGCCTGGGCCGTTCGGATTTCCCGCCGACTCCGCCACATGGCGGCTCGATGACGCTCGCGTCGGTGGGCTCAGCGGTGCGTTCGGCCTGCCTGGCCGCGCTGGAGCAGCGCCAGGCACGCGTGGATGGCACGGATGGCGCCATCGAAGCCAGCGCCACGGCTGGCCCCGATGCCGAGGTGCGCAGCCGGTTTTCCATGCATGCCTTCGGTGCGGTGTTTGTCGAAGTCGCCATCGATCCCGATGTCGGCACGATCCGTGTCCGGCGCGTCGTCGGCGCCTATGGTGCGGGTCGTATCGTGAATCCGCGGTTGGCAGCCAGCCAATGCACGGGCGGGATGGTCGGCGGCATCGGCATGGCCCTGATGGAGCGAACTGCGCTGGATCCGCGCGATGGCCGACCAGTGAATGCGCACATGGCGGATTACCTCGTGCCCGTCAACCTGGATATCCAGGGGCTGGAGGCGCATTTTGTCGACGAGGTCGATCCCCATGTGAACGAGCTGGGCGTCAAGGGATTAGGTGAAATCGCACTGGTGGGCGTGGCCCCGGCCGTGGCCAATGCCGTGTTTCACGCAACCGGAAAGCGCGTGCGGGAGCTGCCGATACGCATCGAGCACCTGGTCGAGCACTAGTCCGGCAGGTGCGAAACATGCCGCCGACGCCGCCTGCAACGGGGGCGTCGGCGGATCCGCAGGTTCAACGCGATTTTCAGATGTGTGGCTGGTTGCACGACGTGCTGGCCCCTTCGAATCCCAGGGCTTTTAGCGATCCGCCTGCGTTCAACGTGTGATCCGGTTCGCGAGCCAGTGAATGAGCGGTGCCGCGACGATGACGACGGGCAGCACTGCCGCCCAGGAAAGGAAATACGCACGCAGCCAGTGCGAAATAAACGTTCCCTCCGCGACGAACTGCATGCTTGCGATCGCTGATGCCACCGCACACGTTACGCCAGCCTGTATCGCGCCAAACGCAAAATGGCTGTACTCCTTTGGAATCTTCCACATCTTGTATCTGCCGATTTCCAGTTACCCCACGCGCCACCTGACCGCGCGAAACACCGGGCCGGCTGGCGCGGTGCGTGGTTGCAGCCGCGCCGCCCGCGAAGGCGGCGCGCCGGGTTCCGGTGCTAGCGGGCCGGATTGAGCACGAAGTCGAAGTCGAGCCGGTAGGTGCCGTCGGTCAGGCGGACCCAGTCGCCGATCAGGGACTTGCGCACGCCGAACACGGCGTCGGAGTCGAGATACTTGTCGCCGCGCCTGAAGACGTGCGTGACCAGCGTCTCGTAGCCAGGCGCCTTGATCATGAAGTGCAGGTGCGCAGGCCGCCATGGATGGCGGCCGGTGGCGCGCAGCAGCTGGCCGACGGGACCATCGTCAGGAATCGGATAGGCCTGCGCGACGATGGAGCGGAAATGGAAGCGGCCATCAGCGCCCGACTTCAGCACGCCGCGGCCTTGGGCCACTTCAAGCCCTTCGTACTGCACGTCATAGTGGCCGTCAGCGTCCGCCTGCCAGGTTTCCACCACGGCATCGGCAACCGGACGGCCGTCCACATCCGTGACCCGTCCATAGACCATGCAGGGCTCGCCCTTTGCGCCGTTCGCCACATCCGCGCCATGCTCGTAATGCGGCGCGCCTTCGACGTGGAAAGGACCGAACACGGTAGCCTCGGTGCAGCCTTCCGGCTTCTCCTGGTTCATTGCCACGGTCAGCATCGACAGGCCCAGCACGTCGCTGAGCAGGATGAACTCCTGGCGCTTGTCGTCGCACATCTGGCCGGTGGCGGTCAGGTAGTCGATCCCCTGCTTCCATTCGATCTCGGTCAGCCGTACCTCACGCGCGAAGTCGTGCAGGTGCCGCACCAGGCTGGTCATGATCTCCTTCGTGCGCGCCCTGGGCGTATCGGCCAGCCGTGCAATGACGGCCTTGGTCAGGTTATGCTGGTCATACTCTTGCATCGCTGGACTCCCGGCCACTAGGCAAGTTGGCAGGCCTGCTCGAACGACAGGCGCGGACTGCGGGCGAACACCTTTTCGGGGTCGCCGTGCCCAAGGCCGCAGATGAAGTTCGAGCGGATGCTGGTGCCGGCGAAGAAGGCCTGGTCGACGGCCTGGTTGTTGAAGCCGGACATGGGGCCGCAATCCAGTCCCAGCGCGCGCGCCGCGGCGATGAGATAGCCGCCTTGCAGCGTGCCGTTGCGAAACGCCGTGGTGTTGGCGAAATCGACCTTTTCGTCGCCCTCGAACCACGCCTTGACCGCCGGGTTGTGCGGAAACAGCTCAGGCAGCTGCTCGTAGAAGCGGGTGTCGTAGCCGACGATCGCGACGACCGGCGCAGCCATGGTCTTCTCGACATTGCCCGGCGCCAGTGCCGGACGCAGCTTCGCCCTTCCTTCCTCCGTCCGCACGAACACCAGCCGGGCCGGCGAGCAGTTGACCGAGGTCGGGCCAAACTTCATCAGGTCATAGAGCTCCCGCAGTTTGCTGTCGGCCACCGGCGTGGGCAGCCAGCCGTTCTGGCTGCGTGCGCCGCGGAAAATCTTGTCGAGCAGATCATTCGTTTGCATCGTTCCCTCCTTGCATGTTTCAGGTGTTCCGGCCAGGCAGCGCTGGCCGGAGGGTCAGGCGGTCAGGCGGTCACACAGTCATCGTGCCGCTCAGGGCCAGCTTTTCCTGGTGGCGCGCCGAATCCAGCGCCTTGGCGTAGCCGGCGGTGGCCTTGTATTCGCTCTCGTTGCCTTCGCTCAGTTCGATGCCGCAGACCTTGCGAGCCAGGGTGCCGTAGGGGCCCGCGCCCGAGAACTCGGCGCGTTGCATGGTCAGCATGCGGATCGCCTGCAGCGGGGTGCCGTTGAAGTTCTCGAAGACGAACAGGCGGTTGCCCCAGTCGGTCAGGAACAGATCGCGGATCACGCGGCCGATCTTCACGCGGTCGTGCGGCTTGCCCACCGGACCGTTGTTCATGCGTTCGAACCAGCTGTTGAGCGCCTGATCGTTCCACTGGTCTTCGCTCGCGAAGATGAGCGCGCTGCGTCCGGAGAGATCGACCAGCTCATAGATCATCTGCGAGAAGTTCTCGAGGTAGAGCGCCCGGCCGAAGTCGTAGATCAGGATGTTCGGCTTGTAGGCACCACCCGGCGTATGGAAGCCCAGCTCTTCGCTGGCGACGATGTGCGCGAGCATGGCCTGGTGGAAGCCGATCAGCTTGGCCACGCGAGTCTGCACTGCCGGGATCTTGCTGGTACCGATATGCTCGGTGATCAGGATCGCCAGGCCGGCCATCAGCTCGGCGCGCACCGACTGGCGGATGAGGGCGTGATAGTGCAGCCAGTCGAACACACGCTGCGGGTAGAGCTTGGCGTGCTCGGGATTGCCCAGGTGGAACACATGCGACCATGGGATGAAGACGTTCTCAAATACCGTCATGCCGTCCAGTTCGTCGCCCTGCGCGGCCAGAGGGTGCTCGATGGGGTCGTCCTTGACCACGCTCTCACGACAGACGATGGTCACGCCCGGGGTGTTGACCGGCGTGGCGGCGAAGATGACCTGGTCGCCCGGGATACCAGGGCGGAAGAACACGCCGATATGGATCCAGTCCGCAAAGGCGACGCCAGTGCCGATAGCCTTGACCCCTGACACGATGATGCCCTTGTCGTTCTTCTCGATGACGCGCAGGCCGGGCGAGCGCTGCTGGGCATCCGGGCTCGAGCGGTCCATCTGCGGGTCGACGAACTGCGGCGCGCAGTTCAGATCGTGCTTCCTGGCGAAGTCGACGAAGTCGACAATATTCTTTGCCTTGACCTTGCCCTCGGCGCCGATCGTCTGCGTTTCCCACGGCGACGGGTCGTCAATGTAGGTCTGCAGTACGTAGTTGTTGACGTCCGGTGTGCGCGGAAACGAAGCGCCGGCCATCTCGCGCATGATCGTCTCGTGGTACTTGCGCTTGCGGCGCAGCTGTTCCTTGTCGAAGTGGCCGAACCACTGCATGGTGCGGCGTTCGCCGTCGGTGTCGATGAAGGTCATCACGTCCTGCAGGTCGGGACGATGGTGCAGGTCGTAGAAGTCAGCGTGACGCTGCGCGTAGTCCCGCGTCTTGGGGTGCGTCGCGACGTTGTCGATCTTCTCATTGCCGACCCATACGTTGCGGCCGTCGTTGAGCGATTCCAGGTACTGCTTGCCAGTGCGAATCATCGCGAGGTCTCCTTGGTGGTTTTTTCGGGGTGTGACAGTCCCTGCCCGGGGGAAGGGCATATGGACGCGGATAGGAATTTCGGGTGCCGCCTGGCGCGCGCCAGGCCGCCGTATGCGGACTTAAGCCCGCCTTAATCCCGCCTGAAGCCGGCCTGAAGCCGGCCTTACGCCGCGACTGGCTGCGTGGTGGCGTAGCTGCGCCGGCAGTAGACCAGCGGCGTGTCGTTGCTGCTTTCGGCGCCGGAACTGCCGAGCACCTGCGCGACGAAGACGCTGTGGGTGCCGATCTCGAACTGGTCGACGACCTTGCAGTCGAGCGCGACGACGGCGGATTTGCTGTATGGCGCGCCGGTGGCGAACACGTCCCAGCTGTCACCGTCAAAGCGCTGCGCCATCGGCACCGCTCCGGCTCCGGCGAACAGTTGGGACACCGCGGTCTGGCTGGCGTGGAGCCAGTTGATGCTGGCCACGCCGTTGGACTTGATCACGCTGTTTGCCGCGCTGCGGCGATTGATGCAGAAAAGCACGGTGGGCGGCGCATCGCTCACTGAACAGACAGCCGAGCACGTGACGCCGGCGCGGCCGCCTGCGCCGTCGGTGGCAATGACGGTCACGGCGGTGACCGCACGCGACAAGGCGTCGCGGAAGCTGGTGGCGTCGATGGCGGCATCGGTAAAGCGACTCGCGCCGGCTTCGATGAAGGCTGCGGACGACATGGCGATCTCCTCCTTGTTGGGGCCTTCCTCGTTGCCCATGCGACTGGGCCTGGAGGAAGCTTTGTCTCTGGAAACCCTGCTTTCTGATCTGTGCCAGCTGTGTGAAACTAGACTACAGCCGAGCCGGCCCGTTTGCTAATCACCTCGCGTCATGGACACTATTCCCCAGCGTCATGAAGACGAACTCAGCCTGAATCAACTGCTGGTGCTGGATGTGCTGCTGAGCGAGCGCAGCCTCACCAAGGCAGCGCGCGTGCTCAACCTGACCCAGCCTGCGTTGAGCAAGACGCTGGCGCGGCTGCGCCAGTATTTCGGTGATCCGCTGTTCGTCCGCGTCGGCCTGCGCATGGAGCCGACACCCAAGGCACTGGAGCTGGCCGAGCCGGTGCGGGGTATTCTCCAAAGCGTGCGTGCGCTGCGCGCGGACCATGTCGGCTTTGACCCGCGCACCAGCCAGCGCAGCTTCAGCTTCTTCCTGCTCGATGCCGGTGCCTCGCAGATGCTGCCGCCGCTGCTGAGCCGTCTGGCGGACGAAGCGCCGGGCATCCTGGTGCAGGCGGTCAACGCCGATGCCACGCATCTCGACATCTGGCTGGAGAACGGCCTTGTCGACCTGGCCATCGGCTCGTTCCCCGGGCTGACGCAGAGCATCCGCCGCCAACTGCTATGGCACGAAACCTACGGCGCGGTCGTGCGCAAGGACCATCCGCGGCTGGCCCGGCTTGGCGATCGGGATGCCTTCATCGCCGAGAAGCATGTGCTGGTCTCCGCGGTGGGCACCGGCCACCAGCACCTCAGCATCGAGCGCGCCATCGAAGCCGCCGTGCCGCACACCAATATCATCTGCCGCGTGCCGAGCTTCGCCACTGCCGGCCTGATTGCCAGGCATTCGGACGCCGTGGCGGTCTTGCCGCTGACCCTCGCCCGTGCGCTTTGCAAGGACCTGGATCTGACGGTAGTGACGCCACCGCTGACGCTGCCCGGCATGGACATCGCCCAGCACTGGCACGATCGCGTGCACCGGGAGCCGGGCAACCAGTGGATCCGCGCGCTGGTGCACAGGCTGTTTGCCCGGCACGATGCCGTGGCGGGCGCGGCTGCCGGGGCGGACATGGAGCGATGAGCGCTGGTTATAGTCACCATGAAGGCAAAGGATTGGCGTCCTGCGCCATCGCCTCCTAGCATGCGGTGCATGACAAGAGGAGGAGAGCATCATGCAGGTGACAAGGCAAGCAGACCCGCTGCGTCTGGCGGCAGTTCGCGCCGACGCCCGGCAGCGCGGTATCGGTGCGCTTCTTCAACCCGGCGCCGGCCTAGCCGTCGAGGCACCCATGCAACGTCCGCGCGAGACGAGACGCCTCCCTTGCATCGGTGACGTTCGCGAAGCCCATTACCAGACCACGTGGTGTGCGGCGCGTGCGTCCGTTCGCATACCAGATCGACAGCGGCAGCACCGCGAGCCCCGCGTCGCCTGCGCGCGAGGCAACAGCCACATCGTCGACGGGACCATCGGGGCCGTCGGCAAACCGGACCGCGAACTGGATTCCGCCGTGCGGCAAGGCGACAAGCATGCGCTCCCCGAACGCCTGCTCCAGCGCATGCGCAATCAGCATGCGTCGCTGTCCGTACAACGCGCGCATCCGCTTCACGTGCCGCGCAAAATGCCCCTGTTCGATAAAGTCCGCCACGGCCGCCTGCAACAGCATCGGAGAGCCGGCGTTCATGCTGCAGGCCACGCGCCCGACGCGTTCGACAGCGCGCTCCGGCACCACGGCATAAGCCAGACGCAGTCCAGGGAACATCACCTTGCTGAAGGTGCCGCAATAAATCACGCTATCGTTCCTGTCGAGGCTTTTCAACGCCGGCAGTGGGCGGCCCGTATAACGAAACTCGCTGTCGTAGTCGTCCTCGATGATCCAGCGAGACCCTTTCGCCGCCCAATCCAGCAGCGCCATGCGCCTGGCGAGCGACAAAGTGTGCCCGAGCGGGGCCTGATGCGATGGCGTAACCAGTGCGAAACGCGCCTGTGGGTCCAGCGCGATGCCGCGCTCGACATCGATGCCTTCGCTATCTATCGGCACCGGTACCAGCTGGACGCCGGCTTCGGCCAGAAAGCCGCGCGCGAGCAGATAGCCGGGATCCTCGAACCACATGCGGTCGCTGGGGCTCGCGAGACTGCGCAAGACAAGTTCCAGCGTTGCGCGGTAGCCCGCGGTAATGAATACCTGTTCCGGCAGGCACGCGACGCCGCGCGACAAGCCAAGATAGGTGGCAATGTGTTCGCGCAGCGTCCGATACCCGACCGGGTCCGGGTAGGCGAGCATCGCGCGTTCACCGCTACGCGCGCAACGCGAGACAAGCCGGTTCCAGAGCTTGCGCGGAAACGCGTCGAGCGCCGGCAGCCCGGGTTGCAACGGCTTCGGCTCCCCGCTCATCGCCACCGCGATGGCCAGCCGACGCGGTGCCGGCTGCCGGCTGCACGATGGATCAGGCACTGTGGACGCGCCCTCCTCCTTCGCGCGCGTGTCCTGCCGCACCTGCCTACTCGCAGAACGCGTCACCGCCGCCGGCAGCGAGGCGGATACGAACGTCCCCGCCGCACCCCGCATCTGCAGGTAGCCCTCATCGACTAGGATGGTATAGGCCATTTCGACCGTGCCCCGGGCCGTATTCAATTGCGTGGCAAGGCCCCGAAGCGCGGGCACGCGATCGCCGGGACGCAGGTGCCCTGCCGCGATCGCCGTCCTGAACCGCTCGCAAATCTGCATGTAGATCGGCGAGCGGTTCTGGCGATCGATTTCGATGGCCAATGAGGAAGTCCGTGCGGTCATGATCAGCTCGCGGGCAATGGAGTGCGGAATGGGGAAAGCAGAAGGGGCTTGGCCTAGTCATTTCGATAATTCTTGGCCCTTATCCATAGGGCATGATTGTTCCACAATAATCTCACGCGATGCGACGGGGACAGGCACCTGCATGAGATGCCGCCCCACCAGGCGCACCGCGCACTCCCAACCTAATCTGGAGAATTTGCCATGAAGATCGTTGTAATCGGTGGTTCCGGCCTGATCGGCTCCCAACTTGTCGCGCTGCTTACCAATGCTGGCCATACGGCGGTCGCGGCGTCTCCGAGTACCGGCGTGAACAGCGTGACGGGCGAAGGATTGGAGCAGGCGTTCAAGGACGCTGACGTCGTCGTGGATGTGGCGAACGCACCATCCTGGGAGCCACAGGCGGTACTCGATTTCTTCCGCACCGCTGCGCGCAATCTCGGCAAGGCCGAAGTCGCCGCAGGCGTGCGCCATCACGTCGCGCTGTCCATCGTCGGCACCGACCGCATGCCGGGGAATGCCTATTTCACGGCCAAGGTCGCCCAGGAAGAGGCGATCGAAGCTGCCGGCGTGCCGTACACAATCGTGCGCGCCACCCAGTTCATGGAGTTCCTCGGCGGCATCGCGGATTTCAGCACGGACGGCACCACCGTGCGCGTCGGAGACGGACTGTTTCAGCCGATCGCTTCACAGGACGTCGCGGCAATCCTTGCGCAAGTCGCGCTGGAAGCACCGCGGAACGGCATCATCGAGATCGCCGGCCCGGACCGCGCGCCCTTCGCGGAGATCGTTGCGCGCTATCTGAAGTCGACAGGTGACGCCCGCTCGGTCGTGACGGACCGCGATGCGCTGTACTACGGCGGCCAGGTCGAGGAATTTTCTCTCGTACCGCTCGGCGACGCGCGGATCGGTCGCGTCAGCCTCGATCAGTGGCTGTCGCAAGCGAACAAGGAGTAATGCCATGAAAACAATTGTGTCGTTTGCCGCGTCGCTGATGCTGTCGTGCCTGATGGCGGCGCAGCCGGCGGTGGCTGCACCTGAAGCGAAGGTCACGCCCTTGCGGACGGAACCATTGCCCGAGTACCCGGGCAAGGAAGCTGAGATGATCATCGTGGAGTATCCGCCCGGCTCGGCCGACCCCGTGCATCGACATGATGCACACGCCTTTGTCTACGTGCTCGAAGGGAGCATTGTCATGGCCCTCAAGGGTGGCAAGGAGGTGACACTCAAGCCCGGCGATACCTTCCACGAAGGCCCCAATGACATCCATACCGTCGGGCGCAATGCCAGTTCCACACAGCCGGCCAGGTTTGTCGTGTTGCTGATCAAGAATAAGGGCGCACCAATTCTGACTCCCGTGAAGTGAGAATGGGTCCAACCGTCGGCCAACTTAGGTTTGTTTTCGGACAAGTGCATGCCGGCCCGGCCATCGCCATAGGCGATGCCTTTATAGTCAGGCGCGACAAACCAACCGACGGAACGGACCGATGAAAACTCGCGCAGCAGTTGCCTGGGGGGCGGGAAAGCCGCTAACGATCGAAGACGTAGACCTGGACGGCCCGCGCGCCGGGGAAGTGCTGGTGGAAGTGAAGGCCACCGGCATCTGCCATACCGACTACTACACGCTGTCCGGCGCCGATCCCGAAGGCATTTTCCCGGCGATCCTGGGCCATGAAGGCGCCGGCAT
>NZ_JAGIQB010000045.1:0-59607 GCF_017815025.1 Cupriavidus phytohabitans
TGTAAGGAGTCCTCAGATTAACGATTCAGCAAGTCGTCGCGCTGACGTCCACTGCCGGTATTTCAGCAGCCTGCTAAAAGCCATGTGTGCCACCCGCCTGGTTAACTAGCAAGGTGCGATTTTCCGCCTTTAAAAGCTTATCAGACGAGCTTACTTTTTCAAGGCGATTCAGCTCGACCGGAGGCGTGACGCATCAGTTGTCGCCGGCCTGGCATTTCGAGGATTGCCGCCGCGCCATCTCGCTCGCATAGTGTCGTGCGAGCAGGTCATACAGGACCAACTCAAAGGAGTTCGCACAATCCCGAAAAATCCGGTTTGCCCACATGTGCAGATAGCTCTGGACAAGCGCTGCACGACTACATCCAAGCAGCCCATCAGCCTCCAGCGCAACTAGTCTATTGATTGTGGGTGCGATGCTCGCGGAGCGGGTCCGGATAGCGAGATCGGCTTCGCAGTGGTCACGAGTTTTCGTGGAAAGCAAGCTTTCCACCACACCCCTAAGTTCGCGGTATTTTGCTGCCAGAGCGAACAATGCCTGTTGATGCGCGCGGCCTTTCAGAAGGAGACTTCGGCAGGTGGCCATGACCCGTCGGCGCTCATCCATGTCCAGACCAAAGTCATCGAGCAAGGTGTGCATGCCGAGCAAGGCGGCGCGCCATCTCGATTCATTGTCTACGCGATGCCGGGTAATAATCGAAATCGCAGCCACGCTGTCACTTTCAAAGATTGCATGCGCGAGTTCCATTGCTTGAAAACCACCGTAGCGCGCAACCTCGGGCACGTATGTGTCTACGGTGTGTCTGTAAAGGCTGTTGCGCCATGGCGCCAATGCAGAGAACACCCGTGGCACCACCTGCTGCCATAGCAGCGATGCCTCGCCATGCAGCCGCCATCGCAAATGGCAGTCAGGATCAGCATAGCGTATGAAGAACCAGGTATCGATCACCCCTTCTGCCCGCAACGCAGCGGCCAAAGGTCCCACGCACTCGGTCAGGAATCGGTCTAGCGTAGCGGGGCCCGCGTATAGACGAAGATAGAGCCAGTCTTCCCCCGGCCGGCTGTCTTGGCCGGACGGCATGGCGCGGGCTGCCCGCAATGTTTCGCGGACACGGCGCGCGCGAACCAATGGCACGACCAGTTCATGGTGAAAGCTGCCTTCCTCGCCGGTCGCCAACAGCTGGTCGGGCAACGGGAAGACTTCGCTTACGGCAACCGAGGTGCGCCGCCTGGCGGTGGCCAGGAAGCTGTCTACTGACAAGGCATTGTCGAAGTCAACTAACAGCGTCTTGTCGTTTTCCAGAAACCACACCAAGCGAGGCAGCCGATGCGCTGCCCGTAGGGCCTCGATAGCTGTCATCCTGTCGTGCTCGGAAAGCAAGTGGATCGCCGCCAGTTCCTTGGCACTGAACTGCCAGCGTGCAAGCGACAATACGAACCGACCGAACACCAGCCGCGGCAGAAAAGGGGCGCTGGACAATGCTCCCCAAGAGAATTTGGACTCGGCGGCGTGCCCGCCAGCTGCCAGGCTGGCGAGGAAGCGATACAGCAAGGGACCTCCGCGCTGGTGGGCGTGTGCGCATCCCAAATGTGGCACGACGCGGCGCTCCATGGCGGCAGAGCGTAGAACCACCTTGCCTTCGCGCACGGACACAAGCAGGTCACTGACGGCGATTTGTTGCGAACGCGATGCCCCGGATGACGCATGTAGCGATATTTCATAGGCGCGCAGTATTGGCCGACAGACCACATTGGCAGCCTTGCCTGGCGGCAAATAGGCGATTTCCGCATGAATCGCATCCGGGTCGCAGGCCTCCTCCAGCCGAAGGGCACCACGCACCAGCGTAGTGAGTTTCCGTGACGCATGGCAAAAGCGGCCCAGCAGGGTGGCGCTCGAGCCACCAATTACCTTCTGAAGGTAGATCTGGTAGTCGCGCCGCCGGGCCGTCGCTGGTGCATCTGACGCGGCAATCGAGACGATTGCCGCGCAGCCATGCGGTGCGACCCACGGCTTATCCCCGACAAGCGCCTCAATATCAGCGTGGTCAAGCTCAACCTGTGTCGATTGATGCATGAGCGCCTGCGCGAGAAGCTGCAACAAATGTTGATCGCGGCCGTGCCAGACGCGCTTGGGGGGCTCGCGAGTGGATGGCAACCCTTCCAGCAAGGATGAGGGACTTGCGCCAATGTATGATTCCGCTTCGAAGCCGATGCCGTCTTCTTCGTCCAACGCCTGCAATAGCGGCACTTCGCGCTGGCCGAAACGGCTCTCAAAGCGCCGCGCGAATTCGTCCAGCACATCTGGCTCGCGCTGCGCTGCCAGCTTGCAAAGTAGCTCTGCCCCGCTGGCTATCTCGTTGGCCATGTGCTGGCTTAACGAGAGCGACGCGGCAGGCTTCTCCAGATCGACATAGAACTTGTGTCCGGAGCAATCGCTTTCGGCAAGTGCTTGCAGCAGAGCCTTCGACTCGGCTTCGGGGTACTCGCCGGGGCAGGCTGTCTGGTCTGACGCAGCGAATATTGTGCTCAGGATAGAGGGGGACGAATGACTGGCGGCCAAATCGCGCAACCATGCCACAGTCGCCCTGCCCGGCTCGGGGCCGGTGGCAAAAGGAGGCAGCACGGGGCGAAGCAGACCTGCCTCGATCAGTTCATCTAGGAAGGCGAGCGCGTCGCTTTCGTCAAGATCGGGCAATGCCACCGTCAACTGCTCGACGATCGCGTTCAAAGTAGGGGCCTCCTCCCCTGCAGCTGCCGCCAGCACCCATCGTAAGTAGTGACTGTCCTTTACTTCCACCAAGTGATAGGTCGGATGCGGGTCGCCGAGGCGCATCTCGTGGTAGCGTAAACGGTCGCCGGCCTGGTATAGAGTCTGCTCTGCGCGATAGTGCAGGTGGCGCCGAATGCAAGCGTCCCTTGCCAATGATCGTGCCACTTCTTGCAGGTAACCGGCGTCTAGACGGATATGGCGACGATGATCAGCCAGGGGCGCGACTGCGAGGCGGGTGACGTCACCGATCGGACCAGAGGCCCAGCCGGCGAACAGGCCGAACGGCGTCGCGCGGCTGGCCAAACGCTGCAGATAGCGCACAGCCACCCTCTCGACTGCGAGAGCATCCTTGTTCTCGCAGCCGTTCAACCAGGCGGCCATGCGTCGAGAAAATCCAGGGGAAGCCAGCTCAATTGCCTCACGCACTTGTGGGCGCGCGACAATCTCGCGTAAGCGCGCTCGCAACAGCGCAGCCCCAGCCGGCCCGGACAGATCTGCACACCAATCCAGCAACACATCCCACGGCAGCGCAGGCGAGCGCATCAGGAAAAATCCCGTGTCCGCCAGCTCTTTCTTTATTCGTGCCATCGTCACTACTCTTCGCCCCTGCCGGTCAAAGTACGCTGTTCCTCATTAGGAGCCAGGCGACGCCGGTTGGCGAAAGCCTGCCACAGGCTACCCCAGCCTCGACGCACCAGTTGGCCCCACAGCTGCGGTGTTGCCAGCCCTTGGGGGAACGGTCGTGGCCAGAAGAAATTGACATTGATGGCCCACGGCGAGGCCACCGTCACCTGGTGATACCAGCCAACTGGAATATAAAGAGATTCCCCGGCTTGCAGAGTGCATTGCCACCCGACCGCCCGGCGCGCCAGCGGAAACCGCTCGAAATCTGGCAGGTTGGGATCGAAGCGGCAATGGGTCATGCGCGGCATGGGGTATAGCCAACGTGCTTGCGACGGCGCAAACATAATGAAGGTCTTGTTGCCAAATACCTGCACATTGCAGTTCGGCTTGATATCTGCGTGCAGACCGGACGAGGTTCCCAGTACGCCGCACCAGAAGATAGTGTCTATCGGGGGCGGATCAAACCAGGGTGGAACGGCGGTGTCGGCAAGCAGCAGTGGCGACAAGGCGCCCAGGCTCACGTCAAGGTAATAGCTGCTTTCGAACCCGCAAGCTCCGATGGCCCGGATCAGCTGCGCCGTGTCCGCGCCGGCGGCCGCGATGGCGAGGATATCTTCCGAGCCGGCGATTTCCAGAACCCAGTCCAGATAGTCGGAAAACAGGATCTTGCCCCCAGCCAGCATGTTCTGGTAGACGTTCCGCGGCGCCCCGCTTACCTCGCGCACGGCAACCTTGCGCGCCCCAACGGCGGTCTTCAGGTATGCAGGCTGCCACCGATGCAATGCCGGCCAGGCGTCCACGTTGCCTGTCACGACACAAGGCGCCCGCGCCAAGCGCGCAGGCCTGAAGCTGCAAGCGGCAATGCGAGGAACAGGATTGAGTTCCATGGCTCTCATCGCCGGTCACGCCATTAAGCCGCGATGACTTAGCTCCCGTGCGCTCAGATGCCGACACAGTAATGCGGGTCCTCCAACTATGATTTGGCGGGATTAATCACGTCAGCGCCCGGGTCCGGCAGTCCGGGGCAAGTCCACAGACTCTCGCTTCGAGGGGCCAGCAGCCGTTCCCAGACATTGAGATTGCGAATGGTTTCGCGCTCCAGCGTCAACTTCCTTTTCTTGGCTTGGTCAGGCTGCCCGCCGGCGGGATCCGGTCCCTTCTGCGCGCCCAGGGATTTCTCCGCCAACGACAGGATTCCCAACAGAACCGTCGCCTCCTTGTCGTCGAGCTTGGCACCGAATTCGTTGAGCTTCTCCGCAAGGCCGTTCACATCGACCTGGGTCACTTCTACATATTGGGACATACTGCCTCCCCAGTCGGACAGCGAAACTTCAGGTAGCACCGCCTCCTGCGCATATCAGGAAGAGGGCGAATGGCACGACATGACTTAAAGATCGCATTACAAATTGAATCCCACGATTTAAGTGTAGGGATTGAAAATAAAAATAGATGTCCAGTGATTGGATAGGTAGTAGTATCTTGCCGCCGGCATTCAGATATTTTAAAACCTGAATTTAGTTGTGTTGAATGTGTAACAAATTTGAATCGCTCTGATCAGCGTATGTACTCATGTGGCCGAGGTTTCTCGTTCGCCGGAAGACTGTCAGCGCTCGACTCATGAGCCTTCAATTCAAACTGCCTCTGCGTACGCCTGTGCCGCCGCTATCCGATCTAACCCGCGACCGTCCTCACTGCGCTGTTTTTTAATCTCATATGCACAAAAATTAATGCCAGCCGGAATTCGCTTCACCTAACCTGAATCCACAAACAAGAACCAGGAGTCCCTCAGGGAGGGCGTCTTATGGATACGCACGAAAGGTCCGACCTCCGGCGACGAGTTGCAACGGTCTTGCGGGGGGATGCGCTGTTCAGCACAATGTCGACCGACTTTCCGCTGCGCCAACGGTTCATCAGCAACGCGGCACAGGCCCTGTCCGACGTGACCGATCCGTTCAGCCGCAGGCCCTTCATAAACAGCGGCACCTCCTCCGGTATACCCGTCCCGTCGCGGCTTCCGTCGAAGAAATGTCGGGCTTCGCCATCGCCTGCGTGATGTCACGCTCGAAGCGCTGCCCGGCTACGCGATCCGACCGGAGGAAAACGGCAGGCTGTGGTCCTAGCCCCTCGGCTTGGCGTTCGGCCACGTTTCGGCGCACGGCAGCGCATGGCCGTAAGCAAGGCGACTCTGCCCGCATCACTCGCACTTTCGAAAGGAGCCTTCCATGGACGCCAATACTCTCACTTCCCACTTGCACACCCGCACCACCCATGTGGTTACGCTAGGCGGCGCTGGAGCCGCCATGCTGACCTTCGACCTGGCATCGGTCAGCATGACGCCCGAGCAGGAAGTGGTCGTTCGCAAGCTGTTCAGCCAGCGCCCGGCCCTGGTCGCAACCGAAGGCCCGCACTCTGCCCGCGACGAAACCAACAAACCAGGCCCGGCAAGCCAATACCTCACCCCAGCCGAATTTGAGAGCATCCGGAAACTTGGCGTTCGACTGGGCACCCAAGGCGTACTGGCGGCAACCGCCTGCGACTTTTGTCTGCACTGCGTCAAGCTGGAGGCGCTGCCTTCAGCGGGACCGCTACAGAACGGATGAAACGGGATGCCGATGCCACGTTCCGACGAGGCTATCGACCTTGCCACCCAGGCCGCAGCCGATAGCCTGATCCTTGGTGGCGCCAACAGACATGAGACCGCGGCCTTCCTCGCCGGCATGCCGCCGGGCCGTAGCGCCGATGCGATTGCAGCGCTGCTTAGCCCCTGGGGCGACGCACCGCGCCGCTTCGCCGCGGACTCGTCGCTGATCCTCGGCAGTTGGCTGTCGGCTCGCCTATCGGCGCGAGGTTACACGCCTGCTTCCGAGCCGCGCGCGGCCATGTATGCGCTGGCAGACGCAGCCAGGATGCTCGCCCTGGTGGAATTGCTGCGCTGGCAGACCGTGGTGTCGGCTATGCCCATGCCGCCCCATCTCGAAAGCGTGCGTGACAGGCTCCTTTCCCAGAGCGGCGCAATGTTGCGAACGCTCGCTCGGCTTTCGGACACCAACGACCTGCGACATGAACACCGCGTGCTGAAATGTCTGAGGGACAAGCCTTGACCCCGCTGCCGTGTCCAGGAACCGCCGCGCTTGCCCGGCGCGGCCTCTTGTTGGGTATGGCCTGGCTCAACGAGAACCTTCAGCATTTCGCGGTGCGCACAGTCACCAGCCAGCGGTTTGACAAACACGACGTGGCACAGTTGAAGCCGCTCTCTGAGCTTGCGCTGACAGTCTGGATGCTGAAGCGATGTGGTCTTGGGCTTCCCCTCCTCGATGCGACCGCCGGCTGGATCTGGCAACAGTGCGAACATGGCCGCAAGCTGGTGGCACTGCTGCTGGCACGACACGATTTCCTGCCCTGTTGCGCACTCTATGCGCCGCTGCGCCAGCTCGATTTCCGAAACCCGGCACTAGACCGCGTGCTAGGCTTACTTTCGCGCGCGGACATCGCGGCAGCGCTTCCGCTGCAACCTTGGTCACGCCTGGCGATGCGCTATAACTTATGGCAGCTTGGCCTGACGGAATGGCCAAGCCACGAGGCTGGGCTCTATATAGCGGCACGGCCCGAACCGTGGGTGGTCTCCGGGGAGGTGGCCTACGCGATTACGCATGAGGTGTTCTACCTAACTGACTTTGGGGCGCGCGCGCTGGAAGACGCCCGTGTGACGGATTACCTGCGCGCCTGGCTGCCATACTGGACACGTGCCTTTGCGGACGCCAATGATAACGACCTCGCGGCGGAACTGGCCATGGTTGCTGCCTGCCTACAAGCCAGCCATGATCACGCGAGTACCCAGGGGCTGCATAGCGCGCTTGCTAGCCAGCGCGAGGATGGAGCCGTGCCGGGACCTGACGGCGCAGGCAGCTTCCTTTTCGCTGCGGGCGACACAGCTGCACGCCGGGATTTCCTGGGCTGCTATCACACTACCCTGGTTACCCTGATGGCGGCAGCCATGACATTGCGGAATGCCGCAATCTGAGCGCTCCGATCGGGAGTCGGTGACGAAGGAACTGCGTACACAAACAAAAGACCTCTACCGGGTGTTACGTATAAACTGGGCAGTGTTCAACGGCTGGCGCTTCCGGGAATCGAGGCAAAATCAATCAGGCGCAACTGCCTGCGGATTCGACGATTTTTAACTGACCTCGGTCCTGGAACGACACTTGTTGCTGCAACTTGGCGACCGCATCACGATCAGATAGCGAATTGAACCGGGATCCGCATGGCCGATCGTGAACAATCCGACCAGCGTTGCGTGAAACTGCTGCGCCAGCGCGATGGCGATGTGCAGCCGCTGGTGCGTGCGGCGGCTGGCATCCAGATGCACTGGGAGGGTGGCATAGTCCATGCGCAGTCCCCTGTTGCACGGTGTGCTGCAATGTAGGTCGCATTGCATCCGTGCAGTTGTCGCACGTCAAGACTTGCGATGATGGTTCACCAAGGCCAGGACACCCCTCCGGCTTGATGCGTGTCAACTCCTGTTGCGTCGCGGCCCCTAGCCTTCCAGATATCAGCCTCCGCAACAAGCAGAGCGACCATGACTTCGTTTCCGCGATCCGCTCGCCTTGGCGCGGATCGCGGCACAGCCTGCTGGTGCCGCATCCGGCGGCGCCGACTCGATAGAAGGAATACGTGATGAACAAACCGGAAAGGGTCAGCCACCCAGCCGCAACGCCCCAGGTACGCACCGGATACCTGACTGCCGATGAGCGCGCCGCGACAGGACGCGCGTTGCGCGAATCCGTCCCTCGCGGCTCGCAATCCGGCTGGCAACCGCCGGAAGATCGCCGCGACCCCGTCGAACTGCTGAATGAATCCAACGCCGGGCGGATCCTGGACCTAGTCCCGATCCGATACGGTCGGATGGCGGCATCCCCGTTTGCGTTCTACCGCGGATCGGCCTCGCTCATGGCGGCCGATCTTGCCACCACGCCGTCCAGCGGCATCCGCGTGCAGGCATGTGGAGACGCTCACCTGATGAACTTCGGAGGGTTCGCTACGCCCGAACGTAACATCATTTTCGACATCAACGACCTGGACGAGACATTGCCGGCCCCGTTCGAGTGGGACCTCAAGCGTCTGGCGGCCAGTCTGGCGATCGCGGCCGAGCATCTCGCGCTGCCAAAGAGCGATGCCGCTCGCGTAGTGACCGATGTTGTGCGCGAGTACCGCGAACGCATGTTCAACTATGGGTGGATGCGCACCCTTGACGTCTGGTACGACCGGATCGACCTGCAGAGGTATGAAGACCGCAGCGGCGATCCCGAAATCGTCGCTGCGGCACGCAAGCGCCTGGCGCAGAGAATCGAGGCGGAACGGCGCAAGACTGTTCCCGATCACCTCTATCCCAGGCTGGTATCCGAAGAGGGCGAAAGGCCGAGAATCAAGGATGAGCCTCCGTTCATCTTTCATCCCACCAAGGAACTGGCTCCCGGCCTGGCGTCGGACTATGCGCAAGCCATCGCTTCCTACCGCGACAGCCTTCCCGAGCACGTCCGTGTGCTGTTCGACCGCTTCCATTTTTTCGACATGGCTATCAAGGTCGTTGGCGTCGGCAGCGTCGGGACAATGTGTGGCGTGGGCTTGTTTCTCGCCGCGGACAACGATCCCTTGTTCCTGCAGGTAAAGGAAGCGCGTGCTTCCGTGCTGGAACCCTACGCGGGAAAGAGCCTGCATGCCAACCATGGCGAGCGCGTCATCGCGGGCCAGCGTCTCATGCAGGCGGCGAGCGATGTCTTCCTGGGCTGGACGCGCGGAGAAAGCGGACGCGACTTCTATGTACGACAGTTGCGCGACATGAAGCTCTCCCCGGTGATTGAGGACTGGGATACGGGCATGCTCCGGCAATATGGCCGCATGTGCGCACATGCCCTTGCTCGCGCGCATGCGCGCTCTGGCGACGCCGCCATGATCGCTGGCTACATGGGCTCCGGCCAGACCTTCGATGATGCGATCTGCGAGTTCGCCACGGAGTACTGTTCACAGAACCGCAGCGATTTCCGCGCGTTCGTCGCAGCGATTCGCGAAGGACGGATCAAGGCGACCCTGGATGCGGATTGAATTGCAAGCCGGACGGCGAAGATAGCCGTCATAAAGGGACGCGACCCAGGTCTTCCAGGATATTGCGAGCCGCGTTCGGCGTGTTGCCAAAGAAGCGCAGCCGCGACTGTTCCATAACGCGACAGCATGTACGTGGATTCAAGTCTTGCGAAGGATCAATGGGCCAATTCGAATGCGACCTACTGTTCAAAGTAGCGGCTTCATTTTTTGCGCGCCTTGTCGCCAAAGCAGGAGAAGTACGATGACTGTGACACTGAAAGCTGTAGGGGAGAAGGGCTCCGAGGCTCCCTGTCATTATCAATCACTTGCCATGCGCGTCATCAAGGTTATGCGCACCGCCTCCGTTGCGTGGCTACTGGGCGTTGTCCCGCTTCTCTACGCGGAGACTCTCGCAGCGCATCCGAAACCGCCAGAAATCCACCAATCCTCTGGCGTCCGGTATGTCTCGGGCGGGATCGGGCGCGAAGCCATGCAGCAAATGCAGGCGATAGCCGACCAATTCAATGTCCGACTCATGTTCCAAGACCCTTCAGAAGGCACCCCGATTTCTGGCGTCACGCTGATCCTCGTCAACGAAAAGGGAAAACGCCTGCTACGGTTGGTGACCGATGGCCCCTTGGTCTACCTCAAATTGCCTCATGGCCGCTATTATCTGACCGTAATTTATCAAGACGCGGATCACCAGCAGTGGATTACGGCTGAAGCCGAGCCGATGGACCTGACATTTCTTTTTAACCTGATTTATCTAGAAAAAAGCTGGCTGCATGCACGGACTCGCACGCCACAGTTGGCGACTCCCACATGAGAAGGGCCATAATGGCGAGAGGCGCCCGCCCTCCCCCAAGGGGGTCTCAAAATACACTCAAAGGACCGCTAGCGAGTTCATTGCTTAATAGCATAAGGTTGCTCGACTCGACCTCAGCGTATCGTGTATTCGCCTCTCCTCGGCCGGGGACCCATCGGCCACAACGCCGATGGACACGATTCGAGGATTGTCAACCTGTACAGCTTGCCGACATGCGCCATAGGATTCCTGCCCGCCGCAGCTTCCGGATGCCGACGACGGCGTGCTGGCGTGGCAAATGCGTGTCCAGGAGCCACTGACCGAAGCCGAGCGTGCCTTCATCGCCTCGCCGGGCAGCTTCACGGGCCGCGCTACGCCCGGCCGCGGTGACCCCAGGGCTGCGGCCGTCATCTAAAGCAGCGCCAGCATCGCTTGCTTTCACACCCGGCAACGCCCCATCGACGCTGCTTGATGGAGCGCAACCCATGGCCGGGGGCAGCGCCTACATTCATCCATACCGGTGCCGTGCCATGTGCAGAGCGCTGGCGCCGCTCTTTGCAACAAATGTGAGGGCACCCCGGGGCCCCGCATGACAGCGCGCCGGTCTAGGCGTCCTGGCCGGAGCGCCACCACCAGACAACAGGAGACACCGACATGATCAAGAACCTCGGCAGTGCGGAACAGATCCGCAATGAGATTCTGCGGCGCCTGCAGGAAAACGCAGACCTAGGCGACACCTGCCGCGACTGCGACATCCCGTTGCCGCAGCGTGTCGACGCAGATGCCAACGGCGGCTGCAACTGGACCATCGACGCCTTTCCCGCAGTTCCGCAGGCATGCCTGGCGACGGTACAGGCTGTCACAGCAGAAATGATGCGTGAGTACGACCTGCGCTAGCCGGCCAGCGCCAGCCTGCCGGCCACTGCCCGGCAGGCCTCGTTTCCGCTGTGGCAGCCCGGCAGGCCGATGCGCCCGGGCTCGGTGGCCTGCCGACCGCTTCTGCCCCCCCGACTGTCACACATAAAGATCTCGTGCCGGCGCTGGCACGCGGTGCAGCGCTTCGCGGTCGGGTACGCCTGCAGGCGCGAAAACGGGATCGGCTGCTGGCAATCGATGCAGTTGCCATACTGGCCGCGCTGCTTCCGCGCCCGCGCGGCGGCGATGTCGGCTAATTGCATGCGGTAGTGGTCCGGCATCGCGTCTTCCTGCGCAGCGCATTGCGCACACATCACCTGCCGGGTTTCGCACCAAGGCGGCCTTCAGTGCACAGAACCGCCGCCGGTGAAGCTTGCCTTGTAGCCGGTTGCGTTGGATCAAGCCACAGCGCCATGTCGCCACTAGTGTGAATCCAGGTCGCTCGCTAGCGCTGTTCAGCCAACCCTTGACAGCTCCCCGGACGTTGCTCGTCCCAATCGGAACCTAGGCTTTGCTTTGGCGTCGGCATAAGTCCACCCGGAAGGAGCAGCACATGTCCAACGAACATACGCAGGTTGTCTGGTTCGAAGAATTAAGACGGGCCGATGTTCCTCGCGTCGGTGGCAAGAACGCGTCGCTGGGGGAGATGGTGGCCAACCTCGCGCCCGCAGGCGTCAAGGTTCCACCTGGGTTCGCAGTCACGGCGGATGCATACTGGCGCTTCATTGAGGCAAATGGCCTGCGGGAGCCACTGTCCAGGATGCTCGGCGAACTTGCTGAAGGCAAGGTGTCCCTTGTCGAAACCGGGGCCGCCATTCGTCAGATCATCCTCCGCGGCGAATGGCCCAGGGAGACGGCAGAGGCGATTCGTCTGGCTTATGAAGCATTGAACCACCGGTCCGGTCGGGTCAACATGGACGTTGCGGTCCGCTCGAGCGCGACCGCCGAGGATCTGCCGGATGCGAGTTTTGCCGGACAACAGGAAACCTTCCTCAATATCCGGGGTGATCGTGCACTCCTTGACGCTTGCCGGCGCTGCTACGCCTCGCTTTTCACCGACCGCGCGATCAGCTACAGGCAGGCAAAGGGCTTCGATCATCTGAGGGTTGGGTTGTCGGTCGGC
This sequence comes from Cupriavidus phytohabitans, assembly GCF_017815025.1. Classification (NCBI taxonomy): domain Bacteria; kingdom Pseudomonadati; phylum Pseudomonadota; class Betaproteobacteria; order Burkholderiales; family Burkholderiaceae; genus Cupriavidus; species Cupriavidus phytohabitans. The sequence continues at coordinate 12,316 of NZ_JAGIQB010000045.1, forward strand.
GTCCAACGCATGGTGCGATCCGACCTGAGCGGCGCCGGTGTGATGTTCTCCATAGACACCGAAACCGGCTTCGACAAGACGGTCCTGATCAACGCCGCATGGGGTCTGGGCGAGAGCGTCGTGCAGGGCACCGTCGAACCGGACGAGTACGAGGTGTTCAAGCCGCTTCTGTCCGACCCGTCGCTCACGCCGATCATTGGGAAGAAGCTCGGCGACAAGCGGCGCAAGATGATCTACACGAGCGATAGCCGCCTTCCGACCAAGTATGTCCCGAGCTCGAAGGCAGAACGTGCGTCCTTCGTGCTGGCAGATGCGGAAATTCTCACCTTGTCGCGCTGGGCCACCATGATCGAAGATCATTATGGCCAGCCCATGGACATCGAGTGGGCGAAGGACGGCGAGAGCGGAGAGATATATATCGTCCAGGCCAGACCGGAAACTGTCCAGTCGCGACGCGAGGCGAGCGCGGTGAAGACCTATCACATCAGGAAGGCCGGCCGCAAGCTGGCATCGGGCGTGAGCATTGGCGATGCCGTCGCGGCGGGCATGGTCTGCGTCATCGAGAGCCCACGCGAGATGGGACGCTTCGTCGACGGCGCCATCCTCGTGACGCAATCCACGGACCCCGACTGGGTCCCCGTCATGCGGCGCGCGGGTGCCATCGTCACCGACCACGGCGGCCGCACCTCGCATGCAGCCATCGTAAGCCGTGAACTCGGGCTTCCGGCAATCGTCGGCACAGGCAATGCGACCCATCTGCTGCACGATGAGCAAGAGGTCACCGTATCCTGCGCGGAAGGCCGTGAGGGCTTTGTCTACGAAGGCACCGCCGACTATGAAGTCGAGGAAATCGACTTTGGCAGTATCCCGGCGACGCAAACCAAGGTCATGCTCAACCTGGCCAACCCCGCTGCAGCGTTCCGCTGGTGGCGGATCCCGGCCGATGGCGTAGGGCTGGCACGGATGGAGTTCGTGATCGGTAATCACATCAAGATCCATCCAATGGCGCTGGTCCGATACGATACGCTGAAAGACGATGAGGCCAGGCAGACGATTGCCGGCTTGACAGCTGGATACGAAAGCAAGACGGAGTACTTCGTGGACCGGCTCGCGCGCGGACTCGGGCGGATTGCCGCTCTCCAGTATCCACATCCGGTAGTTGTCCGCATGAGCGACTTCAAGACCAACGAGTATGCGCATCTGATCGGCGGCGCCGAATTCGAGCCGCGGGAGGAGAACCCGATGCTTGGATTCCGTGGCGCGTCGCGATACTACTCTCCCCGCTATCGAGAGGGGTTCGCGTTGGAATGCCAGGCGATTTGCCGTCTGCGCAGGGAGATGGGGTTCACCAATGTGATCGTCATGATTCCGTTCTGCCGCTCCGCGAAAGAGGCGGACCGCGTACTTGAAGTCATGGCGGAGAACGGCCTCGTGCGCGGGGAGGCCGGCCTGAACGTATATGTCATGTGCGAGATCCCGTCGAACGTGATCCTGGCGGGCGAGTTCGCCAAACGCTTCGACGGCTTTTCAATCGGCAGCAATGACCTGACTCAGCTCACGCTCGGCGTGGACCGGGATTCCGCTGACCTCGCGGAGTTGTTCGACGAACAGGACGAGGCCGTCAAGTGGATGATCCGTAGCGTCATCAGAGAAGCGCACAAGGCCGGTGCCGATGTCGGCTTATGCGGCCAGGCGCCCAGCGACCATCCGGAGTTTGCGGGCTTCCTCGTCGAAAGCGGCATCGATTCGATGTCGGTGAGTCCCGATAGCTTTATCGCGGTCAAGCGTCATGTTGCAGCCGCCGAGCAAGCGAGGACGAGGATCTCGTCCATATGAGCGTCACCGAGGTGAAAGATGGAAGAGACATGCCGGAGCTACCCAAATACGCTCCCTACAGCAGCATTGCCCTTATCCCGAGGTCTTGGGGCTGGGCTTGCCCGCGCAGGTAACGGTTGGCCGTGCAGCGCTGGCCGCCCCGCTTTTCGTCGCCTGCCCCGGCTCTAATATTGGTCCCATGGAGACCAGGCACCAAAATGGATCTGTCAAGAATCATCCACAAGACGGCGGCGGACCTGCGTGTTGCGCCAAATTTTGCCGACTATGAGACGGAGCGTCGTGGTTTTTCCTGGGACGCCATCCGCAGGACCCTCGGCACCCAGCCCGATGGCGGATTGAATATCGCCTGGCAGGCGGTGGATCGCCATGTGGGCAACGGTGCAGGGAACAAGGTCGCATTCCGCTTTCTTTCCCGGGACGGACCGTCAACGCGTGCCGTTACCTACGCAGAGCTGGCCAGACTCACCAATCGTTTCTGCAATGTGCTACGCGAACTCGGCGTGGGCAAGGGTGATCGGCTCTTCATTCTCGCTGGACGCATCCCGGAGCTTTATACCGCCCTGCTCGGCGGGCTGAAGAACGGCTGCGTGGTCTCACCGCTGTTCTCGGCATTCGGGCCCGAGCCGATCGCCACCCGACTGAACCTCGGCAAGGGCTCGGTGCTGGTCACCACCGACGAACTCTTCATGCGCAAGGTCGCCGCATGGCGCGACCGCATACCGAGCCTCAAACACGTTCTGCTGGTCGCCGAAGACGGCGGCCCTACCACGATACCGGGCACGCTTGACCTGACTGCAATGATGCACAGCGCGACGGACACGTGCGCAATCACGCCCACCACTTCCGAAGACATGGCGCTGTTGCATTACACCAGCGGCACGACCGGCACGCCAAAGGGGGCGGTGCACGTCCATGGCGCGGCAGTCACCCATTGGGCAACCGGCAGGTATGCGCTCGATCTTCATCCGGACGACATCTTTTGGTGCACGGCCGATCCGGGCTGGGTGACCGGCACATCCTACGGTGCCATCGCCCCCTTGCTGCATGGCATCACGTCTATCGTGGATCCCGAAGAGTTCGACGCGCAGCGCTGGTATGAAATCCTCCACGACGAAGGAGTGACGGTCTGGTATACGGCGCCGACCGCGATCCGCATGCTAATGAAGGCGGGTGCCGATACGGCCAGCGTGCAGGCTTTCCCACAACTGCGGTTTGTCGCCAGTGTCGGCGAGCCGCTGAACCCGGAAGCTGTCTGGTGGGGCAAGAACGTGCTGGGCCTGCCGATTCACGACAACTGGTGGCAGACGGAAACGGGCGGCATCATGATCGCCAACACGCCAGCCTTTGATATCAAGCCTGGCTCGATGGGCAGGCCGCTTCCCGGCGTGGATGCGGCCATCGTCCGACGCAAGGAAGACGGGCGCGCCGAGCTGATCGATACGCCCGAGATCGAGGGCGAGCTTGCACTCAGAAGCGGCTGGCCGTCGATGTTCCGCGCCTATCTCAACGACGAAGCGCGCTACCGCAAGTGCTTCGCCGGCGAATGGTACCTGACCGGCGACCTGGCGCGCCGCGACGCCGACGGCTACTACTGGTTCGTCGGCCGCACTGACGACGTCATCAAGTCTTCCGGACACCTGATCGGCCCCTTCGAGGTCGAGAGCGCACTGATGGAGCACCCGGCCGTCGCCGAAGCCGGCGTCATCGGCAAGCCGGATCCGGTGGCAGGAGAAGTGGTTAAGGCATTCGTATCGCTCAACTCAGGTTTTGAACCTTCTGAAGCGCTGCGCCTGGAGCTCCTTGGCCATGGCAGGCGCCGCCTCGGCGCGGCGGTGGCCCCCAAGGACATCGCCTTCCTCGCGGAATTGCCACGGACGCGCAGTGGCAAGATCATGCGCCGATTGCTGAAGGCGCGCGAGCTGGGCCTGCCAGAGGGCGACACCTCTACGCTTGAGACCGGATCATGATGGACATCGAGCATCCCGCTCCCCCGCCCCCTGCCGGTCCGGTGCCCTATGACAAGGCATTCGCGCTTACGCTGCTGCGCGACATGGTGCGTATTCGCCGTCTTGAGGAGACCTGCGCGCAGCGCTACGGCGAGGGCAAGATACGCGGCTTCCTGCACCTGTACATCGGCGAGGAAGCCGTATGCGTTGGTGTTCTCCATGCGCTCGCCCCTGACGACAATGTGGTCGCCACCTATCGGGAGCACGGGCATGCGCTGGTTCGCGGCATGGACATGGGCGTGCTGATGGCCGAAATGTACGGCAAGCAGGAAGGCTGCGCGCGCGGCCGCGGCGGCTCCATGCACCTGTTTAGCCGCGCCACCCGGCTTTTCGGGGGCAACGCCATCGTGGGCGCAGGCCTGCCGCTGGCGGTGGGCCTTGCGCTCGCCGAGCAAATGCAGGGCAGCCAGCGCGTCACCGCCTGCTTCTTCGGCGACGGCGCGGTCGCCGAAGGCGCGTTCCATGAGTCGATGAACCTGGCCGCCTTGTGGAAGCTGCCGCTTCTGTTCTGCTGCGAAAACAATCTCTACGCGATGGGCACGGCTCTGGAGCGCCATGAGTCCCAGACAGACCTTTGCGCCAAGGCAGCGTCCTACAAGATGCCGGCCTTCGGGGCTGACGGAATGGACGTGGTCGCCGTCTGCGAAGCTGCCAGAAATGCCGTGGCCAGCATCAGGGGCGGCAGCGGGCCGGTGTTCCTTGAACTGCGCACCTATCGCTTCCGCGCTCACTCCATGTACGACCCGGATCTGTATCGCCAGGCGGCCGAAGTCGAGGCGTGGAAGGCACGCGGTCCCATTCATACGTTCACCGCGCGGCTGAAGGCGGAAGGCAAGCTGTCGGAAGACGAATTTCTCTCGCTGGACGCCGACGTTGGCGCGGAGGTTGCGAGGGCCGAAGCCTTTGCAGAGGCAGGTACCCTGGAACCGGTGGAGGATCTGCTGAAGGACGTGTACTCACCGGCGGGAGGTAGCCCATGAGCATACGCCTCAGCTACCGCGAGGCCGTGCGCGAAGCCCTGCGCGAGGCGCTTGCCAAGGATCCCCGCGTCTTCCTGATGGGCGAGGACGTCGGCCGCTACGGCGGCAGTTATGCGGTCTCCAAGGGGCTGCTGGCGGAGTTTGGCCCCGAACGCATCCGCGATACCCCGCTATCGGAACTCGGCTTCACCGGCGCCGGCATTGGCGCAGCCCTGGGCGGCATGCGCCCCATCGTCGAAGTGATGACCGTCAATTTCAGCCTGCTCGCACTCGACCAGATCGTCAATACCGCAGCCCTGTACCGCCATATGTCGGGTGGGCAGTTCTCGGTACCGCTGGTGATCCGGATGGCCACCGGGGCGGGCCGTCAGGTCGCGGCCCAGCATTCCCACAGTTTCGAGGGCTGGTATGCCGGGATACCGGGCCTCAGGGTCCTGGCGCCTGCCACTGTCGAGGATGCACGCCGCATGCTGGCACCGGCATTGGCCGATCCCGACCCGGTGCTGATTTTCGAGCATGCAGGCTTGTACAACGTGGAAAGCGAAATCCCGGATGCGTCCGTCGTGGATATCCACTCCGCACGGGTCAGGCGGCCCGGCAAGGACGTGGCCCTGATCGCGTATGGTGGCGGCCTGCCCAAGGCGATGCAAGCCGCCGATTTGCTTTCGGCCCAGGGAATCGATGCCGAGGTGCTCGATTTGCGCGTCCTGCGCCCGCTGGACGATGCGACCATCATGGCATCCGTCGCGAAATGCCGGCGTGCCGTGGTCGTCGACGAGGGCTGGCGCAGTGTCGGCCTCGCCGCGGAGGTGATGGCGCGCATCGTCGAGCAGGTTTTCTATGAACTCGACGCTCCGGTGGCCCGGGTCTGCTCCGCGGAGGTACCGATTCCCTATGCCAGGCATATGGAAGAGGCCGCCCTGCCCCAGGCCGACAAGATTGCCTCCGCCGCCAGCCAGCTGATCGCATGAGCAAGCCGGCAGTCCACAACACCTCCAATGCCCGCAACCGGCGCATCGTTCCGGCGAGGACAACGTGATCGAATTCCGCCTGCCCTCGCTGGGCGCAGACATGGATGAGGGTACGCTGCTCGAATGGGCCGTGCAGCCCGGCGACACCGTGAAGAAGGGGCAGGTCATTGCCGTGGTCGATACCAGCAAGGCCGCGATCGAGGTGGAGACGTGGTACGACGGTGTCGTCGCTGAACTCCTGGTTTCGCGGGGAGACAAGATTCCCGTCGGCACGCTGATGGCGACTCTCCTTGAGCCTGGCGAAACACCAGGCGCCATGCGGCGCGCGCCTGCGCCAGAGCCGGGGGCCGGCGGCCCTCGGGGTCGACGCATGGTGTCCCCGGCCGCGCGCAAGCTCGCACGGGAACACGAGATCGACGTCGAAGCCCTCAGCGGCACCGGGCCGGGTGGCGCGGTAACGCTGGCCGACGTCGAGCACGCCGCGTCCAAGCCCGTCGCCACGCCGGGCGACCGATCGGCCGAGATCCGCAAGACAATTGGCGCGGCGATGGCGCGGTCCAAGCGCGAGATTCCTCATTACTACGTCGCAGAGACGATTCCGTTGCGGGCTGCGCTCGCCTGGCTCGCCCGGGAAAATGCCGATCGGTGCATGACCGAGCGCGTCCTCCCGGCGGTCTTGCTGGTCAAAGCCGTCGCAGTCGCCCTCAAGCGCTTTCCAGAGTTAAATGGATTCTTCCGCGACGGTACCTTCAGCGCCGCAACGGCCGTGCACGTCGGGGTCGCGATATCGCTGCGCCAGGGCGGCCTGGTGGCGCCGGCGCTGCTGCATGCCGACAGCAAGCCAGTTGCACAACTGATGCAGGAACTGGCCGACCTGGTCAAACGCTGTCGCGCTGGTTCCCTCAGGCGTGCCGAGTTGTCCGAGCCTACCGTCACCATTACCAATCTCGGGGATCAGGGCGCGGAACAGGTGTTTGGGGTCATCTATCCTCCCCAGGTGGCCCTGGTGGGTTTCGGCCGCATCGTTGAGCAGCCATGGGCGGAAGACGGTGCAGTGACAGTGATGCCAGCGATCACAGCCAGCCTGTCGGCCGATCATCGTGTCTCCGACGGTCATCGCGGCGCGCTTTTTCTCACTGATCTGCGGGAACTGCTGCAACATCCTGAGGAGCTTGATCGATGAACAACGCCAGTATTCGCGCCATCGTCTTGTCCACGTTGCGCGAGATCGCCCCAGAGATCGAGCCGCAGGTCCTGCGCCCGGATCGTCCGCTGCGCAGGGAGGTCGACCTTGATTCCATGGACTGGCTCCGCTTCCTGGTTATCTTGCACGAGAAATTGAAAGTGGAGATTCCGGAGTCAGACTACGGCCGGCTCGTCACGCTTGACGATGTCGTGTCCTACCTGGAAGCCGCAGCAACACGTTGAGCTCGCTTCAGCCAGAAAGCGAGAGGACGCCGTGTGCCGCAAGCGCGGCACACATGGCACCGGCTGGAAGCCCTTCGCGGAACAGTGGTGGTCGGTGAGGGCGGCGGGCAAGTCAAACGCATCGGGGGCATCATGCCAGAGTACGTGAAAGCCGCGTCTCCCGAACCGAGACCCATCTGGGTGGAACACTATCCCGCAGGCGTGCCTGCGGAGGTCGACGTCCATCACTTTGCTTCGCTTGCCGACATGCTCGCGCACAGTTGCCGACGATACGCCACGCGTGCGGCCTTCACCAACATGAGAGCTGTTCTCACGTACGCGGAACTCGATCGCCTGACGCGCGACTTTGCCTCATATCTGAAGCGCCTGGGGCTAAACCGGGGTGATCGTGTGGCGATCATGCTGCCAAACCTGCTGCAGTACCCCGTGGTGTTCTTCGGAATCCTGCGGGCCGGCATGGTGGTGGTCAACGTCAACCCGCTCTACACGGCGCCCGAATTGCGGCATCAGCTTGCCGATTCAGGCGCGGCCGCGATCGTTGTCCTGGAAAATTTTGCCCCCACCTTGCAGGCGGTTCTCGGCGCCACTGCCGTGCGTCATGTCGTGACCACCCAGGTGGGCGATCTTCTTCCTCCATTGCGGGCGCGTCTTGTCAATTTTCTCGTCAAGTGGGTCCAGCGTCGCGTGCCGCCCTGGCGTCTGCCGGGTTCGGTCAGCTTCCATGCCGCGCTGCGGCGTGGTCGTCGTCATCCGCCAGACGAACCCGCCCTTTGCCCGAAGGATGTTGCCCTGCTGCAATACACGGGCGGCACGACCGGGATTCCGAAAGGTGCCATTCTCACGCACGGGAATCTGGTGGCCAATGTCGAACAGATCTCTGCCTGGCTGGGCGCGACCCTGGAGGCAGGCAAGGAGGTTGTGGTAACGCCGCTGCCCCTGCATCACATCTTTGCGCTGACGGCCAACTTGTTGACGTTCGTGCGATGGGGTGGAAACAATGTGCTTGTTACCGATCCGCGTGATCTCCGCACGCTGCTGCGTACGCTGCGGACCACGCGCTTCAGCGCGATCAGCGGTGTAAATACGTTGTTCCGCCTATTGCTCGACGCACCGGGTTTCGCGGAGGTCTGCCGGGCGAACGCCGGTAACCTCAAGTTGGCGGTTGCCGGCGGCATGGCAGTGCAGCGTGAGGTGGCGCTGCATTGGCACCAGGCCACCGGCATCCCGCTGACAGAAGGGTATGGCCTGACCGAGGCTGCACCGGTCGTCTGTATCAATCCTGTGGGTGGCGTGGCGTTCAGCGGGGCCATCGGCATGCCGCTACCCTCCACGCGGGTCGCCATCCGGGATGAGACAGGCCACGACCTGCCGCCGGGCCAGGCGGGCGAGATCTGCGTGCAAGGCCCGCAGGTCATGCCGGGCTACTGGAACATGCCGGAGGAAACGGCATGCGTCCTCGGCGTCGGTGGCTGGATGCGCACCGGTGACATGGGTGTGATGGACGCCCGAGGCAGTATCCGCTTCCTCGCGCGCTGCAAGGAGGTCATCGTGGTATCCGGCTTCAAGGTCTACCCCAAGGAAGTTGAGGATGTGGCCATGCAGCACCCCGGTATCCGGGACGCCTGCGCCATCGGCGTCCCGGACGAACGCTCTGGCGAGGCAGTCAGGCTCCTTGTGGTCAGGCGCGATCCAGCGCTTTCCGCCGAGGCGGTGCTGGCCCATTGCCGCGCGCAGCTGACCAGCTACAAGGTGCCCCACTACGTTGAGTTCCGGCCCTCCCTGGCCAGGTCAGCCCTCGGCAAGGTCTTGCTCAGGCCGCCAACCGAAGGGCAGGCAACTACCATCGGAATGTGCCTCTGAGTTGCCAGGCAGGAAAGATGCAATGAATGACATGCGCGATCCTGATCCCCCTTGTGCACCCGAAGCCGGGCCTGCCGATGCGCAACGTCTGCTCGGCCTCGTACGCGCCCTGGCGGCTGAGCTGCGGCCCGGTGCGCAGGAAGTCAGCACTTTGGGGATTGATCATTCTCTCGAGCGCGATTTCGGCCTGGACAGCCTGGCGCGCGCGGAGCTGCTGACGCGTATCGAGCACGAATTTGGCGCCAAGTTAAATGAAGAAGCGCTTATGGCCGCCGAAACGCCTCGTGACCTGCTCCGCCTGACAGCGCACGGAGCCGCCGCCATTCCCGCTGCGATGCTCGCGGTTCCCGTCGTGCCTGGTGCGGCCAGGACGGCAGCGGCCAACCGGCCGCCAGATAGTGCCGCCACGCTCATGGAGCTGATTGACTGGCACGCCGCGTCCCATGGCGACGAGGTATACGCGATCTTCCAGGGGGGCGAAAACCTCAGCTATGCGTCAATGCGGGCGGGCGCGCTTGCCGTAGCCAGCGGCCTGGCGCGGCAGGGCTTGGCCCCAGGTGACCGGGTGGCCCTGATGCTGCCGACCGGACGCGATTTCTTCGACGTCTTTTTCGGCGCACTATATGCGGGGTGTATCCCCGTGCCGCTTTATCCGCCCGCACGCCTCTCCCAGATCGAGGACCACATGCGGCGCAGCGCCGGAATCCTTGCCAATGCCGAGGCTGCGATCCTGGTGACCGTGCCACCGGCCAAGCCCCTGCTACGCCTGCTGCGTGCGCAGTGCGCGGCCCTGCGCCAGATCCTGGCGCCCGCCGATCTCGGCGCCGCTGGTGATGCCCCGAGCGGCGCAGGGCGCGGGCGCGCGGATGATATTGCCTTTTTGCAATATACCTCTGGCAGCACGGGCAACCCAAAAGGAGTCGTGCTGACGCATGCCAATCTGCTCGCCAATTTACGAGCGATGGAGCGTGCCGCGCATGTTAGCGCGGCCGATGTCTTTGTGTCGTGGCTGCCGCTGTACCACGACATGGGCCTGATCGGCGCCTGCATGGGCAGCCTGCAGGTTGGATTCCGCCTGGTGCTGCTGTCGCCCACTGATTTCCTGACGCGCCCTGCCTCCTGGCTGCGGGCCATTCATCAGCATCGCGGCACGGTGTCCGCGGCGCCGAATTTCGCCTATGAGCTCTGCGCGAGCAAAATTGAGGAAAAGGACCTCGCCGGTCTGGACCTGAGTTCATGGCGCCTGGCATACAACGGTGCTGAGCCGGTCAGCCCGGAAACCATTGACAACTTTACTGCCCGCTTTGCCAGGTATGGCTTCGATCGTACTGCGGTGGCCCCTGTATACGGCCTTGCCGAATGCTCGGTCGGACTCGCGTTCCCGCCAGCGGGGCGGGGCCCGTGCATCGACGAGATCGATCGGGATGTGCTCGCGCGCCAGGGTATCGCCCGTGCGCCGGACCGGTCGGGGCGCAAGGCGCTCAGGCTGGTCTCCAGCGGCCTGCCGTTGCCGGGACATCAGATCCGCATTGCCGATCCAGCCGGACACGAGTTGCCTGAACGTGCGCTGGGGCATGTCCAGTTCCGGGGCCCAAGCGCGACCACGGGTTACTTCCGCAACCCCGACGCCACGGCTGGCCTGTTCGATGGTCCATGGCTGAAGACTGGCGACATGGGCTATATCGCAGCCGGCGAGCTCTATTTAACCGGACGCCTCAAGGACATCATCATTCGCGCCGGCCAGCACTTGTTCCCGCAGGAACTCGAGGAAGCGATCAGCCGGGTGGCCGGCGTGCGCCAGGGCGGTGTCGCAGTGTTTCCCGCCACCGATGCGCGATCCGGTACCGAGCGCCTGGTCGTTCTGGCCGAGACGCGTGAAGAGGACGACGAGGCGCGCAGCCGGCTACGCGCCGAAATCGGCCATCTGGCAGTCGACCTGATGGGCATGCCTGTCGACGAAGTGGTGCTGGTGCCGCCGCGCACGGTACTTAAGACGTCCAGCGGAAAGCTGCGCCGCGCGGCTTGCCGGGAATTGTACGAACGGGGCGAGATCCATAGCGCGCCGCGCGCGCCCTGGCGTCAATTGCTTCGAATTGCCATCTCTGGCGCAAGCGTCCAGTTTGCACGCTACCTGCATCAGGCCTCCGCGTGGATCTGGGGGGCCTGGGTATGGATCGTCTGCCTCCTGTTTGCCTTACCGGCATGTCTGCTGGTGGCGCTCTTGCCAGGGCGCGCACTGCGTCGGCGGCTTGCACGGGCCAGCGCCCGGGTCGGGCTCGCGCTGACCGGGCTGTTTCCGAAGATCGACGGCCTGCCCGATCTCAGCGGGTCGGCACCGGTGGTTATCGTGGCCAACCATGCCAGCTACACGGATGTGATTCTGCTCACGGCAGTGCTGCCTCCCCACTTTACCTTCGTGGCAAAGCAGGAGCTGCTAAGGAGCCCGCCGCTGGCCATGCTCCTTCACAGGCTTGGCTGCGCCTTCGTTGAGCGCTTCGACCCCGCGCGTGGGATCGAAGATACCAGTGCACTGGAGCAGCGGATCCTGGGGGGCGAATCCCTCGTTTTCTTCCCCGAGGGGACCTTCCGGCGAGAGCCGGGATTGATGCCCTTCCGGCTGGGCGCGTTCCGGTGCGCAGCCCGCGCACAGGCCCCGGTTGTTCCCATTGCCCTGATCGGCACCCGCTCATTGCTGCGGGACGGGCGTTGGTGGCCGAGTCATGCTCCGTTGGCACTCGTTGCCGGCGAAGCGACATACGCATCAGGTGATGACTGGCCGGCACTATTGCGACTGCGCGACGCGGCGCGCGAAGAAATCCGCTCACGACTGCTCGAGCCAGACGCGGCAGTTTGATCCCCGCCCGGGGAAGTTACCGCGCCAGCCCCAGGTATTGGGCCCTGCACTCCAGCTCACGCCCTCTCACGACCCTCCTGCCGATCAGTGAACCACGCGTCTCTGTAACGACGGTTCGCCGGCCCTCTTGATGATCCGCGTCGTAGAAGTAGATGACCACCCAGTCTGCGGTACGCCTGAGTTCATGGGCGCGCGGGGTATTAGAAAACAACGCCGTAAAGTGCCACTGATCCCTGCTCACATGAAGAACCGGCAGCCACGCTTTGCCCTCTGGGTTCATTCGCTTCGGGGCAATGGTCGGCAGAGCACCGGCGGCCACCTTCTCGCGATAGAGGCGATCTATCTCCAGCAACGTAGACACGGACGGCTCCACCGCCGGTGCCTTGCGTTGATGCAGGTCTCGCCACTGACGCTGCCGGCTCAGGATGTCATCCAGCGAAGCGCGGATGCCTGCCAGGCGGCGCGGGCCAATGCCTTCGACTCGGCCGAGACGGCCGTCTCGCACTGCGAGTTCCAGCGCTTCAAGGGTATCGATATGCAAAGTGTCATGGATGCGGGTGGCGAGTTCGGGGCCGATCCCCGGCACTGCCTGGAATAGACCTGCATCGTCCTCGCCAGTCCGAAGTCGCTCCAGTTGGCGCCAGCGGCCGGTGATGAGTATTTCCGCGATCGCCTTCGAGATCCCCTTGCCAATGCGAGGCAGCGCATCGAGCGCGTCAATTCCTCCCTTGTCAAAGAGCGCCCGGATATCGGCATCAAGCCGGGAGACGGTGTCCGCGGCGGCCAAGTATGCGCCGACCCGGAAAGGGTTCGCGCCCTGCTCTTCAAGGAGCTGCGCAGCTTCCTGCAGGTAATGGGCAACCTGCTGATTTTCCGGGGAATTGCTGGGAGTTGTCATCTTGCTTTGTCATTCCGGAGAGCTCGCGCCAGCGGCGGCCAACAACAAGGTGTGGACCGTGCAGTCGGATAGTGTCGGCACCCGCTCAGTGCAGCACCACCTCGGCGGGCACATGGACGTAGCCATGAGCGCTTGCGACGGCTGGATAGGTCACACTCCCGCGACAGACATTGAGCCCCGCCCGCAGGCAGGGATCGTCTGCGAGCGCGCGAGACCATCCCTTGTCGGCAAGCACCATCGCATATCCGATCGTGGCGTTGTTCAGGGCGAAGGTGGAGGTCCGGGCCACGGCAGCCGGCATGTTAGTCACGCAGTAGTGCAGCACGCCGTCCACTACGTAGGTCGGATCCGTATGGCTGGTGGGACGCGATGTCTCTGCGCAGCCACCCTGGTCTATCGCCACATCTACCAGCACCGAACCTGGTTTCATGTGCGCCACCATCGCGCGCGTGATCAGCTTGGGCGCCTCGGCGCCCGGCACCAGCACCGCGCCGATAACCGCATCAGCCGAAAGCAATGCGCGCTCGACGCTGTCAGCGCTGGAGTAGATCGTTACGACCTCATTGCCATGCATAGCGTCGAGTTGGCGTAGGCGATCGATATTCTTGTCCAATACCGTCACGCGCGCGCCCATGCCAACGGCGATCCGGACCGCATTGATGCCCACCACACCGGCCCCAATCACCACGACATGTGCCGGCGCGACGCCCGGGACGCCGCCGAACAGTAGCCCCATGCCACCGTGTGGCTTCTCGAGGCAGGCGGCCGCCACCTGGACTGACATGCGGCCGGCCACCTCGCTCATCGGGGCCAGCAACGGCAGACCACCGTCATGCCCCGTCACGGTCTCATAGGCAATACAGACCGCACCGGATTTGACCAGCGCGGCAGTCAGCTCACGGTCCGCGGCCAGATGCAAGTACGCATAGAGAATCTGCCCAGGCTTGAGCAGCGCCAGTTCACCTGGCTGCGGCTCCTTGACCTTGACAATCATCTGGGCCAGGTCGTACACGGCTTTCGCATCGGCAGCCAGCGTTGCGCCGGCCGCAACGTACTGCGCGTCGGAGAGGCCAAGTGCGGCCCCGGCGCCCGCCTCGACCATGACCTGGTGACCGCGGCTGACAAGTTCGCGCACGCAGGCAGGCGTCAAGCCTACCCGGTACTCGTTGTCCTTGATCTCTTTCGGCACGCCGATCCGCATGGCCGTTCTCACACGGCTGGTAATTCTGGAAGATTCCGCACCAGGTGCTTGAATCGTCCCCAGTCCACGGCTGGACGCACCGAGGCCTCTCCGTGACCATACGCCCGCACCAGGACCGACACCTGCATGGCAGTCTCGATGTCGTTGGCCTCGAAGATATCCAGATAGTCATAGGGCCCGAGGGTTGCATAGCTGCCCAGCCATTTCACATCCGGACAGGCTTTTTCCAGATAGCCGGCAACGCCGCGTTCCAGTGCCTCAAACGACCGCGGCTGCCGCAGGGACTCCACGGAGACACGCGTTTCCATGATAAATATGGCCATGTTCGACTCCTCAAGGTGCCGACCCCTCGCCGGCCGCATAGCTCGAGCCTAGCTGCTGCCTGGCCGCAGCCTTTGTCCCAGCGCAACGTCCTGCACGGGACCCGCGGCCATCCGGCTCGATTGCGCGCAAGTTTCCCGCGACACGACCGTCATTAGCCGTTGAGTCCTCCGCAATGCCGCACGACAAATTCTCACCATCACCGCTTGCCGGCGGCACCGCCACCGCCAAAGCCGCCGCCACCGCCGCCGAATCCGGCAGGGCCCGAGCGGCCCCCATTTCTGAGCGACCGCCAATAGTTAGCCACGAATCCGACTCTGGCCAGCCGGAAGGTGGCCAGTACTCCGATGTTTGTCCCCAGTCCGGTCTGGTATTTGTAGAAGTCGGAGATCCGCTGGATAAACTCATCTCGGGTCAGCGCCCGGTAGCCGATGCGGCTTACGGTACGCTGGATACGCGCCGTATCCGCCGGCGACTTGGGTTCCACCAGGATGTAGGAAATGGTGTACCGGGCCGTCGGCAGGTACTGGATCGCGCGCTGGTATGTCCTATACAGCGTCGGCACCCCAAACAGCCCGCTGGTCGCAACCTCGGCGATGCCGACGATCACGCCGCGGTGGTCGTTGATCTCGAAGACCGTGCCGACATCCGGGTTCTCAAGCTTGCGAAACTCCGCATCCTTGACGACCAGCGCCGCGGCTTCGGCCATGGTCCTGTCCAACGTAGGGGACGACAGAGCATGCATTGTTGATGCCTGTCAACGAAAGTACATGCCGCTGGGGGCTGGCCGATAGACGTGCCCCTGACCTGCATCAACCGGCCTACCCTTCCCGGTCCTAAGCTGGAAGCACTGTCTATGTCCCCGCATACGTGGATCGCCTCACTCCGCGGGCGCTCACAAGGAGGCAACGCCATGTACCAGACAATCCTCGTCGCCATCGACGGCAGCGACTGCGGCGATCGTGCCTTGGCCGAGGCGATCCAGCTCGCGGCTATGCTTAAGGCCCGCCTGGAGATCGTCCACGTGGTCGACAACAGTTATCTCAAGTACGACATGGGCTACGGCAACCTGGCCGACCTGCGCCCCGACCTGGTCGAGGGCGGACGCTGCCTGCTCGCTGAGGCCGCGGCCAAAGCCCACGCGGGCAAGGTCGAATGCCACACGCAACTGGTTGATGAAATCCTTGCCATTGGCGACATTGCCACGGCGATCGACGCGGCTGCACAGCGAGTCCACGCCGACCTTGTCGTGGTAGGCACCCACGGCCGGCGCGGGGTGCGGCGCCTGGTGATGGGCAGCGTGGCCGAGGGCCTGGTGCAAGAGTCGAAGGTGCCAGTGCTGCTGGTGCGCGCGCCACGGGCCCCGTAAGGCATGGCGAAGGATGCAGAGCCGCCCCTCCTTACGGTCGAGCGGCCTCCGGGTGTCGACCGCCGTGCCGCGTCAACCGCCGGCCGGCGGGTCTCTCCGCACGCCGCCGACGTGACGTCGCTGCCGGCCGAACTGGAATGGGCCGCCACTCATGATGCCAGCGAAGTTCTGGCCAGACTTGGCGCGACCGAGGCGGGCTTGACCGAACGCGAGGCAGCCTCGCGCCTGGGGACATGCGGCCCCAACACCATTGCCCCCAACCAAAGCCCACACTGGCTTGCCAGCCTGTCCAGGCGGCTGTTAAACCCCGTCAACGTGATGCTGATAGTGCTGTCGGCGGTATCAGTGCTTGTGCACGACAACAGCGCTGCTGCCTTGATCGGCGGAATGATCGTGCTGAGCGTCTCGCTTGCCACCTGGCAGGAAACCCGCAGCGACCGCGCCGTGGCGGCGCTGCGCACGATGGTCCACACCACCATCGCCGTGCAGCGCCGTACGGCCCCCGGCAGCGCGCCCGTCGTGCAGGAACGCCCGATCGCCGAGCTTGTTCCTGGCGAGATCGTCCATCTGGCTGCGGGTGACCTGATACCCGCCGATGTCCGGCTGCTCGCATCCAAAGACCTTTTCGTGAACCAGGCGGCATTGACCGGCGAGTCCATGCCGGTAGAAAAATTTCCCGCGCGCTGCACGGTCGCTGCCCTAGCCGGCGACTTCCCCAATATCGCTCTCATGGGGACGGCGGTATTCAGCGGGACAGCCACGGCGGTGGTCGTGCTGACCGGTGACCGCGCGATCTTCGGGCACATCGCGCAGTCGATCGCCGGGCAGGAGCCACCCACCGATTTCGAGGCTGGCCTGAACCGCATCGCCCGGTTGATGCTGGCGATCGTCGCCGTGATGTCGCCATTGGTGTTCTTGATCAACTGGCTGACCAAAGGCGACTGGTTTGCAGCGGTGCTGTTTGCCATGGCGGTTGGCGTTGGCCTCGCCCCCGAGATGCTGCCGATGCTGGTCACCGTCAACCTGGCAAAGGGCGCGATGGCAATGTCCCGGCGCAAGGTCATCACCAAGCGGCTGGCCGCAATCCAGAACCTTGGCGCCATGGACACGCTTTGCACGGACAAGACCGGGACTCTGACGCAGGACCTGGTCATCCTCAAGCAACATGTCGACCTGGCCGGGAACGACAGCGAGCGGGTGCTGGAGTTTGCGTATCTCAACAGCTATTTTCAGTCTGGCCTGCATAACTTGCTGGATGTGGCCGTGCTGCGGCATGAGGAGTTGAGCGAGCGCATGCGCATTGCACAGGCATACAGGCTGATCGACGAGATACCCTATGACTTTACCCGCCGACGCATGTCCGTGGTCGTGCAGGCACCTCACACCCGGATGCTCATCTGCAAAGGAGCGGTGGAGGAAGTGTTTTCTGTCTGCACCACGGCCGAACTGGAGGGGCAGCGCGTACCGCTGGATGCAACGCATTACCGCGACCTGATAGCCATCAGCGATCGCCTGAATGACGATGGCTTCCGCGTCATCGCGATCTCCTTTCGCGAACTGCCGCAGGCGCCGGAGACGCACGCATACTGCCTGGCCGACGAACAGGGACTGACCTTGCTGGGCTACATCGCGTTTCTCGATCCCCCCAAGGAAAGTGCAGCCCCCGCGCTGGCTGCTCTGGCCGACAGCGGTATCGACGTCAAGATCCTGACCGGGGACAGTCCACGCATCGCGAGCAAGATCTGCCAGATGGTCGGGCTTGCACGCAGCACGCCGGTGCTTGGTAGCGACCTGGATAAGCTGGATGCCGCGGGCGTGGCGGAAGCAGCAATGCGCAACCAGATCTTTGCCAAGCTCACACCCGCGCACAAGGAAGCCATCGTGCGCGCGCTGCGCGAACGTGGACGGGTCGTTGGCGTGCTGGGCGACGGGATCAATGACGGGCCGGCGCTGCGCGCCGCCGACATCGGTATTTCCGTGGACAGCGCGGCCGATATCGCCCGCGAGTCGGCCGACCTGATCCTGTTGGAGAAAAGCCTGTTGGTGCTGCATGACGGCGTCATGGAGGGGCGGCGGGTCTTTGCCAACCTGCTCAAGTACTTGCGCATGAGTGCCAGCTCCAACTTTGGCAATATCTTCAGCGTGCTCGGAGCAAGCGCCTGGCTGCCTTTCCTGCCAATGGCGCCGATCCAGCTCCTGACCAACAACCTGCTCTACGATTTCTCACAGACGGCGCTGCCCACCGACAATGTCGACGAGGAGTCCTTGCGCAGGCCGAGGCGCTGGGAGGTCGGCAAGATGGGAGAGTACATCCTTGGCATGGGCCCGGTCAGCTCAATCTTCGATTACCTGACTTTCGCCGCGCTGTTTTGGCTGTTGGGTGCCAATTCGCCCGCACAGGCCACGCTTTTCCAGACCGGCTGGTTCATCGAGTCCCTGTTCTCGCAGACACTCATTGTCCACATTATCCGAACCCGCAGGCTGCCCTTCATCGAGAGCCTTCCCAGCCATGCCCTGCTGGCCACCACGATTGGGCTGTGCCTCGTCGGCGCGTGGTTGCCCTACTCGCCGCTGGCCGCACCGCTGGGCATGCGGCCGCTGCCTGCCGCCTATTGGCCGATGCTCACGGCCATCCTGTTGGGCTACGCTGCCGCTGCGTTTGCTGCGCGCCGCCTGCTGGCCCGGTGGGTGCCGGTGGACTGAAGCGGACAAAGGCGAACGGGACGCCTGGGCTATTCGATGCGGAAGGGGTCATGCGCCCGGGCGTAGCTGTACGCATATTCCAGTTCGCCGGACGCCTGGGCATGCAGCGTACAGAGCGTCGCGCCGGCTACGACCTCGTCGCCGGTGCGGACATGCAGTTCCAGCCCGGCCACCTGTCGGCGCGGTGCCCCGGCCAACTTCGCCGCGCGCGCGACGTGCCGGTTGTCGATGGACGTCACGATGCCACTACGGGCCGCGAGTACGTCGCGCCGGAACACCGCTTGCCCCGGGGTGCGCAGTCCCCCTTGCGCTTCGCAGATCGCCTGGAACCGGGCCCAGGCGGCACCGCTGTCGAGCAGACTGCCGGCTTGCAACCGTCCCTGCCCGGCCGGCATCGCGCCGCAGAACTCAAGCAGCTCGCCCGCCAGCAGCAGCGAGCGTTCACGCAAGTCGGCGGGCGCCGTCGGCTGGCACTGCAGCACTGCCAGCACGTCGAGCGCCTCCAGCGCCGGCCCGACGCCCCGGCCCACCGGCTGCGAGCCGTCAGTGCGCAGAATCCGGATCTTCAACCCGAAAACGTCCGCGACCTTGGCCATGGCGATATGCAGGCGCTCCAGCTCGCTGTCTTCGCGGATCTTGGCGGTCGGCCCCACCGGCACGTCGATCAGCACATGAGTGGATCCGGCGGCAATCTTCTTCGACAGGATTGAGGCCACCAACTGCGCATCGCTGTCGATATCCAGGGCGCGCTCCACGCGGATCAGCACGTCGTCCGCGGGACTCAGGCTTAGCGCGCCGCCCCACACCAGTGCAGCCCCGACCTGTTCCACCACGCGCCGCAGTTCCGTCGCGTCCAGTGTCACGCGGGTCAGGGCTTCCATCGTATCGGCGGTGCCGGCGGGCGACGTGATCGCGCGTGAAGAGGTCTTGGGCAGCAGCAGCCCCGCGGCTGCCGCGATGGCCACCACGATCGGCGTGGTGCGGTTGCCCGGCAGCCCGCCGACACAATGCTTGTCGGCAACCACTTCCCTATCCCAGCTCAGGCGCTGGCCGGACCGGACCATGGCGCGGGTCAGATCGACGGTTTCGCGCAGGCTCATGCGACCATCCGCGCAGGCGGTGAGAAACGCGGCAATATGCACGTCAGCGTACCGCCCTGCACTGATGTCGCCAATAATGCCCTCCAGCTGGGCGCTGTCCAGGTGACAGCCATAGATCTTCGCACGCAGTGCCCGCACCGACTCTAGCGCGGGTGCATGGGTGACATGCACGACATCGCCGGCGCGTGCCGCCAGCGTTCGTGCCGCGCTCACCGACAGGCTCGCTTCGCCCATGTTCAATAGCGGCGCGCCCAGCAGTGTCAGCGTGGCGATCAATGACCGGTCGCCGATCTGCACGCGCACACGCGCCTGCGCGGAAAAGCCCTCGGCACGGCAGACGGGGCAATCCGGATGCATGTAGATGACATGCTCCTGCCACGTATCGATCTCGAGCGGCCGGAACACCAGCGCGCCGACTTCGCGGGACGCGGCGGCGGCCAAGACATCTCCGAGCCGGCCGGGAATGCCGGAATCAAGACCGGGATCGTTCACGCCATGCCTCACCGGGTATGACGCCGCTAGCGAGCATCCAGGGCGTCCAGGTTGATCAGCTCGATGGACTTGCCCTGCACCGTGAGCAGTCCTTCCTGCTGGAATTTAGACAATGTCCGGCTCACTGTTTCCAGCGTCACGCCGAGAAAGCTGCCGATGTCCTCGTGCGTCATCCGCAGTACAAAGGACGTGGCCGAATAGCCGCGCTCCCGGTAGCGTGCCGAGACGTTCAACAGGAATGCCGCCACACGCTGCTCGGCGGACATGTTGCAGAGGCTTGACTTCGCGACAAAGCGCCTCGAGCAGGTGGAACGGGATCACGCAGACCACGCTACCCTCCAGGGCAATCGCATCGCAGTTATGGGCTTCCTGGCAGACGCCGTCCATGCCGGTGGAGTCTCCGGCCATGTAGAAGCCCGAGATGGTCTCCTTGCTCCGTTCCGGAGACACCACGGTCTTGAACGAGCCGGCCGGTACAGCCGTTCGCCCTGCTTCACCGTCTTGCCCCAGGATTGACGGTCCTAACGGGACTTGCCAGCAGCCGGCGCCATCGCGCCATCGGCATATGGATCGAACTTGCCGGTCTTTGCGCCGTCTGTGTAAGGGTCGTTTCTGCCGGCCTTCGCCCCTTCGGAGTACGGATCGAAAGGCTTATTGGAAGCGTTCAGGTGGGATCCGGTCGACTGCTTCGCACCGTCGGTGTAGGAATCAAACTTGCTGGCCTTGGCTGCGTCGGCATCGGGGGACAGCTTCTTGGCGGCATGGCTTCCTCCGTACAGATCGGCCCCCTCCGTGTAGTTCTTCTGCGCATGGCTCAACTGTGTCATGCCGACTGCTGTCAACGCGGCAATGATCAGGGATGGAATGGACTTCTTGAGCATGATGAGTCTCACAAATTGAGGTCGCGCTGCGCCTGCGCACGCCCTGAGTCTGGCGGACCGACTACCCTTGGCTGATCTGCCGAGTTGGCGCTATCCAGTGATCTGAGATTGGATCTGCAATTCAAGTCACGAACTTCTCGCTTCTCATTCGCCGCCTCGCGCGCCGGCACAAGAGTCGGTGACCGACCAACGGCGGTTGCCAAAGCTTGGTGTCCACACGCCGGTTTAATTTGGTCTATCGGAGGCTTCCTCGACGTTCTCGCCTCGGGTCTGCGAAAACGAAGGCGCTTCCGATGTTCGTTCAATGAAGGAACGTCGCATCCGAATCCTGCCATCGAGTCCGTAGACGGCTAGTTCGGCCTTCTCCAGCTTTGCGATATCAATAGCTGTTTCTATGGCTTCATTGAGTGAACCCAAAAACCTGTACACATCTGCCCTGTCCTCAGCCCAGACAGTCCAGCCAAGGTGCGCTGGCATCACAAGAATATTCAGGGTTGATGACATGGTTACCCTCGCAAAGTGACGACCATAATTCGATCAAACTCGCGGCCTCAGATGTGGAAAGCAACTGCACACCGTGTTTCCACAATAGGAGTTGAATCGCTATGGCTATTTGCCGTGGATCAAGGGTCCGTACTGGGTACCTCCCCCGCTGCGTGGCATCAAGTACATGCGCAGTGCAAGTTCTATTTCGAGCGCAGCGAGGACCACTGTACGAGCGCAGACAGCGGTTTCAGAAACTTCCGCCGGGAAGACATACATGTGAAGCCCCCACTACTATAAGATCGCTTGCTGCCGCCCGGCTCCGCTAGCAGCGGTTGGCTCGTGATCCGTGGAAGCTCCCGCGCACACCGGCATACGCCTGCCAGGCAGGGAAATACGTTTACCCGCCAGTTCAAGGTAGATACGCGCGTAACTTGCAGCCGAACGCGTCCAGCCAAAGTCTCCCGACATGGCGTGCTTCCGGAGTTCTGACCAGCGCTTGGGCCGCCTCTCGTACAGCGAGAGGCAGCGAGTCAGCGCGGACTCCATGGCTTCGCCAGTGGCGTCGTCAAACACGAAGCCGGTCGCATCAGGAGCGCGCCGATCATGGATACCTGCATCGCGTACACTGTCCGCCAGTCCACCGACCCGCCGAACGACCGGAACCGTGCCATAACGCATGGCGTACATCTGAGTCAGGCCACATGGCTCGAAGCGAGACCCGTGCAGAAGAATGTCGCCGGCAGCATGGAGTCTATGCGCCCGTGCCTCCTCATAGCCAATCTGCACCGATGCACGCCCGGGAAAGCAGGCAGCCATGCGGGAAAAGCCGGCTTCCAGCTTACTTTCGCCGCGCCCGTGTAGCGCAAATTGCAGGCGCGGGTGGCGCGTCAACATGTCCGGCAACCGTTCAAGGAGTACGTCGGCCATCTTTTGCCAGGTCAAGCGGCTAATAAAGATCGCCAGCGGCGCGGAAGTGTCGACATTCAGGCTGAGGCGCCGTTGCTCATCCGCTTTGCATGACTCCTTGCCGCGCAAGTCATTGCACGAGTAATTACGCGACAGATGCGGATCGGTGCAGGGATCCCAGTGCTGCACATCGATACCATTGAGAATGCCGACGAGGTCAGCACTTCGGGCCCGGAACACCCCATCCATGCCAAAACCGAATTCGGGAGTGCAGATTTCTTTCGCGTATGTCGGACTAACGGTGGTCACCTTGTCCGCATAGCGCACACCGGCCTTTAGGAACGAGAGCTGGCCGTAGAATTCGATTCCATCAGGAGTCAATGTGTCTTGAGGCAAACCAAGCTGCTCGGCCAGACCGAGTGGGAAGTTGCCCTGGAACGCGGCGTTATGGATAGTGAATATCGTGCGCGGGCGCGGCTGGCCGCTCAGCGCCACCAGCAGTGGCACCAGCCCGGTATGCCAGTCATGCGCATGGACGACGTCTGCGCGCCATCCGGGCACGGCATGTCCTAGCGCCACCCGCGCGGCGGCATGACAGAGGACGCCAAAGCGCTGCGCATTGTCCTCCCATTCACAGCCGCTCGCGTCCTGATATGGCGTCCCAGGCCGGTCATATAGCGCCGGGCAGTCGACCAGCCATATCGGCAAGCGGGAATCCGGCATCGAACCTGCGATCAGGCGTACGAAAGCTCCCGGCAGCAATTCTCCAAGATCGGCAACCTGTCGCGGCGCAACAAGGCGCGCCAGGGCTTCAGGGTAGGCGGGCATCATCAGGCGCACATCGATCCCAAGCCGGGCAAGGGCCGTGGGAAGCGCCCCGCAGACGTCCGCCAGGCCGCCTGTCTTGGCCAGCGGAACGATCTCCGACGCCACCAATAACACCTGCAAGGTGTTTTCGTCACCAACGCATGGTGCGGATCCAAGCGCGGCATCGTCCATCCCGTTCATACTGGCTCCCCACATGGTCGGTTCTTTGCGCTGTGAGCGGCGAGGAATTGCTCGGCTGTCAAGCCCAACTGTAAGCGTGGTCTCCGGCCCGCAGGCTGCGCGAATCGAGCGCGTTAGACGCAAGCGTGGCGCACGCCCTCGGGCAGGCCACACCCGACTGTCTTGCAGAAATATAGTGGTTGGTTCTATGGGAGACTACCTTTGATTGGTCGCGCTTCCGCCTCCGTCATTCCCGCAGCAAGGTGGGTATCAACATATGATCAAAGCTCGGCCGCGCGCTCCGCTTCCGATCGCATCGTTTCGTCGCCGCCAAAGGTGTCGGAGGATCAGGCTCAGCTATATATTGTGCGGGACAACACGAACTGCCAGACGTTGGCATCTGATCGCACTTTGCGACCTCTTGGGGAAGATCGGAGGCCGTCAAGACGCTCGTCCTTTCAGTTAACGCCTTAGACATCGCTTTAAACGAATGAAGTAGCTGTGAACGCCGAAAAGGAACGAGGAATTTCTTAAAGGCTTCAGGGCGCTGAGGCTGCCTCCGGTCCCGGCTTCAAAAATGAAGCTCACTGGAAAACCGGAACTCGCTGGGCGCGGACGACCCCGCCCAATGCTGCCGTACGAGCATTGCCTACTGGCACGACGGCATCGATCTTCCCGCGGTGCTTCACTTTATTGCAAAGGCCTGCGAAAAGAGGCTCTCTCGACTCGTCACGGAACAGCTCGAAATATTATTTGATATGGAGCAAGAGAGTGAGATCCCTGCGCACTTCAATAGGTTCAAGCGCACCTGAAGACAGGCTCGAAAGGAGGCTTGCCATGCGGCAACCGAAGATTGTCATTGTCGGCGCAGGCCTTGTCGGCGGCTCCGCGGCCCTGTTTGCGGCCGTGACCATCCCAAGCGCAGAGATCTGGTACCTCCCTCGACACCGGGCGACTGCGGTCGCTTCTCTGCTCGCCTTCTTCATTTCCAGGGGTGTGATCAAGACCGGGAACCAGCTTAACCATATTCTGAAGAATGTCTCCTGTGTACCAGTAAGCATCTAGCAGATTTGGCGAAAGCTGACTGACGCTTGATTGGATTGCGCGTATATCGTGTTCACACTGGCCCCATTCCGGTCCAGTTTGCCCGGCCTCGCCGGCTAGAGAAGGATTGCGTCATGAGCAATGAAACAGAGAAACACCGGCTCGATGAAGCGCACGCGGGCCGCGCAGCATGGAAATTGTGGGGCCCCTACCTCAGCGAGAGGCAATGGGGGACGGTGCGCGAAGACTACAGTGACAACGGCGACGCCTGGAACTATTTCACCCATGACCAGGCCCGCTCACGCGCCTACCGGTGGGGTGAGGATGGCCTCGGCGGTATTAGCGACGATCATCAGGTATTGTGCTTCGCGCTAGCGCTATGGAATGGGTGCGATCCGATTCTCAAGGAGCGCGCCTTCGGACTGGGCAACAGCGAGGGCAATCATGGCGAGGACGTGAAGGAGTATTACTTTTATCTCGATTCCACGCCGACGCACTCGTACATGAAGTATTTGTACAAGTATCCACAGGCCGCCTATCCATACACGGATCTCGTCGAGACCAACCGCCGCCGCACCAAGCATGAAGCCGAGTACGAGTTACTGGACACCGGCGTGTTTGACGGCAACCGGTATTTTGACGTCTTTGTCGAGTACGCGAAGGGGACGCCTCAAGACGTGCTTGTCAGAATCAGCATCTTCAACCGCGGTCCAGATGCAGCGCCGCTTCACGTGTTGCCGACCCTGTGGTTCCGCAATACTTGGTCGCAGCCTCGAGGCGGTTCGAAGCCAATCGTCGAGCGCGTCGATTCCTCCGGGAAAGCGACGGTCCGCGCTCGTCACAGCGACCCTTTAATTCAGGAATCGCTGGGCGAGTATTACCTCTACTGCGACTCGGACGTGCCGCTGCTCTTCACCGAGAATGAGACTAACAACGCCCGGCTGTTCGGCACAAGCAACGCGTCGCCCTATGCTAAGGACGGTATCCACGACTTCATCGTGCACGGCGACGCCGCGGCGGTGAATCCGGCGCAGCAGGGAACCAAGGCGGCGTCCCACTATCACCTCAACATCGGCGGCGGTGAGTCACAAGTCGTGCGGTTGCGCTTGACGACCCGGGCACCGGGCTCGGCATTCGCACCCTTCAATGACTTCGATGCGGTATTTGCCACCCGGCTGGAGGAGGCCGATGCCTTTTACGCGTCGATCACACCTTCCGCCATTCGTGGCGACCCAGATCGAGCGAACGTCATGCGCCAGGCGCTGGCCGGCATGCTCTGGACTAAGCAGTACTTCTACTATGACCTCGGTATCTGGCTCGACGAGCACGGCGCGGGTGGCCGATTGCCGAAATTGGAGCGAAGGCGGGTACGCAACAGCGAATGGGCGCACATGTTCAACGATGACATCATCTCGATGCCGGACAAATGGGAGTATCCCTGGTACGCCGCATGGGACTTGGCGTTTCACATGATTCCACTAAGCATGGTCGATCCCGACTTCGCCAAGCAACAGCTCGACCTGATGCTTCGCAACGACTACCTGCATCCGAATGGCCAGCTTCCCGCTTACGAATGGAACTTCGGCGATGTCAATCCCCCCGTGCATGCCTGGGCTACGATGCAGCTCTACGTCCTTGACAAGGAGCGTCACGGTGGAAGAGGCGATGTCGAGTTCCTCAAGTACGCCTTCTCCAAGCTGCTCATCAACTTCACTTGGTGGGTCAACCGCAAGGACCGGACGGGGGCCAATGTCTTCGAGGGAGGCTTTCTCGGGCTCGACAATATTGGCGTGTTCGACCGCTCGTCGCCACTGCCAACGGGCGGTTACCTGGATCAGGCTGACGGTACTGCCTGGATGGTGTTCTTCAGCCAGCAGATGCTGCGTATCGCCGTCGAGCTTGCGCTGCAGGAGCCGCTCTACGAGGAGTTCGTAGAGAAATTCTTCCAGCACACCGTGTTCATTGCCGGCGCGCTGGACAGCGTCGGCGAGCGGAACGACGAAATGTGGGATGACGAGGATGGCTTTTTCTATGATGTGTTGCGTTTCCCTGACGGCAATGCCACGCGCCTCAAGGTGCGCTCCATCGTAGGGCTGCTGCCGCTAGCGGCGGTGGCCGTGTTCGAGGAAGACATCCTCGCCAGGCTACCGACGTTCCGGGAGCGTGCCAAGCTGTTCCTGGGGCGCCACCCGGAGCTCGCCGCCAGCATGCATCTGCCGCAACAGCCCGGGGTATCCAACCGTCGCATGCTGGCGATCGTTGACGAGCAGAAGCTGCGCCGGATTCTGACGCGCATGCTGGATGAAGACGAGTTCTTCGGCCCGCATGGCATTCGCGCGCTGTCGCGCTTTCACCTCGATCACCCTTACGTCTTCCGCCATGCAGGCCAAGAGTATCGTGTGGCCTACGTGCCCGGCGATTCCGACACCGGGATGTTCGGCGGCAATTCCAACTGGCGCGGGCCCGTGTGGATGCCCATCAACTACCTGATCTATACATCGCTGATACGCCTGTATGCCTACTTCGGCGAGAACTTTAAAGTTGAGTGCCCAACAGGGACCGGGCGGATGATGACATTGCTCGAAGTAGCGCATGAATTAGGCGAGCGCTTAAGTCGGATCTTCCTGCGCAACGAAGACGGCCGCAGGCCCGTATACGGCGCAGCAAACAAGTTCCGCGACGACCCCCACTGGCGCGATCTGCTGCTGTTCTACGAATATTTCCACGGGGACACCGGCGTGGGACTCGGCGCGAGCCACCAGACCGGCTGGACGGGCTGCGTCGCGCGCATCATCCAAGGGAATTCCATACTGTCGAAGGACATGTTGCTCACGCCGGGCGCGCAGGTCGCTGCCTTGCGCGCGCTTAGAGGCACACACGACGGCCCGGAGTCTGCGACTCCGGGCAACCCGGTCTCTCCCGAGAAGGCCACCTGGACTGGTTGACAGCTGTGCTGACACCTCGCTACCCGGCGTTATACCAGCTCAACACCCGAGTCCGTATGACCGAGCTGTCGCAATCGCTCGGCCATGCGGCCACGCTGGATGATATCCCCGACACCGAACTGGACCATCTGGCAGAGCTGGGTTTCGACTGGCTCTGGCTGCTAAGCGTTTGGCAGACGGGGCCTGCCGCGCAGCGCATCTCGCGCAGCAATGCGGCGTGGGGTCGGGAGTTCGAGCAAACGCTGCCCGATCTGCGCGAGGCAGATATCGCTGGTTCCGGCTTTGCGATCAAACGTTACACCGTGCACCGCGACCTCGGTGGCGACGAAGCGTTAGCGCGCCTGCGCGCACGCGCGAGAAAGCGCGGGCTGCGCCTGATGCTCGATTTTGTGCCGAACCACATGGCCCCGGATCACACATGGGTGGACGAGCACCCCGACTACTTCGTCCATTGCAGCGAGGAGGCTCTGGTGCGTTCGCCACGCAATTATTGCCGCGTGGAAACGAGGAGCGGACCGATGTTGCTCGCCTACGGCAGAGACCCATACTTCGACGGCTGGCCCGACACGCTGCAGCTCAACTACGGTAATCCGCAATTGCAGCAAGCGATGATTGGCGAACTGGAGCGCATTGCCGACCAGTGCGACGGTGTGCGCTGCGACATGGCCATGCTTATCTTGCCAGAGGTATTTGAGCGCACCTGGGGCATCCGGCCCGACCCGTTCTGGCCAAAGGCGACGGAGGCGGTGCGGCGCCAGCATCCCGGCTTCCTGTTCATGGCTGAAGTGTATTGGGATCTGGAATGGACGCTGCAGCAACAGGGCTTCGACTACACGTATGACAAGCGCTTGT
This sequence comes from Cupriavidus phytohabitans, assembly GCF_017815025.1. NCBI lineage: Bacteria > Pseudomonadati > Pseudomonadota > Betaproteobacteria > Burkholderiales > Burkholderiaceae > Cupriavidus > Cupriavidus phytohabitans. The sequence goes on from NZ_JAGIQB010000045.1 coordinate 40,436, forward strand.
ACGACCGCTTGCACGAGCAGCACGCCCGCCCCGTGCGAGAGCACCTGCACGCTGAGCTCGCCTATCAGGACAAGTTGGTGCGCTTCCTGGAGAATCACGATGAACCGCGCGCGGCATCAACCTTTGCATCCGAAGTTCATGAAGCTGCCGCCGTGCTGACCTTCCTCACGCCGGGCTTGCGGTTTTTCCACCAAGGACAGTTCGAGGGCCGGCGAGCACGTATCTCGCCGCACCTGGTCCGCGCCCCGGATGAAGCGGTGGACGGAACGCTCGCGCAGTTCTATACCCGGCTGCTTGCTGTATTGCGCCAACCGCTCCTTCGCGACGGGAACTGGTCCTTGCTGGAATGCATTCCCGCCTGGGTCGACAACAAAACGTCCGACAACTTCATTGCGTTCGCCTGGGTACGTGCTTCTCATGAGTGGATCTTCGTGGCCGTAAACTACTCACCCCAGCAAAGCCAATGTTTCATGCGAATTCCCTTCACGGAATTGGCAGGGCGGACCATACGACTCCAGGACCGGCTCGGTCCTGCTGTCTACGACCGACCAGGCGATGACCTGCACGCCCGTGGTCTGTTCCTCGACATGCCCCCCTGGGGCTATCATGTTTTTGACGTTCAAGGGATGATTGACTAGGGACCGTTGGCCGCACGGGTCTCGATATATCGGCCGTCATAGCCACGAGCTCTGTAAATCCCCAAAGCTCCGTACGTTCAACTGTGCGATTTTTGAGTCCAGCAGCCGGATTGCCGGAAAGCAAGCCGCATTATTGCCTTATAGGGCCGTTGCCGGCTGCCAGCCGCTGCCCAGCGCCTTAAACGCGGCCACGGCGGCGCGGGCGGATTCCGTCTGGGCCTGCGCTCTGGCATCGGACGTGCGCAGCAGGCTCTCGTCGGCAAGCAGCACCTCGATCAGGCGGACCACACCTTTCTGGTAGGCCGCGAGCGAGGCGTTACGCGCCTGCGTCAGCGAGGCTTCACCCTGTGCCAGCGTACCGGCCTGCTCTTCACGCTTGATCAGCGCGGAAAAGGCATTTTCGACATCTTCGGTCGCGCGCAGCACGGCCTGCCGGTATGCCGCCAGGGCTTCCGCCTCCTGGCCGCGGGCCAGGTCGATCTGGGCATTGATGCGGCCGAAATCGAACAGGCGCCAGCGCAGGCCCAGCACGCCCGCCGCCTGGCTCGCCCCGGCGGAAAACAGGTTGCCGCCGGCCACGGTCGTGGCGCTGCCCAACAGGGCGCTGATCGAGAACTTGGGGTAGTACTCGGCAATGGCGACACCGATGCGTGCGTTGGCTGCCGCCAGCCGGCGCTCCGCGACGATGAGGTCCGGCCTGCGTCGCAGCAGGTCCGCCGGCGAACCCGTACCGGCCAGCTGCGGTGCCGCAGGTATCGTTCCTGGACCGCCCAGTTCGGCGCGATACGTGCCCGGCGGAACACCAAGCATCACGTCGAGCGCGTTCAACGCTGCATCGAGCCCTGTCTCCAGCACCGGGATGGTGGCGCTGACCTGGGCCAGCGCGCCCTCGGCCTGACGGACCTCCAGCTCGGCGGCAAGGCCCTTGCCGAACAGCAGGCCAACCGTGGAGAGCAATTTCTGCTGCGTCTCCATTTGCCGCCTGGCGATGCCCAGACGGGTCTGCAATCCACGCACGGTGATGTACAGGTCGGCCGTTTGCGCGGCCACGGCGAGACGCGTCGCGGCCGCGCCCGCTGCCGAGGCCTGGTATTCCGCCAGCGCGGCTTCCCGCCCGCGGCGCAGTCCGCCGAAGACGTCCAGCTCCCAGCCGGCGCCGAGGTTAGCCTCGTAGGTATTGCCATATCTGTCAAAGCCCGGCGTGGCATTCTGCAGCCTGCCAAGCGGCGTCTCGATCGACTGGTAGCTCCTGCCCGCCTGCGCGCTGGCGCTGCCCGAAGGCAGCAAGGCCGCGTTGGCCGCGCCAAGCCCCGCGCGTGCCTGGGTGACGCGCGCCGACGCCTGCGCCAGGTCCAGGTTCTGTTCCAGCGCCAGCGACACCAGGCGGGTCAGCATGGGATCGCCGAAACCTTCCCACCAGGTTGCCAACTCGGCCGGCGGCGGCGCGTACCGTTGTTCAATGCCGGACTGGCCCAGGTAGCGTTCCGAAACCGGAACGTCCGGTTTTCTGTAATCAGGGCCGACGGCGCAGCCCGCCATGGCGCAGGCACTCAGCAGCAGGGTCAGATAGCGAGGGAAAAGCATTGGAGTGTGCGGTGACTTAAGCGATCGGAGTAGTGACTATAGTATAAATTGGTCACTGGTTGTCAATGACCATCTACCACGGTAAGCTGGCCGAATGACCGAAACCACACCCTCTGCCCCGCCATCCCGGGGCCCCGCAGACCACAATGTCCGCTCCCAGATCGTCGAGGCGGCCACCGAGCACTTCAGCCTCTACGGCTACGAGAAGACCACGGTTTCCGACCTCGCCAAGGCGATCGGCTTCTCCAAGGCGTACATCTACAAGTTCTTCGATTCCAAGCAGGCGATCGGTGAAGTGATCTGCGCAAACTGCCTGGGCGCGATCACCAATGAGGTCGACGATGCCCTTGCCGTCGTCCCGACGGCTTCCGAACGCTTGCGGCGGCTGTTCAAGACGCTGGTCGACGCCGGCGTGCGCCTGTTTTTCCAGGACCGCAAGCTCTATGCGATTGCCGCGGCGGCCGCGCAGGAGCGGTGGCAGCCGGTTCTCGCCTATGAGGACCACATCCGGAATCTCGTGATGAGGACCATCCTGGAGGGCCGGAAATCGGGTGAATTCGAGCGCAAGACACCGCTGGACGAAACCGCCAACGGGATCTACCTCGTCATGCGTCCCTACATCGATCCATTGCTGCTGCAGCACAACCTCGACGTTGCCGCGGAGGCTCACGCGCAGCTTTCCAGCCTGATACTGCGCAGCCTGGCCCCGTAACAGGCACCTGCGCTTCGTTGCAGGCGGCGTATGCGCCGCCGCGCTGCTGCGCTCGCTTGTGACCATTGACTAAAATGGTCACACGACCAATAATTCAGGTTCAATCTCGCGTAGAGAGGACCTTATGCTTCAGCGCCGAATCGCTTTATCCGCCGCCGCGTGCGTGTTGCCACTTGCACTAGCCGCTTGCGGCGAGCCGCCGGCGGCCGATCCACGCATCCAGCCCCCGCTGGTCCGGGTCGGAATCGTCCAGGACCCGGCCGCCGCCACACGCTCTTTCACCGGAACCGTTGCCGCCCGGGTCCAGGGCGACCTGGGCTTTCGTGTCCCGGGCAAAGTCCTGGAGCGGCTTGTCGATACGGGCCAGGCGGTCAAGCGCGGCCAGCCGCTGATGCGTATCGACCCCAACGACCTGAAGCTGGCGGAGCACGCGCAGCAGGAGACGGTCGTTGCCGCGCGGGCCCGGGCCAGGCAAACGGCGGATGACGAAGCCCGCTATCGCGACCTGGTCGGGACCGGCGCGGTGTCGGCCTCGGCCTACGACCAGATCAGGGCCGCGGCGGAATCGGCCAGGGCACAGCTCAAGGCAGCGGAAGCCCAGGCGGACGTGGCAAGGAATGCCACCGGCTACGCAGTCCTGGTCGCTGACGCCGACGGCGTTGTCGTGGAAACGCTGGCCGATGCCGGGCAGGTCGTCAATGCCGGCCAGGTGGTGGTGCGCGTGGCGCATGCGGGGCGGCGCGAAGCCGTGGTCCACCTCCCTGAAACCCTTCTGCCGCCGGTGGGCTCGGTCGGCGAGGCGACCCTTTACGGCAACGACACGCTGACGGTATCGGCAAAACTCAGGCAGCTTTCCAACGCGGCGGACCGGCAGACCCGCACCTACGAAGCGAGGTACGTGCTCGAAGGCGCGCTGGCCGAGGCCCCGCTCGGCGCCACCGTTGTCCTCCGGATTCCGGAAGTCCGCCGCGCTTCGACGCAAGCCGACCTTCAGGTACCGATCGGCGCGCTCTTCGATCCGGGCAAAGGCCCGGGCGTATGGGTGCTCAACGGAAAGTCCAATCGCGTCAGCTGGCGCCCGGTCAAGGTGCGCAGCCTGGACGACGATGCCGCGCGTGTCGCCGGTGACCTCCGCGCCGGCGACCGGATCATCGCGCTGGGCGCCCACCTGCTGCGCGAGGGCGAGCAGGTGCGGATCGCGGCAATCGGGAGCGGAGCCGCGCAGGCTTCCGGCCAGGGAGCGCAGCAATGAGTGGTTTCAACCTTTCTGCGCTCGCGGTGCGCGAGCGATCCGTCACGCTGTTCCTGATCCTCCTGGTGTCGGTGGCAGGCGTCATCGCCTTCTTCCAGCTGGGTCGCGCGGAAGATCCCGCGTTCACGGTGAAGACCATGACCGTCATCACGGCCTGGCCGGGCGCGACGGCGCAGGAGATGCAGGACCAGGTGGCGGAACGGCTGGAAAAGCGCATGCAGGAACTGCGCTGGTACGACCGCACGGAGACCTACACCCGCCCCGGCCTGGCGTTCACCACCGTCACCCTGCTCGACAGCACCCCGCCAGCGGAGGTCCAGGAAGAGTTCTACCAGGCGCGCAAGAAGATCCGGGATGAGTCCGCGGCGCTGCCTGCCGGCGTGATCGGCCCGCTCGTCAACGACGAGTATTCGGACGTGACCTTCGCGCTGTTCGCATTGAAGGCGAAGGGCGAGCCGCAGCGGGCGCTGGTCCGCGACGCCGAAGGATTGCGCCAGCGCCTGCTGCACGTCGCGGGCGTGAAGAAGGTGAACATCATCGGGGAACAGTCCGAGCGCATCTTCGTCAGCTTTTCCCATGATCGCCTGGCCACGCTGGGCATCTCGCCGCAGGACATCTTCGCGGCCCTGAACAGCCAGAACGCCCTCACGCCCGCCGGGTCGATCGACACCGCGGGTCCGCAGGTCTTCATTCGCCTCGACGGCGCCTTCGACAAGCTGCAGAAGATCCGCGACACGCCGGTGGTGGCGCAGGGCCGCACCCTCAAGCTTTCGGATGTCGCCAAGGTGGAACGCGGCTACGAGGATCCGGCGACCTTCCTCGTCCGCAACAACGGCGAACCCGCGCTGCTGCTGGGCGTCGTGATGCGCGACGGCTGGAACGGCCTGGACCTCGGCAAGGCGCTGGATGCGGAAGTGTCGGCGATCAATGAAGCGTTGCCGCTGGGCATGAGCCTGGCCAAGGTGACCGACCAGTCCGTCAACATCAGCGCATCGGTCGACGAGTTCATGGTCAAGTTCTTCGTCGCCCTGATGGTGGTGCTGGCGGTGTGCTTCGTGAGCATGGGCTGGCGCGTCGGCATCGTCGTGGCGGCCGCCGTGCCGCTGACGCTGGCCGCGGTGTTCGTGGTCATGGCGGCGACAGGGAAGAATTTCGACCGCATTACCCTGGGCGCGCTGATCCTGGCGCTGGGCCTGCTGGTGGACGACGCCATCATCGCGATCGAGATGATGGTGGTGAAGATGGAGGAAGGCTACAGCCGCATCGCCGCCTCCGCCTATGCCTGGAGCCACACCGCCGCGCCGATGCTGTCCGGCACGCTGGTCACTGCGGTGGGGTTCATGCCCAACGGCTTTGCGCGCTCAACGGCCGGCGAATACACCAGCAACATGTTCTGGATCGTGGGCATTGCCCTGGTCGTGTCCTGGATCGTCGCCGTCGCCTTTACGCCCTACCTGGGCGTCAAGCTGCTGCCCGAGATCGGCAAGGCCGCAGGCGGCCACGATGCCATCTATGGCACGCCGAACTACAACCGCTTCCGTCGCCTGCTGGGGCGCGTCATCGGGCGCAAGTGGATCGTGGCCGCGGTCGTGGTGGGCAGCTTCGTGGTGTCGGTGCTGGGCATGGACATCGTGAAGAAACAGTTCTTCCCGACTTCCGATCGCCCCGAGGTGCTGGTCGAAGTCCAGATGCCCTATGGCACGGCGATTGGCCGGACCAGCGCGGCCACGGCCAAGGTCGAAGCCTGGCTCGCCCGCCAGCCGGAGGCGAAGATCGTGACGGCCTACATCGGCCAGGGCGCGCCCCGCTTCTATCTCGCCATGTCGCCGGAACTGCCGGATCCCTCCTTTGCGAAGCTCGTGGTGCGGACCGACAGCCAGGCCGAACGCGAAGCGCTGAAGGTCCGCCTGCGCCAGGCCATTGCCGATGGGCTGGCGCAGGAGGCCCGCGTGCGCGTCAGCCAGCTGGTATTCGGCCCTTACTCGCCCTTCCCGGTGGCATTCCGCGTCGCGGGGCCGGATCCGGACAAACTGCGCGCCATTGCGGCGGACGTTCGCCGCGTGATGGAGAGCAGCCCGCTGATGCGGACCGTCAATACCGACTGGGGATCGCGTGCGCCCGCCTTGCACTTCACACTGCAGCAGGATCGCCTGCAGGCCGTAGGGCTGACTTCCAGCGGCGTGGCGCAGCAACTGCAACTGCTGCTCAACGGCCTGCCGGTCACCGAAGTGCGCGAGGATATCCGCTCGGTACAGGTGCTGGCGCGCGCCGCGGGAGACATCCGCCTGGACCCGGCGAAGATCTCCGGCTTCACCTTGACCGGGGCGGCAGGACAGCGCATTCCGCTGTCCCAGGTAGGCACCGTCGATGTGCGCATGGAAGATCCGATCCTGCGCCGCCGCGACCGTACGCCGACGATCACGGTACGCGGCGATATCGCCGAGGGACTGCAGCCCCCCGATGTGTCCGCGGCGATCCAGCAGCAGCTGCAGCCGATCCTGGCCAGGCTGCCGGCGGGCTACCGGATCGAGCAGGCAGGCGCCATCGAGGAATCCGACAAGGCCACCAAGGCGTTGCTGCCGCTGTTCCCGATCATGCTGGCCCTGACCTTGCTGATCATCATCCTGCAGGTGCGTTCGATCTCGGCCATGGTCATGGTGCTTGCCACCAGCCCGCTGGGGCTGATCGGGGTGGTGCCGACCTTGCTGCTGTTCCGGCAGCCGTTCGGGATCAACGCCCTGGTCGGACTGATCGCGCTGTCCGGCATCCTGATGCGCAACACATTGATCCTGATCGGGCAGATCCATGAGAACAAGCGCGCGGGCATGGTACCGTTCGACGCGGTCGTCGAAGCGACGGTGCAACGTACCCGTCCGGTACTCCTGACCGCGCTGGCGGCAGTGCTGGCCTTCATTCCGCTGACGCAATCGGTGTTCTGGGGAACGCTGGCTTACACGCTGATCGGCGGCACCCTTGCCGGCACGGTGCTGACCCTGGTGTTCCTGCCAGCGATGTATGCCATCTGGTACCGGATCAGGGTGCCCGCCGATGCGAACGAGAGGGATCCGGGCAAGCCTGCAGTCACGCAGCATCGCGCGGATATGGACGACGGTGGCGCGGGCACTCCCGCAAGGACTACATGACGCGGGCGGCCGCGACCGCCATGGCGCGGCCGTGGCCTTCACGCTGGTCAGGCCGGAACACCGTTACGGCCTGCCGATATCCCGCGTTCGCAGCGCAATCTTGCGCAGGCAAACGCGAACGGCCGGTTTGCCGGCCAGATCGCCGGCGTGGCGGTCAAGGGGAAGGGTGGCACAACCCTGTTCGAGGTCGACGAAGCCAACCGGCCCCGATACCACGCTGGGGGCGCTCGGCCGGCTGAAACCGGCGTTTCGTCCGGACGGCACCATCACCGCCGGCAATGCGCCCGGCCTCAATAGCGGCGCCGCGGCCATGATCGTGGCGGAACGTTCGCTTGCCGAAGCCCGGCCTCGAGCCGCTGGGCCGGCTGGTGGCCTACGGGGTCGGTGCCGTGGAGTCGGGCATGTTCGGCCTGGCCCCGTCCCGGCGGTGCGGCAGGCGCTGCAGCGCGCCGGCTGGGCGCTGGGCGATATCGAACGCATTGAGATCAATGAAGCCTTTGCCGCGGTGCCGCTGGCGTGGCGGCGGAACTGGGCTTGCCTCACGACATCATCAATGTCGACGGCGGCGCATGAGCCTGCCCCGCTTGCCCGGGGGCGCGGGTGCGGGCTCCATGGCAGGAACGGATCGACGGCAGATTCAGCCCCTGACCTGCGGCAGCCATTGCCACGTGTGCGCCAAGACTCGCTTGCGCATGCATCGCGCTCGATTGCTGTAAGCGCCGCAAGTGCCGCAAGCGCCGCAACGGGGTTTCACTTTTGCTCAAGCTGTTGAGGCGCTCACGTCATCCGCGCAAGGCAGCGAGGGCCGTTTCACGCACTTGTCGTGCACGGTCAATTCACTGTCATCGTTTTGTCGCAATGCCTTCATAGAACTGATTTGCAGAATTGCAATTTCTATTCTGGCTTTGTCCACCCACCGACACGAGGGGGTTCAAGATGCGCTTCGCTCCTCCAGCTGCACTGGCGATAGCTGCGTTGGCGATCGGCACTCAGGCCGCGCACGGCCAGGCCATTGTCAAGATCGACGGCTCCAGTACCGTCTATCCGGTCACCGAGGCCGTAGCGGAAGATTTCCAAAAGGCCAAAAAAGGGGCGACCAAAGTCACAGTGGGTATCTCCGGCACTGGCGGCGGCTTCAAGAAATTCTGCCGCGGCGAGACCGATATCTCAAACGCCTCACGCCCTATCCTGAAGCAGGAAATGGAAGCCTGCGCGCAGACGGGCGTCAAATACTACGAACTTCCTATCGCATTCGACGCCCTGACTGTCGTCGTCAACCCGAAGAACACCTTCGTCAAGCAACTGACTGTCGAGCAGCTCAAGAAGATGTGGGAGCCGGCGGCACAAGGCAAGATCACGACCTGGAAGCAAGTAGACCCTTCATTCCCGGACGCACCCATGAAGCTGTTCGGGGCAGGCTCGGATTCGGGTACCTTTGACTATTTCACGGAAGCCATTGTCGGCAAGGCCAAGTCTTCGCGCGGCGACTACACCGCCTCCGAAGACGACAATGTCCTGGTGCAGGGGGTCTCGCGCGATGTGAACGGCCTCGGGTATTTTGGCTACGCCTATTATGAGGAGAACAAGGGCAAACTGAGGGCCGTTCCCATCGTCAACAAGAGCGGCAAGGCCATGGCTCCGAGCGCCAGCGCCGTCCTGGATGGTTCATACAATCCGCTTTCGCGACCGATCTTCATCTACGTCAATGAGAAGTCGCTCGAGAAGCCCGAGGTCAAGGACTTCGTGGCCTACTACCTCCAGCACGGGGCGCGTCTGGCTTCCGAGGTGAAGTATGTTCCCCTCCCCGCCAAGGCCTATACGATTGCAGCGGAGCACCTGGCGAAGAAGAAGCTTGGCACCGTGTTTGGCGGTGAACCCGACGTGGCGGTCACCATCGATTCCCTGCTGGCTCGCGAAGCAAAGCTGTAGCTGATGTCTGGCACGGGCCGCCGTCCGCGCCAGGCCAGAACGCTCTAGTGAAGGCTGCCATGCCAGAATCCACTACCACAACCGCTCCCACGGCTATCGCCCCGCACGTGGTCAGCGAGCGGCTCGCCAGGAAGCCCTTCCGGAATACGAAGGAACGCGTGATCGAGGGCATTCTCTTTCTTGCTGCCTCGGTTTCCGTTATTGCGACCCTGGGCATCGTGTGGGTCCTGGTCAGCGAGTCGGCGCACTTCTTCGGCAACATTCCCGTCCGGCAATTCTTCACCGATACGCTGTGGACTCCGCTGTTCGCGGAACCCCGCTACGGCATCCTGCCGCTACTTCTGGGCACATTGACAACTTCACTGGTCGCGCTGGCGGTCGCCATCCCACTCGGCACCGTGATTGCCATCTACCTCTCGGAGTTCGCCAATCCCTCGCTCCGGGAAGTCATCAAGCCGTTCCTTGAATTGCTTGGCGGCATTCCTACCATCGTTTACGGCTACTTTGCCCTCACGGTCGTCACGCCGATGCTGCAGGCGCTGATCCCTTCGCTGCCTGGATTCAATATGCTTTCCGCCGGGCTCGTGATGGGCATCGCCATCATCCCCTACGTCAGTTCGCTGGCCGAAGATGCAATGCGGGCGGTGCCGATGAACATGCGCGAAGGATCCTATGCCATGGGCGGCACACGCTTCCAGACGTCGGTGCGGGTCGTCGTGCCGGCAGCGTTGTCCGGAATCCTGTCCGCCTACATCCTGGGGATCTCCCGTGCCGTGGGGGAAACCATGATCGTTGCGGTGGCCGCCGGCATGCAGCCAAACTTCACGATGAATCCCGTGGAACCCGCCCAGACCATTTCCGCTTACATCGTGCAGGTGGCGCTGGGCGACCTCCCGCACGGATCCATTGGCTACCAATCTATCTTTGCAGCAGGGTTGACGCTGATGCTGATGACGCTGCTCTTTAACATTCTCGGACACATTATTCGCCGCCGCTATCGCGAGGCATATTGAAAGGTACGTCCATGCACGAGCCGCCACTCGAGGCGATGCGCGTCATCATCAAGTCCAATAAGCGCTGGGACCTCTTCTTCGCCATTGCCGGCTTTATCGCCCTGCTTGTCGGCATCCTGACTTTCGTTGCGCTCTTCGTCCAGATGGCCTTTACGGGCTGGGAACGTCTCACACCGGAGTTCTTTGCCAACTTCCCGTCGAGGCGGGCTTCGCAGGCCGGCATACTTTCCGCCTGGGTCGGCTCCTTGCTTGTGATGCTGGTGACGGCTATTGCCGCCGTTCCGTTGGGGATTGCCGCCGGCACTTACCTGGAGGAATACGCACCCAGGAACCTGATCACCGACGTGATCGAGATCAACGTCACTAACCTGGCTGGCGTGCCCTCCATCGTCTATGGCCTGCTCGCACTGGGGATCTTCGTCTATGCCTTTGGCTTGGGCCAGAGCATCCTCTCCGCCGGCCTGACGCTCGCACTGCTCATCCTTCCGGTCGTTATTGTGGCCACGCGCGAGGCGATTCGCGCCATCCCGCAGCATATTCGTGAAGGCGCGTACGGGCTGGGTGCCACCCGGTGGCAGGTAACCCGCGACCACATCATTCCATACTCCATGCCCGGCATCATGACCGGCGTCATCATTGGCATGTCGCGCGCCATCGGAGAGACTGCCCCCATCATTACCATCGGCGCACTCACCTTTATCGCATTCCTGCCCCCGTCGCCGTTCGAGCCGGGATTCCCCTGGATCAATTTTGATTGGCTCTGGTCAGGATTCACCGTGATGCCGATCCAGATGTTCAACTGGACATCCCGCCCCGAGGAAGCTTTCCAGCAGAACGCCGCTGCAGCCGGGTTTATCCTGGTCCTGATGACACTTTCGATGAACGGACTTGCCATCTGGATTCGCTATCGCCTGAGGAGGGACATCAAGTGGTAGGCAACACAATGTCCGTGTCAGACCAGACCCCTTATGCCGCTTCGGCACGCAATGCCATCGCGCAAGAACTGAAGGTGCATGCCCTGGAGCCGACTCCCGTGAAGGCGGCTGCAATCAATTTCAGCTTCTACTATGGAACCTTCCAGGCGCTCAAGAATGTCAACCTGCCCATCCACGAGAAGCGTGTCACTGCCCTGATTGGCCCCTCCGGCTGCGGCAAATCGACGTTGTTGCGTTCCTTTAACCGCATGCATGACCTCTACCCGGGCAACCGGTACGAAGGGGACATCCGGCTCTATCCCGACAACACCAACATCCTCGATCCCCGGGTCGACCCCATCGAAGTGCGCATGCGCATCGGCATGGTCTTCCAGAAGCCAAATCCCTTCCCCAAGACGATCTACGAAAATGTCGCCTATGGGCTGCGCCTGCGGGGGGCGAAGAATCGCTCCATGCTCGATGAACGTGTCGAGGGGGCCCTGCGGGATGCTGCACTCTGGGACGAGGTCAAAGACCGTCTGCAGGCACAGGCTATGACCTTGTCCGGCGGACAGCAGCAACGCCTTTGCATCGCACGATGCCTGGCCACCGATCCTGAGATCTTGCTGTTCGATGAGCCCACCTCGGCACTGGACCCCATTGCCACGGGCAGTATCGAAGAACTCATCGGCCAGCTGCGGGCACGCGTCACCATTCTTATCGTGACCCATAACATGCAGCAAGCGGCGCGGGTTTCCGACTACACCGCCTATATGTACCTCGGCGAGCTGATTGAACATGGCCAGACCAAACAGATCTTCCTCAAGCCGACTCAGCAGGCAACGGAAGACTACATCACCGGTCGTTTCGGCTGAATGGGGAACCCCATGACCGAGAAGCACTTGTCCAGCCAGTTCGATGCCGACCTCACCGATATTTTCACGGAAGTCATGCAGATGGGGGGGCTGGTAGAGGCACAAGTTCAGTCGGCAATCCGTGCGTTGGAGACCTTCGATGTGAGCCTTGCGCAGAACGTCATCGCGACGGAGGCGCGTGTCAACCGGGAGGAAGTCGAAATTGACGCGCATTGCAGTGACATCATCGCCCGGCGGCAGCCTACGGCTCGCGACCTGAGACTGCTGATGGCAATCTCGAAGACCATTACGAACCTGGAGCGCGTGGGAGACGAGGCTTACCACATTGCGAAGCGCTCGAAGCGCATCCTCAACGAAGTGCCGCGCTCGACCATCGATTTTTCCGAGCTCCGCGTCTGCGCTGCACTCGCTGTCGGAATGCTCAGCAAGGCCCTGGATGCCTTTGCCAGGCTCGACGCAACAGCCGCAGCAACGATCGAGCAAGAGGATCGCGGCCTCGATGAAGAATTTCGCGGCTTCGTGCGCAAGCTCATGAGCTACATGATGGAGAACCCAAAGCTGATCTCCGTGTCCCTCGACTATCTCTTCATCGCCAAAGCGATCGAACGCATCGGCGACCACGCCACGAACATCGCCGAATTCACGATCTACATCGTCAAGGGCACCGATGTCCGGCACATCGGGCAGGAGGCAAACAAACAATGAGCAGTCTTGGCGCTATCCGCCCAACGCTTGCGGCGCTTCGGCATTGTCGACTCGCCCACCGGATGGCGATTCCCCTGTGGCGTTCGAATCGGGTCGCAGCATGACGGTATTGGTATTGGGATTGTTCATTTTCCTGGGTGTGCACTCCGTGCGCATGGTTGCCGACCCATGGCGTACCGCGCAGATTGCCAGGCTCGGCCTACGTGGCTGGAAAGGCTTGTACACCCTGGTTTCGATTGCCGGCCTGGCGCTGGTTGTCTGGGGCTACGGCCTGGCCAGCGCGCATCACGTGGTAGTCTGGGCGCCGCCGGTGTGGGGGCGGCACGTTGCTGCATTCGTCACGATCCCGGCCTTCGTGCTGATTGCGGCGGCATATGTGCCTGGTAACCGCATCAAGGCAGCGTTCGGTCATCCGATGCTGGCAGGCGTGCAGGCCTGGGCCCTGGCGCACCTGCTTGCCAACGGAACACTCGCCGCAGTGGTGCTGTTTGGCGCGTTCCTGGCATGGGCGGTCGCGGACTTCGTGTCAGCGCGCCGGCGGGACAGGGAAGCAGGCGCTAGCTACCCGACCGGGAACCTGGCGCGCGATGCCATGGCAGGGGTCATCGGGCTCGCGGCCTGGGCGCTGTTCGGATTCGTGCTTCATGGGTGGATGACCGGCGTGCGGGCGTTCGGGTGAAGAAGTGAAGAAATGCTTCATCCGTCCACAGTGGCTGGACTCGCCAGACGCGCCCCGATTATGACCGTCATATTTCTGACATGGTGACGCTTCGGGCCAGATAACCAGCGGAAGAAACCAAGACAACTCAGGCCAAAGACGACAGCAGAGAATCTTGCGCCGAGTCGCCTTCCTGCTGCGAGCGACGCTCAAGCTGCGCTCCATCCATTCACCGCTGGACAGCATCAGCCCCTCTTCCCCGCCATCGTGGAGATAGAAGATGCGGGCGACAGCAAGGCATTCATCTTGGCGATGATCTCCCCCTTGCGGCCCGCCCGGGCGTGCTCGGCTTCGGGGCGAATTGCTGACAACGACGCCTGTTTCACAGTGAACGGCGATTGCCAGAGATGAGTCATGCCCTCGGTCTGACCGAGGCCCGTCAGCTGGCTGAATACCTGCGCCACATCCTGCGTCAGCGTTTCATGGCAGGTCGCAGCTGGTGCTCACACTGTCTCACTGGTGACCCCAGACGGGGCCGTGCAGCGTCCTGCGCCACAGCAACGGCCCGCGGCCATGAGGCATTCACACCAGGGACTACTGCGCAGCCTCCTGTAATGAACGTTCGCCTGAGGACTGACTCGCATTGACGACAGCACCAACGGAAAAAGGCAGGCCCGCGCCAAGTTATGCAAGACACTTCCACTTTTGCTCTTGAAGTCGACTAAAGTAGTTATCCGTTCCGAGCGATAAGCGGCCGGCCCAACGAGCCCTCCCAAAACAGCGCTGCCGCAGGTCATCACAGTGGGTGGATAATTGACCTCGGCGGGGCGCAGTGGTACCAACGGTTCTAAGCGGACTGGTTTGGAGATGGCCGGCAACCGCCAACCCTTGACAACAACAGTAAGCGATGACGCCCATGTCGAAGACTACAAAGAAGCGATATCTGAAAGCGCTCAACCGGAACCTCAAGAAGGAGGCGGCAGGCCAGTTCGATACGGTTTTTGTTTTCTATCCACTCGGGTCGAAACCCAAGAATGCCACGGGTGTCACGGCCGGCGGGCCAGTCGATGCCCGGGTCCTGGCGGTCATGGACGCGGTACAGGCCCGCGTGTTTGCGGAATTCGAGAGTTCCGCCAAGCTGGAATAGATGGAACGCGAACTGAAGCTCGAACTTCTGCAAGACGAGGTTGACCGACTGATCGCGCTGCCCCTGCTTTCGTCCCGGTGCGTGGAGCCGCCTCACGACGAGCAGCTCGTCAGTACGTATTTTGATACGGCTGACCTGTCCTTGCGTCAACACCGTGCTTCCCTGCGCGTGCGCCAGGCGGGAAGCCACTATGTGCAGACATTGAAAACCCACGGCAGGCGGCAGGGTGGCCTATACGAGCGCGAGGAATTCGAATCTGCAATTGCCGGGCCCGCGCCCGACTTGACTGCACTGCAGGAGAAACTCCCCAAGGACACGGCGTTGGGAGACCTGCTTCGTGAAAGTGACCTGGCGGAGCGCCTGGAGCCGCTCTTCGTCTCCGAGGTGCAGCGGACCGTTGCGCTGCTGCGCTTGCCGCAAGGCGCGGAGGTGCAGGTGGCCCTGGATCGCGGCGTCATCCGCGCAGGAAAGGCCACGGTGCCCATCCGCGAACTCGAGCTGGAGATCCAGGCCGGAGCGTCGATTGAACTCTTCGGGTTCGCACTGGAGCTGCTCGATTCGATTCCCATGCGCGTGAGCCGAGCGAGCAAGGGCGACCGCGGCTACGCGCTTGTCGTTTGCGAGCCTTCGGAAGCGGTTCGCGCGGCCCCCCTCAGGCTTTCCGACGAGGCTTCGACCGAAGCCGTGTTCCAAAGCATTGTGCAAAACTGCCTCGCGCAGATTTCGGCCAACGAACACGGCGTCGTGAACAGCGACAACCCGGAGACCGTGCATCAGATGCGGGTCGGACTACGCCGCCTGCGCTCCGCGCTGGGCATCTTCCAGTCGCTGATTGCCTGCCCGCCCGAACTTCAGGAAGAAGTCAAGTGGATTGCCGGCGAGCTGGGCCCTGCACGGGACTGGGAGGTCCTCGCCCACTCAACATTACGCGAGTCCGTCGACGGGGCGCGGAGTGACGTGGGCGCCGATGAGATCCTGGCTGCGGCAAATGAGGTCGCCGCCGAAGCGCGACAACGCGCTGGGCAAGCGGTCGACTCCGAGCGCTACACCCGGCTGATCCTTGCACTAAACCATTGGGCGGGTAGCGGCGACTGGCGTCATGCGCAACGCAGTGAGCTGGCTGAGCCGGCCACGAAGTTTGCGCTGGACACCTTGCGCCAGCGCCATCGCAAGTTGTTGAAACGCGGCCGGCGCATGGCAAGGCTCGACGTACATCGGCGCCACCGCGCACGCATTGCCGCCAAGAAGCTCCGCTACGCGACGGAATTTTTCGAGTCCTTGTTCCCGGCGAAGAAGTTGCAGCGCTTCCGTCGCCAGCTGTCGCGTCTGCAGGATGACCTGGGTTGGCGCAACGACATGGCGGTTGCGGATGACCTGTTGCGCAGCCTCACAGTCAAGGACCCGCAGCTGGCATCTGGCACCGGCTATGCGCGCGGCTACCTTGCAGGCAAGGTGGACGCGGACAAGGAGCAACTGCGTGGCCTGTGGAAGCGCTTCAAGGGGGCCCGACTTCCCTTCTAGCGGGCAAGCTACGGACTCAGGCCGTGGCTTCGAGCAACGAGGGGCCCCAGATGACCCCTGCGCTACCATTGAGAATGGCATCGAGACCGAGACGTCGCCATCCGACGCGATCGTGGTGAGGATCCCTTCGGAGGGGACATTTTTTTCGTGATCGCTCCACGTTGGTCGCAAGAGAAATCTATGTTTGAAAACAGTAAGCCTCTGATAAGCTGTCCACATTTGGTGTCCAGAATGGAATCAAAGATGGCGACGTATCAGCGTGGAGAGGTATCCATTACAACCTCGGTCCTGGAACTACCGTCCGGACGGTACCAAGGATTGGTGACGTTGGAGTCCACCGCCGGCATTAGCAGCTTTCACTGCTCGAAATACCGAAACGATCCCCTGGAGGCGCGCTTTGATGCGGATGCCGACATCGAGCACGCCTACCGCCGATACCTGGTCGCCGCAATGCCGCCGTTTGCCATTCCGACGCCATCGCAGTGAAGTTTCCAGCTTGACCACCTCTGATAACAGTCCCATCTCTCCCTTTGAGAGTTTCCACCGCTCCGGCTATTACGACTTCCGGGCCTACGTTGAGCAGCTTTCCAGTGGAGGCTATCAAGGCTTCGTGGTGGTACGCCATCACACGTTGACCGGCTTGCAACAGACCATCTTCCGCGCTGGGGGCAAGGCGGCGCAACAGGCTACCGCGTTCACCAGTGCCGAACTGAAGGTTGCGAAACTTAAGGCAATGATTGCCGACGGTGGGTCGCCGCTGGACAACCAACGGTAGGTCGCGCATTTGCCGCCGTCCTGGCGCCCCTTTCTCAGTGACCGCGCCAGGACGCTAGCTCTGCATCAAGCCATGCAATACGCCGAAACGCAAGCCGGGCTCGGATGG
Organism: Cupriavidus phytohabitans; assembly: GCF_017815025.1. NCBI lineage: Bacteria > Pseudomonadati > Pseudomonadota > Betaproteobacteria > Burkholderiales > Burkholderiaceae > Cupriavidus > Cupriavidus phytohabitans. The sequence goes on from NZ_JAGIQB010000045.1 coordinate 57,410, forward strand.
CAGCATCTCATCGATGCCAAACACTTTGAACACCGCCAGCATCACGGCAAGGCCACCCGGCAGCGCTTCCATGCGATGGCGCTTCAGGCCGGCAAGCTCCAGGCGACGGAGATGCCCCGCCTCCAGCAGGCGCAGCGACAGCCGTAACAGTCCATCATAGGTAATCGTGCTGCGCCCTCGTGCGGTCAGGCCATTACATTGCAACAACCGCGCAAGCAGGCGAGCCGTACCCGACGAGCCGATGGTCAGCTGCCAGGCATGCTCCCGATACCGGGTTGCCACCTTCTCGATTTCCTCGCCTGCTATCCGCTCAGCCAGCTGCAGGCTGCGCCCGTCTAGCACGCCGTCGGGAAAGAATCGCTTGCCGAATGTGCCACTGCCGATCGGCACGCTGTCCACCGCCAGAAGCTTCTCGCCACGACCGATGGCCAGCTCCGTCGAGCCGCCGCCGATATCGACCACCAGCCGTGTGGTGTTTGCGTCCGGCATGGTATGTGCGATGCCAGCATAGACCAGGCGTGCCTCCTCTTGGCCGGAGATCACATCGATTTGGAAACCAAGGCGTTGCTCGGCTTTGGCGAGGAACACAGTGGCATTGCTCGCCACCCGCACTGTATTGGTGGCCACCGCCCGTACGCGGCTGGGCTCGAATCCCCGCAACCGCTTGCCAAAGCGCTCCAGCGCGCGCCAGCCCCGCTCGAGGGAAGAGTCGTCCAACTCCGAGCCGCGCAGACCGTGGGAAAGACGAACCGGCTCGCGGAAAAATGCCACTTCCCTGATGACACGGCTACCGCGCGCGGGTTGGCCGATCATCATGCGAAACGCATTGGAGCCAAGGTCTACTGCGGCATAGTGCGGGGTTGTCATACCGAACATGGAGGCAGCCAGGCGAAGCGCTTGCGCTGGCGACAGCTTCACGATGCCGAAGTCGGACTACCAGAAGATCGCTGAACTGAAAGAGCGCTGCCTGGGCAGCGGCCTCCGTATCAAGAAGAGCGAAATTCTGCGTGCCGGGTTGCTGCTGCTGGCCGAGAGGTCACCGAAGGAACTGCTGGCGGCAATCAGGAAGATCGAAGCCGTGAAGACTGGACGTCCGCCGAAGGCTTAACGCCCGCGGAACTGCGCTGCTATCCGGCTTTCCAGGCCTCCCCGCGCCGCGAACTGGCCGATCTTACAAGTATTTGATTCCAAATGGCTTCTATGACCGGGCAGCCAGAACTCGCATCAAAAGTACGATGACCCCAGGTTGCGCGCATTGCGGCTGTCCCCGAGGCCGGTGGTCCGATTCCACCTGCCGGCGGAAACTCATACATCCGCTCTGCAGCCAAGAAGAAAACTGCGCACCTTTAGCAACTTCGTAGAATGCACCGCCTGCCTAGCGGCTCTCAGGGGCGAAACCACCCAGTGCCCAACGCCGGCAATGATCTAGATATTGGCGTTCATGAATGCCGATAAGGTCGACGATACAAGTCCATAACCAGGACGGTGCTTCGATCGTTTTGCCGTGGTGCCGCATGAGTTCGCGCCGCCACGTTCGCGCTTCGCTCTGAGAGAGTTGTCCGGCATGACCTCTTCCGACCACGCTACCAAGGTAATAGGCGAGCTCCGTCGCATCTGACTCCGGAAGCGTTTCGACCTCAAGCTTGAGATCTTGTGGTAGCAACTCGCGCACAACTACGCTTTTGCCCAGAATTCTGGCCGCCACCATGCGGTTTCCTAAGAATGGCGAAAGATTCTTCGCACCTTGTACCACCCGGTCACCATTGTCACGCGGCAGATTCTCCCTTGAGACACAGGGAGCTGCCGGCAGGGCTGCCTCCTTGATGTCAAGCAGGCTGTACTTCCATCGGTTTCCGTCGCCGAGCAGAACCGCATAGCGCAGCCGACCCAACGAGCTACAACCCTTCACCCAGTACGCCGCATCGATGACTTGCAGCTTGTCGTCGCCCTCCTGTGCAGAAATATGCGTGACAGATTCGATCATCGCTTGATCTCTGCATAAGCGCTCAATCGCAGTCCGTTCATCGCGACGCAGTGGCCAAAATTGCTTGCCAGGGGGTATCTGATCAGTCTTCAGGCGCTTTCGCGCCAATTGCCTCCATGTGCGATTGGTTGCCTCTTTTAAGTATGCGGAGTAAACCAATTTCACGAATGAGAGTCAGATGCCAGTCACATGAAGAACGAGCTGGCATCGCCGA
>NZ_JAGIQB010000308.1:0-228 GCF_017815025.1 Cupriavidus phytohabitans
CTGCATCCTGGCCCGATGAACCCGGTCAGGGGCGACGCAGCGCCTGAGGGATTGCCCCGGGTTATTGAGCAGTTACATGAAACGGCTTGAGCGCGGCCGCTTCGTCTGGCCGCGTGCGGATGGGGGTGTCGTCAGCCTGAGCCAGGCGCAACTCTCAATGCTGCTGGAAGGCATCGACTGGCGACAGCCGGTGCGCACGGCGGAGCCGATCTCGGCGTTGTAAACCTG
>NZ_JAGIQB010000309.1:0-227 GCF_017815025.1 Cupriavidus phytohabitans
GCACCGGAAAGCAGCATAACGGCGGACGCGACAACTACCTTGACACACACCGCTCGGGCAAAAAGTGACCCGCCCAGCAGGGCGGAACCAGGCGGTTCAACGGCCGACAACATGTCACCAGCAGCGACAGCAAATAACCTCGAAACCGCTAAAAAGCAAAAACCCCTCGCAGCGAACGCTGTCGAGGGGTTTTGCACAATAAGAGCCTGGCGATGACCTACTTTCAC
>NZ_JAGIQB010000310.1:0-224 GCF_017815025.1 Cupriavidus phytohabitans
AAGTTCATGTCGCGGCGAAGACACTGCGAGGCTTACGAGCCGTCGACGACGGGGACAATTGTGTATAACCACATGACTAGATAATCCCCCTATTCGCATGGTCCGTTGGAATGGCGTTGTTGCATAAATCGAGATTGAAAACAGGGACTCCTCGGTGAGGCTGAACTCAGGCGATACGGACGGATTGCGGGCGAGCGAGCGCGACCATGCGGTTGAGCACGCCC
>NZ_JAGIQB010000046.1:0-59510 GCF_017815025.1 Cupriavidus phytohabitans
GGGACTACATCCTCGCGGGACATCTTGCTCGGGACGTCGACGCGGAATGGAGCGAGTAGCGCCTCGCCAATCAGCCTGGTAGCCAAACTGCGCCACGAGTCCAGTTTGACTGGCGGCCTGTTTTTCTCGGCCGGCGGGAAAATTATCCTGTCGCGCGGTTGCTCATGGCACTGCATCAGCCAGCGCCCGCAGGCGACGACCGAAGCCTTAATTGTAGCGCGGGCGCTGACGCGATCCGCGGTAAGCGGTCGTCACCACCGACCTCGCACTTCACTTGTCGATAGACCGGAAGCTTGCGTACGGAATTTTCAGATCGTAACGCGTGTGCCTAACGGCGAGCGCGCGACAAATCTTTTCGAGCTGGACGAGGCGCGCAGGATGGGCATTTACCGCTTGTCGTTGTCGATGGCGAGAAGGTCGAGGACCTTCGGCGCATGTTGAGGCGCCTGCGAAGGACCGCAGTTCAGGCTGGATATTGCTGATCCTAGCGAAGAGCTATGAGTACATCGCGCCTGGTGGGCCGGGTGGGATTCGAACCCACGGTGGGATGTCTCCGGCGGATTATGAGTCCGCTGCCTGCAACCAACACGGCGTCCGGCCCTGTAGCGACGCGCGGAATCTAGCCTGAAGTTCGCAGAATTTGCCATGACCGCCTCTCCCGTCAGTAGCGAACGGGCGAATCTAGGTCCCACGGGCATCGAAACGGATAGGCACCGAAACGCAATTGCGGCCGACGGGGGTTCAGGCGAGTATTCGGCTGGGCGCAAGCTGCGCCCAGCTTCCGTATCGACCGGTCAACGAAGTACCGTGCCGGCCGAGGCAAGGATCGAGCCGAAACTTCAGGTGTCGCTACGGTCGGAACCACTTTCTTTGCCGGAGCCAGCTTCTTGGTCACGGCTTTCACGGCGGCCTTCTTCGGCGCAGCTTTCGCTCGGATGCAGTTGAGGCTCGATCAACAGCTGAACCGGCTGCAGCTTGTGCCAGCAGAAGCTTTTAATGCATCGCGCCAACGCGGCTGGAGGGCCTCAATTTGCAGGACTCCGACTTCCCGATCGAGCGTTACAGTGGACAATTGCCCCCTGGAGGCATTGCCAAGAAAGTTGCTTGGTGCCGACGGCGAGACTCGAACTCGCACAGCTTTCGCCACTACCCCCTCAAGATAGCGTGTCTACCAATTTCACCACGTCGGCTGAGGAGAAACACATTGCCCGGTACCGGGCTTCAGGTCTGCAGGACTTATGTTGGCGCAGTTGCCCTTCGCATAAGCCCTTCAAGTCTTGCATTCTATCTCAAGATTCTTGCTGTTTACGACCCAGACGTAAGACGTAGTACCGAGATGTGGCGTTTCTGCTGAGTCGAGAATGGGGTACGCCGTTTTTACCTCCTACCTGCAGTTTAAAGTTCCGACCGCCATTTCAACGCCGAGGACGCCCGACGTTGCCTCAGTAACTCGCGAAAGCACAAGGGTTATGGATCTTATGTTTGTCCCCTGGAAAACCCGCCTTCGCGCCGACCAGCTGGCCGGGGGGCTGACCACCCTGCTCTTTTCCAGCCCCCCTGCACCGGACTGAGCGCTTGCGGACGTTGCTAGTCGGCCAGTTTGAGACATGTCGCTGCGCTCTTCGAATGTCGCTTCCTGGCCGAAACTGTCATTGCAACACCTGAGCGGGTACATGGGCAGAGCGCGCAGTTCGTGTTTTGGGATTCAGAAGATAACAGTCCCAGCGAAGCCGGAACATGCGCGCTTTCAATCAGTCTGCGAAGTCGGTGGCTTCGGACGATCCCCTCCAGGCATCGAGATCCTTTGTGACGGCGCTTACCTTCGCTGCAGCAAGTTCACTGGCGATCTTGCCGGCGAAAAGATGCAGCGGAGGTTCCTCAACTGTGGCGGCTTGGATGATCAGCAGGGCAAGCTTGTCCGGGTCGCCTGCCTGATGGCCATGCAACGTATCGAGATGCAGGTCCAGCGAAGCCTTCGCCTCCGCGTAGTCGTCGATCTGGCGCCTGGCTACCGCCAGAGCACCGTTCGACAGAAAGTCCGTGCGCACGGGGCCCGGATACACCACCGTCGCGCGGATACCCAGTTCGGCAACTTCTGCCGCCAGGGATTCCGTCAGGCCCGATAGTGCGAACTTGCTGGCGACGTAGCTGCCCCACCCCGCATACCCGCCTTGGTAGCCGACAATGGAAGAGATGTTGATGATGTGTCCACTGCGCTGGCGGCGAAGCTGCGGCAGCGCATGGCGCAGGACAGCCATCGGCGCGAAGAAGTTGACCTCGAAATTGCGGCGCAGCTCGTCGTCTGACAAGGCTTCGACGGTACCTTGCTGGGCGTAGCCGGCATTGTTGACGACTACGTCGATGGCGCCGAACCATTGCACAGTCTTCTCGATTGCCTGCTGCACACTGCGATCATTGGTCAGATCGACCTCCAACGGTAGAAAGCGGTCGGATCCCTCACCGAACGTGTCTGTCAGCGAAGCGGCCGTCCGGGAGGTTGCCGCCACCCGATGACCTTGCTCCAGCAAATGCGTAACGAGTTTCTGGCCGACGCCCTTCGATGCGCCGGTGATGAACCATGTTTGGGATGCCTGTTTCATGATGCAAATTCCGTGAGTCAGTAAAGAACAATGCGCTGTGGAGTGGATGGTCTTCAGGGCAGGGCCACGCTCATGCCACCGTCGGCCATAACCACGGCGCCGACGATGAAACTGGCCTTCTCCGATGCGAGAAAGGCAATGACCTCCGCAATCTCTTTGGGCTGTGCTGCGCGGCGGATCGGCGCCTTCTTGCCATGTTCGGCGAGGAATGCCTGCCCGTCGGCATGGATGTGGTTGGTTATGTTGGTAATGACATCGCCAGAACCGACTGCATTGACGCGAATGCCGTGTTCGATGGCTTCCAGCGAGAGGGCGCGCGTCAACTGCGCCAACGCGCCCTTCGACGCCGCATACGCTGCAATGAGCGGAAAAGCCTGATAGCAGGCGTAGGACCCCACATTGACGATGGCACCCGTCCTTGCCGGCACCATGACGCGCATGGCTTCCCGGGAGAACAGGAACGCGCCGGTGGCATTGACGGACTGAATGCCATTCCAGTCTTCCAGCGACATATCGACCAGCGGCTTGTTGATGATGACCGCGGCGTTGTTGACCAGGATGTCGAGCCTGCCGAACCGCTCGATTGCCGTGGCAACGGCGTGCACGGCGCTTTCCTCTCGTGCCACATCGGCGATGATGGGAACGACGCCGGGTCGCGCCAGTGCTTCCACGTTGGCGCTGCGCCCAACGGCAATCACGTTTGCACCTTCGGCGTGGAGCAGTTCCGTGGTGGCCAGTCCGATGCCGCTGGCCGCACCGGTCACGATGGCGACCTTGCCTGCAAAGGCGCCGCTTGCTGTGTTGCGTGTCGTCATGAATGTCCTCCTGACAGGGTTGCGTACTGAATGCTTGCTCGGTGGGATGGGTCAGAACGGGCTGGCGGTTGGCCGTACCACGATCTCGCTGACGTCGACTTCGGCGGGCTGCTCCACCGCGTACGCAATGGCGCGTGCGATGGCGTCGGGCGTAATGGCAATGCGACGGAACTCCTGCATGGCACTGCGCGCTGTTTCGTCGGAGATCGAGTCGGCCAGTTCGGATTCCACGACGCCGGGGCAAATCACCGTCACGCGGATCTTGTCGGTTTCCTGACGCAGCCCGTCGGAGATAGCGCGTACGGCGAACTTAGTGGCGCAGTAGACCGCGGCAGTCGGCGACACGGAGAGCCCGCCAATCGAGGAAATATTGATGATCTGCCCTACCGCTTGCGCTTCCATCGTGGGCAGAACGGCAGCAATACCGTGCAGTACGCCGCGGATGTTCACATCGATCATCCGGTTCCATTCGCCGACCTTCAGGGCGTTGAGCGGCGAAAGCGGCATCACGCCTGCGTTGTTGACCAGCACATCGATCCGGCCGAAGGCATCGAGCGCGAACCGTGCGAATGCGGCCACGTCATCGACCGAGGTCACGTCGAGTTCGCGGTAACGAACGATACCGCCTGACGCTTCGATCGATTGCGCCAGCTCCGCCAGCCTGTCGGTGCGACGTGCACCGATGACGAGCCGGTGTCCTTGCCTGGCAAGCAATCGGGCGGCGCCCTCGCCAATGCCGCTGCTGGCGCCGGTGATCAGAATGACTTTCGATTCGCTGGTGCGGCTTGTCATCTTGCATACTCCTATTGTCGGTTCGGGTCTGGCCACGCGGGGTCCGTACTATAGGTGGCACGCCGTGCAGCCGCGTATCGGCCTTCAATCAAGCGGTATGGTTCGTTGGCCGGTGAGTGAATGATAGGGATGACCTGACTCTTGGCGAATACACGGACCGATGCCGTTATTGCCTATTCCTATCGAACTGGCTGGCGCAGCGGGAGAGGCGCGGCTAGAATGGCGACTGTAGGCAAACAACAGGAGACTGCGGTGTCGAAGGTCCGCTCCCCCGCTTCCGTCAAGATGGTTCGTCTGATCGAGAAACTGGCCCCCAACGAGGGCTACACACACTCGACGCTCGACAGCGTTCGGCTGATGCGCTCGGACCGCCCCCTTGGGCGCACACCGGTGCTATACGAGCCGAGCATCGTGATCGTGTGCCAGGGCCGCAAGCTGGGCTTCCTGGGCAATGAAGTCTACGTCTACGACGCACAGCACTATCTGGTCCTGTCCGTACCGTTGCCGTTTTCCACGGAAACCCAGGCTACGCCAGAAGAACCCATGTTGGCGGTGTCCATCCGCCTGGACCTCATCGAACTCAGCGAGCTGATCACGCAGATCGGTGCAGCAGCACAGCAGCCTGAAGCGCCGCCAAACGGCATGGTGTCCACGCAGCTGGACGCGAATCTGGCCGGCGCAACCGTCAGGCTACTGGAGGCATTGACGGTGCCGATGGATGCCGAGATTCTGGGCCCAAGCCTGGTGCGGGAGATCTGCTACCGCGTGTTGACGGGGACACAGGGCGGTGCAATGCGTGCCGCGCTTGCCCACCACGGGCGCTTCGGCCGGGTCGCGAGAGCGCTGAAGCGCATCCATACGGACTACGCGGCGCCCCTCAATGTGGCACGCCTGGCTAAAGAAGCCGGCATGAGCGTGCCAGCCTTTCACGCCAACTTCCGCACGGTGACCCACACTTCGCCAATCCAGTACATCAAGTCCACCCGCCTTCATCAAGCGCGACTGATGATGATCCGCGACGGCGTCACCGCTGCGGCTGCAGCGGGACGCGTCGGCTACGAGAGCACTTCGCAGTTCAGCAGGGAATTCAAGCGGCTTTTCGGGCGAACGCCGGTGGAAGAGGCACGCGACATGCGTGAGTCCTTCACGCTCTCGCCGGCGGTGCGATTTGCCGCTTAGGCGGGCGCTACTGGGCCACGTCCACAACTATCTTGCCTCTTACGTGGCCGCCCTTGCTGTGGTGAAGCGCCTGGCCGACGTCCGAAAGCCCAAAGACGGAATCGATATGGGTGCGCAGATCGCCCGACGCATGGAGTGCTGCCAGGTGCGCGAGCTGCGTCGCGTCGCTACGCGTGGCGAAGTGTCTGCCGGTTGCTTGGGCGGCTTTGGCGCGCGCAGCATCAGGTCTGGTGACCGTCGAAACCAACGTGCCGGCCGGCTTCAGTACGGGCCATGATTTCTCCTGGGTTTCGCCGCCGATCAGATCCAGCACAAGATCTACCGTCGAGACACGCTCGGCGAAATCCTCCGTGTGGTAATCAATGAAGGCGTCAGCGCCAAGACTTTCCACGTATTGGCGACTCGGGCCGGAGCCCGTGCCGATCACCCGGGCACCGGCCAGCCTGGCAAGCTGCACGGCTGCACTGCCGACGCCGCCGGCCGCACCGTGAATCAGGACGGATTGGCCGGGTTGCAAGACACCATGCTCGTGCAGCGCCTGCCATGCCGTCAACGTCGCCGCGGGGATCGCCGCGGCGTCTGCGAAAGCCAAGGACGCGGGCTTGCGTGCCAGCCGGGTTGCCTCCACCACGGCGCGCGTGGCGAAGGCGCCGACAATGCCGATGAATCCCATTACCTCATCTCCCGGCTTCAGCGTGGTCACGTTGCGCCCGACGGCGATGACGGTCCCTGCTGCGTCTACGCCCGGCGTGAATGGCAACGGCAGCGGGATGAAAGCCTGCATGGCGCCGCTTACGATTTTCCAGTCGATGGGATTGACCGACGCGGCGGCGACATCGATCAAGACTTCGTTGTCGCCCGGGACGGGGTCGTACACCTCAACCAGCGTCATGCCGTCGGGGCTGCCGTACTCAGTTACCTGGATGGCTTTCATCAGATGCTCCTGGAAGCGACGCCCACTACAGGGGCGTCGAGGGCAAGGGCTGCCTGAACCGGGTCGAAATACTCGCGCAGATGCAGGATGCGTCCGTCACGGGCAGTCAGAAAAACGACATACTCCTGGCGGTAGGTGCGGCCGGTCGCCACGATCAGGCCCTCTCCACGCACCCGTGCAATCGCATGCTGCGGGTCGTCCGTCGCAGTCACGATGGCATCAGAGAAGCAAAAGTTCTTGACCGCTCCCACGAACCAGCTTGCATGCCGCAGCACAGATTCGCGACCCTCGAGTTTCAGCGGATGACCCAGGCTGGGTGCGTAAGGCAGGTCCCAGACGATGTCGTCGGCGATCAATTCCTGCCATTGCTCTGGCTTGTCGACGAGGAACTGGAGATGTTGCTCCAGAAGCGTTGTGGAAATGCTCATGATCTCCTCTCCTGCGATGTGTCAGGCGGCAACGCGCTTGGCCGGCGCGTGACGGTTGTCAAGACTGAAGGCGCCGGGGCCGAACGCGACCACCTGTAAGAGACCGCCGGCCATCGCCAGGTTCTTCAGGAAATGGAACATCTGGTTCTGGTCAGCGAGCGCGTGGTGAAAGATCAGCGCGGTCACGACAGCGTACGCAGCAAGCAGGAGAGCCACCACGCGCGTCTTGTAGCCAATGACCAGGAGCGCGGCGCCCGCCAGTTCCAGGACCAGTGCGCCAATCAGTCCGAGGGCCGGCGCCGGGAGACCCAGCGATGCGATATAGGCCATCGTTGCGCCAGGGGCCATCAGCTTCCCGAAGCCGCTGATGAAGAAGATGACCGCGATCAGGGTGCGGCCAACGGCGGGGATTGCGGAGTGTTCGTTCAGCGAGGTGTTCAGGTTCAAGTTCATGGTGTTCATCCTTTCGAGAGTGGATGGACGAAGCATAAAGAGTTGACACCTATCCAGGTAGCCTATATTTCTAGATGCAATCCATCTACTCTATAGATCCATGCTCGATGCCGTCTCGCTGGACCAGCTTCGCACCTTCATCGCGGCCGCCGACGAAGGCAGTTTCTCCGCCGCAGGCCGCAAACTCCGTCGAGCGCAGTCCGTGGTCAGCCACACGCTGGCCAACCTGGAGGGCCAGATCGGCGTGCACCTCTTTGATCGCGCGGGCCGTTATCCAAGGCTGACGGACGAAGGATCGGCCTTGCTCGCACAAGCGCGGCTGGTGGTGGGTGGCATGGACGGTTTCAAGGCGAAGGCCCGGGCGATTTCCGACGGACTCGAGCCGGAGCTGTCCGTCGTAGTGGACGTCATGTATCCAATGGCATCGTTGACCGACGCCGTCGGTGCATTCCGAAGCGAGTTTCCGCACACACCATTGCGGCTTTACGTCGAAGCGCTTGGCGCTGTCATGCAGCCGGTACTGGCCCAGACATGCCGGCTCGGCATCAGCGGATCGATGCCATCGGTCCCGGAAATCCTCGATGCCGAGAAATTGCTGGATGTGCCGATGATTACGGTCACTGCCGCGTCCCATCCTCTGGCATCAAAGAATCGGATCCTCCGGCCGGCCGATCTGAAGGAGCACGTGCAGCTCGTGCTGACGGACCGCACGACCCTTACGGAAGGCACGACGTTCGGCGTTTTCTCGCCGCAGATATGGCGCCTTGCCGATCTGGGCGCTAAGCACGCATTCTTGCGCGCTGGCTTTGGATGGGGCCATATGCCGGTAGCAATGGTTCAAGATGACCTGGATTCCGGGAAGCTCGTGCCCTTGCGACTTGAAGCGTTTCAGCCACATACGCCGCCAATCGCCATGTTTGCAGTTTTTAGGAAGGACTCGCCGCCCGGCCCTGCCGGAAGGTGGTTTCTCAAGCGGCTAAGAGACGCACGAGACATCCACTAACCGGCATGTAACTTGGGAAGAGCGATGTCTCCTGCTCATCCAATTTCAGCCAGATACGGTAAGGACATGACAGGCCGAGATGGGTCGGCAACGGAAGTTGCCCGTCGGTCCACCAGAGCTCGGCCCCGCGCCACACTGCGAATTGCCGAGAACGGCCAAGGGATAGGGGTAGGAAACGGCGAGCGCCGTCCCTCCCTGCGGTTTTCCCGCGACGGGCTCTCCAGTCAGTTGTTTCCACATCGGGATTGGCGCGCCAATTGATGAGCCTCGTGCAGGTAGAGGTTCGCCAACAGAGGGCTGATAACCGCCCCCCTGTGGACTCCCAGAAGTCGGCGTCCAACGCGTCATGTCTTCCATGATGTCTTGCTTGAGAAAGGACTGGATGAGCTTCAGAACTCGGCCGTCCGCGATTCGCCCGGCCACTCTCGCGAGAAGGGGCAGGTGTGTGTCCCGCACGCGGGGTACCCCCCCAGGGCGGTGTGGTCAGTCCGATCCTGATGAATCTGTTCATGCATTACGTGTTCGACAGTTGGATGCGGCGGACTCACCCGCACTGTCCTTTCGCGCGTTACGCCGATGATGCGGTGGTTCACTGCCGCAGCTTGGCGCAGGCCGAAGCGGTGATGCGGGCTATCGCGCCCCGGCTGGAAGAGTGCGGGCTGACGATGCATCCGGAGAAATCGCGGATTGTGTACTGCAAGGACAGCAACCGTACTGGCACTTATCCAAACGTGCAGTTTACGTTTCTGGGCTTTACGTTCAGGCCCAGGGACGCATCGAGCAAATACAAGCGGCGATTTACCAGTTTCCTGCCGGCGGTGAGCAACGATGCGTTGAACCGGATGAGGACGACGGTGCGGGGCTGGCAAAGTCAGGAAGGTCGCCCCCGTCTTGGCGCGTCTCTATCTGTCTTTCGCCGCTCACCCAGCCCTCATAAGCACAGGCAGCCCATCCACAACCAGCCGGACCTGCCCACGCCCCGCATGAATTAACTGAACGGGCAGATTCTTCTCCCCCAACCGCCGCCGAAGCAGCAGCATCCGCGTTTCGAGGTTGTCCTTGATCTCTGGTAGCCGCAGCGCCTCCGCCAGTCGGATCTCGCGGTTGCTGAAGGCGTTCCGGCCTTCGTTGATGTAGACGCCCAGCATATAGGCCAGCAGGCGTCCCGCGACGCCCTTGATGACGTAGGCGTTGTCGATGAAGACGCTATCGTCAATAGCGTGGTGCGTCACGTGGATGACGCGATCACCTGGCTGTCCGGGCACCGCCCGGAGCGCTGACGGGCGGGCATCCGGGACCAGCGCTTCGCAGAGCGCCAGAGCCAGTGCGCACTGGCTGGCGATCATTTCAAGTGTCGTTTCATGTGCCGTGCGAAAGGCGATCCGCTCCGGGCTTTCCACAAACAACACGCCGCGCAGCGTGTCCTGAGCCATGATAGGGACGGCTATCTGACTCATGGCGTCGGGCAGGCTGGGCAGCCCAATGATGCGGGTGCGGTCTTCGTCGGCGGGGCTGGTGGCTTCGATCGCGTCGCCCAGCCGCCGAACCCGGCTCAGGTCATTGACTTTCACCGGGCGCCGGGTGATGGCGGCGATGCCAATTAGTCCCTCGTCGAATGCCACTTCGGAACCGGCGCCGGAGCGGCCGTAGCCGCGGCTGACCACGGTGGTAAGCAGGCGGCGGATAGGATCGCTCTGCAGCACGATGGCATGCGGGAATCCTAATTGCGCGCAGCCATCGAGCATTGCACCCATTACGCCTTCCGTATCGCCTTGTGCGCTGATGGTTTTCATCACCTGGCCGAGGACGGCAAGATCGGGCGCCGGCGATGCGTCGCCTGCATGATCCGTCCCCGCGGGGGAAACCACAGGTTCGATCTTATCGACGCGGAACACGTCGATGGCCTTGAGGCGCAAGATGCCAGCCATGCCGACTTGGGCGCTACTGGCCCGCAATTGGTCTGCCACGCGCTTGAACAGCGGCCCTTCGTCGCGGGACGAAACCCAGGTGATATCCAGCTTGTACTGACCGCCGTGGCGAGCGCTGACCAGTAGCAGGGAGGCATGCGGATTGGCGCGGATATTGGCGGCTGTCTTGGCGAAGAACTGGTTGGAGATGGCGATATGCGCGTCGTCCACCATCACCACATGCGACAGGTAGGAGATATTGGGCGTGCCGTCGGCCGCAGTTGTGGCGATGATCGAGGGGATTACGCCTTCGAAGCAGTCGTCGAGGTCGCGCAGTGGCATCATCCCCCACCCCTTTCCGTGGGCGAGTCGGCGGCGTTGCCTGCCTTTGGCCCCGGGGTCTGGATGTAGGCCTCGCGCACGTGCAGTCGTGCGACCGTCAGCTCCCTATCCGCCAGCCACGGCGAGACCAGCTCGAACGGGAGACCGAGGCCGCCGAACAAGGCATAGATATCAGCCCGGTAACGCCGGGAGAGTTCCAGGTCTGCCGGGTCACCGGCGCGGAGCTGGGTGGAGCCTTTCAATTGATAGGAGACATAGTCCGCAGGGCGAGCGAAGGTAATGGCGGCCTGCCCGTTGGCGGCCATGTTGGCTATCGCTTCCGGCCATTGCCAGGCAGACACGATAACCTCGACGGTTTCCTTGTTGACAGCGCGACCACCGACGGCGCGGGCTATCGAGGGGCGATTGGCCTGATTTCGCGTGCCGATGATGATCATCACCGGGCTCGCTATAAAGTCGAGGATCTCGTCTGACAGCCGCATATTGCCCCAGATTGTCTTCGCTTCGGAAACCGTTAGGAGTAACTTAGGAAGTACGGCCAGCCGCTTAGCGACCTTTTAGCGACGCTATTTTGTGTGGCAGATTATAACGTTGGGACCATCGACAAAAGGATAGTCCCACCATGCAACATCCGAAAGGCAGGCAGGTTGCCATCATCGGCGCCGGCCCGGGCGGCTTGGTCTCGGCTCGCTGGCTGCTGCAGCACGGCTTTGAGCCGATCCTGTTCGAGGCCGGCGACCGGCTCGGCGGTCAATGGAACTTGTGCAGCGCGGCCAGCGCGACCTGGCCCGGCATGCGCACAAACACCAGCCGAGTCATGTCGGCCTTCTCCGACCTGGACCATGCCACAGATGTTGCGACGTATCCGCGCCAGGACCAGATGCTTGCCTATCTGGAGCGCTATGCAGCCCGCTTCGATTTACTGCGCTGCATCCGCTTCGGTACGCGTGTCGAGCGCCTCGAGGCGGCGGAGGGTGACTGCTGGCGGCTACGTTCGCGCAGTGCGGGCAGAATGCACGAAGAGAGCTTTAGACAGGTGATCGTGGCGACAGGCGCGCAAGCCGTGCCGCTACTGCCTGATATTCCTGGCATGGCGAACTTTACCGGCGCGCTCGGTATCGCACATACCGCGCGTTACAAGGGTGCTGAGCCTTACCGAGGCTGTTCTGTGCTGGTGGCCGGCTGTTCGATTAGCGCCCTGGAAATCGCCTCTGATCTCGCTTTTGGCGGAGCAAATGTCACCGTAGCCTACCGCCGCCAGCGTTATATCGTCCCTAAGCTGATTGCAGGCGTGCCGGCCGAACATGTGTTGTTCCACCGCGCGGCGGCGCTGGCGGGCGAGGCGCTACCTGCCGAGGCGCTAGCGGAGGGCCTGAAGGCAGCCGTGCTTCGGGCCGGCGGCGCGCCCGACCAGTTTGGGGCGCCGGTGCCCGATGCCAATGTGTTCGCGGCGGGCATCTCCCAGTCACAGGGCTTCCTGCCGGCTGTCGCCGAAGGCCGGGTTACCGTGCGCCCCTGGATCGACCGCATCGACGGGGGCACCGCGCGCTTTACCGACGGCACAGTCGCAACGCCCGATGCGATTCTCTTCGGAACCGGCTATGGCCTGTCAGTGCCGTGGTTGGCGCCAGACATTGCACGGACGCTGAACTACGACGGCAGGGGGCTAGACCTGCACGCCCATACCTTTCATCCGGACCTCCGGGGACTAGCCTTTGTCGGCCTCTACAACCTGGTCGGCCCCTATCTGCCGGTGCTCGAACTGCAGGCCCGTTGGATTGCCTACACGCTGGCCGGCCTGACACCCATGCCGTCGCCGGTACAGATGGCGCAGGGGCTGGCGGCGTGCCGGGCGATGCGGCAGCGCGGGCAGCAGCCAGTGCTACATGATCTTGCGGTTTCGCTGGCGCGCCAGATCGGCGTGGAGCCCGATCTGGCGCGCTGGTCCGAGCTTGAACGCGCGCTGTTGTTCGGCCCCCTCTCGCCGGTCTCGTTCCGCTTGCAAGGCCCAGACCGCCTGAACGATGCGCCGGCCCGGTCGCTGGCAGCCGCTCAGGCATTCGGGGCAATACGCAGCCCGGCGTTTACGCCGGAGGAGCTGCGGTTGCGCAGCTTGATCGGCAGCCCGGAAGCCGTCGTCGCCTGAACCGCGCCTTGCGTCGCCAGCCATTCCAGTCGCCCACGCACGCTGTACGTCCGGGCTGCGAGGGGCCCGGCGCGGCGAACCGTGAAGGGAGCCGTCCCATTGCCGCATCTGGCGCTGTCAGGCGCCTTTCTCCGCGACGAACTCCGGCCGATGATGAACACGGCAAAGGGCAGGCCAGCGATCGCCAAAGCTTGCCGCGGCTCGCAGGAACTCCGCGAGTTTGGGTATGACCCCGTGAGCTGATGGGCAGGGCTCGTACCCGCGATTGATTTTGACCACCACCGTGGATGGCGGGCAGTAAAAGCGCTAACGTAGCGTCTCCCGCAATGCAACCCGCAGAAACTCCCGCAAACTTTGCATCTGCGGGTCCGCTCCGGCGTCGAGCCGCCAGATCAATCCGACATCCATGGACGGCACCCTGTCAGTGAGGCTGCGCCGCAGGATGCGCTGCCCTTCCAGCGACCAGGGCCGATAGACGAGATCGGACAGGATAGACACGCCGCGCCCCGACGCCACCAGGCTGCGCACGGCCTCGATCGAACAGCTTTGCAGCCGCACGCTGGGCGCGAGCCCGTACTGCCCCCAGTACTTGATCACGGTGGCGATATGCTCGTCCATGTCGAGCAGGATGTAGTCGTGCCGCGCCACGTCAGACAGTCTGATCTCTTCCAGCTGCATCAGCGGATGGTCCGGATGTCCCCAAAGCTGGCGCGCCGAGCGCAGCAGCGTTTCGCAGCCGACGTGATCCATTTCGGGCAGGTTGGAAACCAGCAGCAAGGCCAGGTCGAGCTTGCCGGCCTGGATATGCGCCTCGATATCGCCGCGCGGTCGCTCCAGGATTTGCAGTTCCAGCCCGGGAAACTTTTGCTCCAGGGCAGGCAACAGCTTAGGCAGGACGTACGCCGTAATCGTCTCGGTGACCCCAAGGCGGACGACGCCGGTCAGCGCCGCGGGCGTAACTGCTGCCGCGGTGACTGCCTCGCGCACGGCCACGTCGATCTGCTGCGCATGACGCAGGAAGCGGATGCCCGCGGCTGTCAGCTTTACCCCCGCGGCGTGCCGGGAGAACAGCGTTGCGCCGACTGCGTCCTCCAGCGTCTTGAGCGATGCCGTCATCGAGGACTGCGAAACGTTGCAGCGCTGTGCAGCCCGCGACACCTGCCCGGTCTCGGCAATCGCAACGAAGTGCTGTATTTGCTTGAGTGTTGGCAGCATCGATTTTTCCGATATTGCAATGTCAAAACTATGAATTAGCTATAACGCCTCATGCTAGCTAGCATCCAGCTCGAAGACAAGTTGCTGGGATCTGGCGATGAGCGAAGTAGAAAAGAAGGGGTTTTGCACGTTGTGTCGTTCGCGCTGCGGCACGATCAACGTTGTCGACGGCGAAACGTTGGTCGCAGTCCGTCCCGACAACGACCACCCCACCGGCAAGGCGATGTGCCTGAAGGGCAAGGCCGCCCCGGAGCTGGTGCATAGCGCCGATCGGGTCCTGTACCCCATGCGCAGGACCACCCCGAAAGGCGCGGACGATCCGGGCTGGGTGCGCATTTCCTGGGACGAGGCGCTCGACGAAATCGCCGCGCGCCTGCTGCGCACCCGCGCCACGCGCGGTGCCGAGTCCGTAGCGTTCGCGGTGACGACGCCCAGCGGTACCCCGCTGTCGGACAGCATCGACTGGATCGAGCGCTTTATCCGCCTCTATGGCAGCCCGAACATTTGCTACGCCACCGAGATCTGCAACTGGCACAAGGACTTCGCGCATGCCTTCACCTTCGGCTGCGGCATGCCGACGGCGGACTACCGCAATGCCGGACTGATTCTGCTGTGGGGCCACAACCCGACCAATACGTGGCTGGCGCAGGCAGAGGCGATCGGAGCCGGCCGAGCGGCTGGGGCCAGACTCATCGTGGTGGACCCGCGACAGACGGCCTTGGCGGATGACGCCGACCAGTGGCTGCGCGTCAAGCCCGGCAGCGATGCCGCGCTGGCCATGGCGCTTGCCAACCTGCTGATCGAAGCCAACGCCTTCGATATCGATTTTGTCAGGCACTGGACCAATGGCCCGTTGCTCGTGCGCCAGGACAATGGTGCCTTTCTGCGCGGGGGCGACATCGGCCTGGCGGATGCCGACAGCCTGCTGGTCTGGGACGCGCGCCAGCGCATGGCGGTGCCGGCCGGCAAGGCCGTCGATGACGCGAGGCACATCGCGCTGCGCGGCACCTTTGCCACCCCGCTGATGGGCGGCGGCAAAGGGGAAACCCTGCTGTGCCGGCCGGCCTTCGATCTGTATGCGGCGGAATGCGCACGCTATCCGGCCGAGCGCGCGGCCGCGCTGACGTGGATCGCCGAGGGCGATATCCGCCATGCGGCAAGCCTGATCGGCGCGGCCGGGCGCATTGCCTATCACGCCTGGTCCGGCGTGGGCCAGCATGAGAACGCCACGCAGACGGAGCGCGCCATTGCCTGCCTGTATGCGCTGACGGGCAGCTTCGACCGCAGCGGCGGCAACCGTGTCTATCGCAAGCCGCCGTTCAACGCGGTAAGTCGGTTCGACCTGCTGAGCCCGGAGCAGGCGCGCAAGGCGCTGGGGCTGGATTCGCGCCCGCTCGGTCCGCCGGCGCAAGGCTGGGTCACCGCACGGGACCTCTACCGCGCGATTACCGACAAGGCGCCTTATGCGGTCACGTCGCTGATTGCCTTCGGGACCAATCCGCTGTTGTCGCAGCCCGATGTGGCCAACGCAGAGCAGGCGCTGCGCGAACTCGAGTTCTACGTGCATTGCGACCTGTTCGAGAACCCGAGTGCCAGGTACGCGGACATCCTGCTGCCGGTGAACACGCCGTGGGAACGCGAGGGCCTGCGGATCGGTTTCGAGGTGTCCGCCGCGGCGGAGCAGCTCGTGCAGTTGCGCCAGCGCATGGTCACGCCGCGCGGCGAAGCTCGCTCGGACAACGACATCGTGTTCGCACTGGCCGCGCGCATCGGGCTCGGCGACGCCTTCTTCGGCGGCAGCCTGGAAGCCGGCTGGAACCACATGCTGGCGCCAATGGGGCTGACCGTGGCGGAGCTGCGCCACGCCCCGGAAGGGATACGCGTGCCGGTCAAGGACGTGGAGATGAAGTACGCCGCCGGCACGGATGGCCTGCCCTTCAATACGCCGACCGGGCTGGTGGAGCTCTACTCCGAGCGCCTGCTCCGGCATGGCTACCCACCACTGCCCGGCCTGCCGGAATCGGCATGGAACGACGCAGCACAGGAGAGCGGATCGTTTCCCTATCTGATGACGTCGGCAAAGAACGGGTACTACTGCCACAGCCAGCAGCGCAGCGTGGCGTCCTTGCGTCGCAAGGCAATGCTGCCGCAGCTCGATATTTCCGGCGAGCTTGCCGCCGCCAAGGATATCCGCACGGGAGATCCCGTCAGGGTGTCCACGCCGGCCGGCAGCGCCCGATTTACCGCGCGCGTCCAGCCCGGGCTGCATCCCGCCGTGCTGGTCGGCGAGTATGGCTGGTGGCAAGGGTGCGATGCCATGGGTCAGCAGCCGACCGCCGCGCTTGGCACGGACAGCGCGAACTTTAACGCGCTGATCGATGCGACCCGCCAGGACCCGATCAGCGGCTCCTCGCCGCTGCGATCGTGCCGCTGCAACGTGGAACGCGACCCTGCGTTCGATATATGGCGCAGGCATTGGGACGGATATCGCCCATTCCGCATCGTCGCGCTGCGCAAGGAAGCCGCCGACGTGACCGCGGTGCACATGGAGCCTGCTGACGGCGGCACGCTGCCGGACTACCTGCCAGGCCAGCACGTGACCCTCAGGTTCTTTGTCGGCCCCGGCAGGCTGGAAGTGGTCCGCTCGTACTCGCTGACCGGACCCGCGGCCGTCACGGACCGCCGCAGCTATGCGATCGCCGTGCGGCATGCGAGGACCCGGCTCGCCAGCGGCGAGGTAGTGTCCGGTGTCGCCTCGACCTTCATCAACACGCAACTGTCGGTCGGCGACACCGTCGAGTTGCGCGCGCCGTCAGGCACATTCGTGATGCCGACGCGTACGGCAAGACCGCTGGTCCTGCTTGCCGGCGGCATCGGCATCACGCCGTTCATCAACCTGCTGGAATCGCTCGTCGATCGACAGGAAGCGCCCCGAATGCTGCTGCTGTATGCGAACCAGAACGGCACCACGCACGCCTTCAGGGACCGGCTACGCGAACTGGAAGGATTGATCCCTGCGCTCACGGTCATCAATTTCTATGACGCTCCCGCGGATGACGACATCTTCGGCTGCGACTTCCAGGTGCAAGGGCGCGTCTCCGCGGCGGCCGTGCCGGATGCGCTGCTGGCCTCGCGTCCGCTGGTCTACATGTGCGGGCCAGACACCATGATGACGGCGTTTGCCGCCGGGCTGGCCGCCAGGGGTCTGCCGCGCTTCGATATCCAGAAGGAGATTTTCCGCTCGCCGGCGACGCCGCGGATCGAGCCCGGGCAGGCCTTCCGGGTCCGGTTTCGCAAGTCGGACACCACGTTTGCGTGGCGCTCCGAACATGGCCCCCTGCTTGGCTTCGCCGAGGCGCTGGGCATTCGGCTGCCCAGCGGCTGCCGCGTCGGCCAGTGCGAGAGCTGTGCCGTCCGGATCGTATCCGGGTCCGTACACCACTTGCATGGCGAGGCACCCGATGACCCGGGCGTTTGCCTGGCGTGCCAGGCGGTGCCGACAAGCGATCTCGTCATTGACGCATGAATCGCCATTCCCATTCCTTTGAAGAGCTATCGCCATGCTGAACATCGATGCGCCCACCACGCGGGCGTCCCTGCCGTTCGACCGCCTTGTCACAGTCCTGAAGGATGCCTTCGCATCTGGCTGCGAGGTACCGTTGCGGCACAACCATACGGTCACCGCTGCGCCGGACGAGCCGGGCACGCTGTTGCTGATGCCGGCGTGGAATGCGGCGAGCGGGTACATGGGCGTAAAAACCGTGTGCGTCTATCCCGGTAACCACCGGCGCAAACTGCCGGGCCTTTACTCTACCTACATCTTGTACCGTGCGGAGACAGGCAAGCCGCTGGCGTTGATCGATGGCAATGAGATTACTTCCCGGCGGACAGCCGCGGCGTCGGCGCTCGCTGCCTCGTTCCTGAGCCGCAAAGACGCCAGTTCGATGCTGGTGCTAGGCGCCGGGCGGGTGGCCAGCCTGCTTCCGTATGCCTATCGCGCAGTCCGCCAGGTGCGGCGCGTCGGCGTATGGGATATCGATACGGACCAGGCCCGTCGGCTGGTCGCACACCTGTGTGCCGACGGCTTCGAAGCCCACGTGGTCGAGCGGCTCGATGCCGACAGCTGTGCTGCGGATATCGTCAGCGCGGCAACACTGTCCACCGAGCCGCTGATCCGCAGGGAATATCTCCGTCCCGGCACCCACGTCGACCTGATCGGGGGCTTCACGCCCGCCATGCGGGAGGCCGATGACGCGTGCTTTGACGGCACCTCGGTGTTTGTCGATACGGACGAAGCCGTAGGCAAGGCCGGCGACCTGCTGTCGCCCATCGCCAACGGCGTGATCGCCCCCGAAGACATCCGCAGCGATCTGGCCGGCCTGTGCCGGGCCGGGCATGCGGGCCGGTGTTCGGCGCAGGAGATCACGGTGTTCAAGGCGGTGGGGACCGCGCTGGAAGACCTGGCCGCGGCCGCCATGTGTTTCGAAGCCGTGGCGAACCATTAGAACGATGAAGGAAACTGCCAAGGAGTTCAGGATGAAAGAGACGACAAGCATGGCATTTGCGGATGCCGGAAATCGACAGCAAGGCGGGCTGGAACGCCTGGCGATACGCGTGACCGACTGGTCCGAGCGCTGGTTCCCCGACTCGTATATTTTTGCGGCCATCGCCGTGGTGGTAGTGGCGTTGGGCGCCGTGATGGTGGGCGCACCGGCGCCAGCCGTGGCGAAAGCATTTGGCGACGGCTTCTGGAGCCTGATCCCGTTCACCATGCAGATGGCCGTGGTTGCGATCGCCGGCTACGTGGTAGCGGTGTCGCCGCCGGCAGCCCTGCTGATCGAACGCCTGGCGGCCCTGCCGCGCACGGCGCGCGGGGCCGTCGCTTTCGTGGCAATGGTGAGCCTGTCGACGTCGCTGCTCAACTGGGCGATCAGCCTGATCTTCAGTGGCTTGCTGGTGCGCGCCATTGCCAGGCGCCGCGGCTTCCGTGTCGACTACAGGGCAGCCAGCGCGGCAGCCTACCTCGGCATGGGGGCTACCTGGGCATTGGGGCTAAGTTCCTCCGCCGCGCAACTGCAGGCCAATCCCGCCAGCCTGCCCAAATCGCTGTTGGATATCACCGGGGTCATCCCGTTCTCCGACACGATCTTTCTCTGGCAATCCATGGCGATGACCGCCGTGTTGATCATCGTGTCCCTGGCGGTGGCGTACTTCTCGGCCCCGACCGAGGCGCGTGCCCGCACCGCGGCCGATATGGGGGTTGACCTGAACGATGCCGATGAAGTTGTGGCGCGGCCATCCCGGCCGGGCGAATGGCTGGAATACAGTCCGATCCTGACGCTGATTCTGGTCGCCATGGGCGCGAGCTGGCTATACCAGGAGTTTTCCGCAAAGGATCCGATCCTCGCCATCTCCAATCTGAATACCTACAACTTCCTGTTCCTGCTGCTCGGCATGCTGCTGAACTGGCGCCCGAAGCGCTTCCTGCGCGCCGTCGCAAGGTCAGTGCCATCCACGGCCGGCGTCCTGATTCAGTTCCCGCTGTATGGAGGCATCGCCTATATCCTGACCAAGGCAACAGGCGGCGACGGCGCCACGCTGTCGCACCATCTGGCGTCAGCCTTTGTCTCGATGGCGACCACGGAGTCGTTCTCTGCGGTCATGGGCGTGTATTCCGCTGTGCTCGGCTTCTTCGTGCCGTCCGGCGGCGGCAAGTGGATCATCGAGGCGCCTTATGTGATGCAGGCCGCCAACGAGCTGAAGGTTCACCTTGGGTGGGCGGTGCAGGTTTACAACGCCGCTGAAGCGCTGCCGAACCTGATCAATCCTTTCTGGATGCTGCCGTTGCTCGGTGTGCTCGGCATCCGGGCCAAGGACGTGGTCGGCTTTACCTTCACCCAGTTGCTGGTGCATACGCCGCTGGTGCTGTTCATGTTATGGGCCTTCGCTACGACCCTTTCCTACCGTCCTCCGGTATTGCCCTGAGACCCCGCCACAAGCGGGGCCTGCGAGAGTCTTCGTAAGCGCTTATACTATCTCCGTCTCCTCCCTTTTCTCCTCAAGGGATTCGTGCCCGCCATTGCAGCGGGCTTTATTTTGCCTGTACTCCAAGGCGCCGATTACAGGTGAGTCAAGGTCGTCAAACGGAAACAAACCAAGCCTATCTGCCTCGGCGCTTGCCGCTGGAATAGACTTGCCGCGTGAGATTCATGGCCAGCGTTGGCGAGCCGCTGAACCCGGAGGCTGTCTGGTGGGGCAAGAACACCTTCGGTCTTCCCATTCATGACAACTGGTGGCAGACGGCAGACCGTCGTTAAGCCGCAGCCAGGCCTTCAATCCGCGGCCGCGCCAGTGCGACGGATCAGTCCGGCATAGCGCTTCGTGTCACGCGCCATCCACTGCACGACCTCGTCGCCTGGTCCGGAAGCCGGCGCGAAGCCGAACGTTCCCAGCTTCGCCTTGACTTCGGGCGCCTCCAGCGCTGCGCGGACCGACCGGTTCAGGGTTGCCACGACCTGCGGCGGCGTGCCGGCCGGCGCCATCAGCGCGATCCAGCTTTCCGTCTCGATGCCGCGCGGGCCGCCCGCCTCTTCCAGAGTGGGAACATCAGGCAGCGCAGTGGAGCGCTTCGTATCGGCAACCGCGAGCACACGCAGCTTGCCTGCCTGGATCAGTGGACCCGCTGTGGCATAGGTACCGAACGCCCACGTGACTTCGCCATTGGCAACCGCGTTGTAGAGCTGGGCGGTGTCCTTGAACGGTACATGCAGCATCCGCGAGCCGGTCACCGCCTCGATCTGCGCTGCGCCAAGGTGCCCGGCGCTGCCGACGCCCCATGAGCCGTAGGACACTTTGCCGTCTCCGGCCTTCGCCTTGGCGATCAGGTCGGGAATGCCGCGCACCGTGCTCTGCTGCGACACCACCACGAAGAACGCCACACGGTACAGGCCAGCCACCGGCACGAAATCGCGGACGGGGTCGTACGGCAGCTTGCGGAACAGGCCGGGATTGATGGCGAGTTGGTCGATCGAGCCGATCACGAGCTCATGGCCCGTGGCCGGCGCGCGCTTGCCGGCTTCCATCGCAATGAAGCCGTTGCCGCCGGGGCGCGGGTCGACCACTACAGGCTGGCCCAGGCGCATCGTGAGCTGCTCGCCCACGATGCGTGAGACGGCGTCGGGCCCACTGCCGGTCGCGAACGGGCTGACGATGCGGATCGGCTTGGAAGGGAAGCTCTCGGCGCGTGTAGCCGCCGTAAATGCGATGCCGAGAACGAGGTGGGCGACGAGCGCCAGGACATATCTGCGGGACATTCGGGATCTCCGTCGGGCTTTCATTCATCAGAACACGTGCTTGACGCCCACCATCGCGCCGAGTTGCGTGCCGCCCGGCGAGGCCGTCGCGCCGGGGTTGCTGCTGACCGACATGGCGAGCTGCCCGCCGTTGTCGATAAACCCGGCCGTGGCGTAGATAGCTGTGCGCGTCGAAAAGCTGTAGGTACCGCGCAGCGCGTACAGCCATGCCTTGTTGTCGCTGTGGTGGTAACGCAGGTGATAGACCTGGCTGGCGACGGTAAAGGCCGGCGTGATGTCGTACAAGGCGCCCAGCCAGTACAGGTCGCTGCGCGGCGTGGGACTGCCGTCGTTGTCGTGCCGCAGCCAGCCGGCGCCCGCCTTGATGCGGTCGAACAATGCGTAGCCGCTCAGCGCCAGCCGGTTGTCGGCCAGGCTACTGTTGGTCAGGCCGCCGAATGCACCGGGGCCGCCACGCGCCGAATCGTAAGCAGCCGACACGCCGAAGTGCGGCGTTTCGTACATCAGCATGGCCGACCATTCGCGGCAGGCGCGGCTGTCGGCCGGATTCTCACCGGCGCAGTTGGTGCTCGACGGACTCAGCGGCGCGCCGACCGTATCGCGCCCGAAGCTGTAGGTGGCACCGATGGTCAGCCCACCGAACTTTCCCTTGTATGACACGGCATTGTCGGCACGCGAATTGGGGATGGTGGGGTCGAGCGAGCCGGAGCCGAAGGTGTTCGGCCCGAGGATGTCGCTATCGAGGGTCGACCAGAACATCATCGTGTACTGGCGGCCGAACGCGACCTGGCCCCAGTTGCCCGACAGCCCCACCCACGCCTGCCGCCCGAACAGCCGGCCGCCGAGCGTGGCCGTGCCGCTGTCGGGGGCAAAGCCGGATTCCAAGGCAAACTGGGCCTTGAGGCCGCCGCCGAGGTCCTCCGCGCCACGCAGACCCCAACGCGACGGCACGGTGCCGGTCAGCGACGGCATGCGCGTGACGCTGTCCTGCCCGGCGCCAACATGGTTCACGTACTCCACGCCGGTATCGACGACGCCGTACAGCGTCACTGATGCTTGTGCCTGCGCATGCGCGAACACCGGACATGCGGCAGCGCAGCTCAGGGCGAGATGCCCGAGTTTCATGATCTCCTCCGTTTTCTTCTGTTGTCGTAACCGTGGCAATGCAGTCCTGGCTGAAGGCAGGGACGAAAGCGCCCGGGGCCGCCGGGGCGGCGGCCCAAAATGCGGTACAGCAGGTAGGGAATTCCCGCGCGCGGGAGGCTGCGGCCTAGCCTATGCGGTGGGCCAGCGCCGGGTAGAGCTGCGCCGCGTTGCCGTGCGCGACCGCGGTGAGGTCGCCGTCGCTGAAACCGTCCCAGCGCGCAGCGGCATCAATGGCTGGCTGGAACGTCCATGCCGGCATGAACGGATGGTCGAGTCCCATCAGAAGCTGCGAGGCAGGCACGAGCTGGCGCAGTGCGTAAAGTTGCGCGGGCGAGGTAGCGGCCGTGATGTCGTAGTAGAACGATGCCAGTCCGGCGCGGATCTCTTCCGCGCTCAGGGGCGTACGACCTTCGCCGTTACCGAAGACCTGCGTCAGCGTTTCGAGGCGAGTGGCGAGGTACGGCACCGTGCCGCCGCCGTGGGTCGAGATCATGCGGATATTCGCGAAGCGCCGCTTCGCGCCGCTGCAGACCATGTTGGCGACCATGCGCGTGCTGTCGAACATGAACTCCAGCAACGATGGATTCAGGCCAAGATCGACCTTGCCTGCCGCCGGATTGCCGATCGGGTGGACGAAAAGCGTCACGCCGCGCCGGTCCATCTCGGCGAACCACGGGTTGAAGCGCGCGTCGCCAAGATAGGCGCCGTCGATGTTCGTGGTGGTGGTCACGCCATCAAGCTTGAGTACGTCGAGCGCGTATGCCATTTCCTCGAGGCAACCATCGACCGAACGTCCCGGCAACGACGCCACCGCGCCGAAGCGCGACGGATGGCGCTGCACGATCTCCGCGAGCCGCTCGTTGACGCGGCGGGCGGTGTCGCACGCCTGTGCGCCGTCGGCAAAATTTGCGGCGAACGGGATCGACAAGACACAGGCCGCGACGCCGTGCGCATCCATCAATGCGAGCGTCTGTTCCGGCGACCACGCCGGCAGGTCGGACATCGGCGCCTGCGCGCCGAGGTCCGCAAAGATCGCATGCGAGTGGACATCGATGATGCGGGTGAGCAGGCGCTTGGGAGCATGGGTGGGGGCGTGTGTCATGATGCGTCTTCTCTCTAGTTTTAAACTATTTCGTCATTCCGACATTTATGTCTACTCTAGACATTGCGCGCCACGACAACAAGCGGTTTCTCATAGGTGTATGTCCCATTCGGTGCCGTTATAATTTGTCACTATGACGATTTGTCAAACCATCCGAGGGAAAGATGCATGAGCGACCATCGCACCAAGGTGGCGGAAAAGAAGCGGCTGTTGATGCGCACGAAGCTGTTGGATGCAGCGATGCGGGTGATCGGCGAGCAAACCGGCACGCCGCCGGTGATCGACGACGTGATCCGTGAGGCGAAGGTGTCGCGCGGCACCTTCTACAACTACTTCACCTCGCTCGAGGAGGTGGTGAACGCGATCGGGCAGGAAATGAACAACCAGATGATCACGGACATCCTTCCTGTCTACAACGTGTTAGAGGAACCGTGGCAGCGCGCGGCGGTCGGCTTCCGGCTGTTCATGGTGCGCGCGCTGCTCGACCGCAAGTGGGCCGGCTTCGTGATCCGCATCGAGGCATGGCCGCACACCACCCAGCTTGCGAAGTACATGTCGGGTGATTTGGCCGCCGGCAAGGCCCGCGGGCAGTTCCGCATCGACAGCATCGAGGCGGCCACCGACTTCCTGATGGGTGCGTCGGCGCGCTGCATCCAGGCAGTGGGCCAGGGGGTCGACGACCCACCGTCCTATATGGACGCCGCCACGCGCATGGCGCTCCGCAGTGTCGGCTGCAGCGACGCATTGTGCGACCAGGGGGTCGCCTTCTCGCAGTCCTACCTGAGGGCATGGGCAAGCGGCGAACTGACCGCCAGCCGGCCTCTATGGGCGCTGAACCTGAACTCGAAGGACGGCAAGGTATTTCTCGCCCATCATGTGGAGGCCCCGGCCGCCTGAGCCACGGCCGCCTCGCCCGTGAGGGCCACGGCCTCGCATCGCCGCGCATAGGCGCGGGCGAACGCTGCCGCCTCGGCTGCGGCAGTCTTGTCGGCACCGAGGCTGCGCAGCGCCATGCGGATGCTGGTGTCGATGTAGTGGCGCGGATCGCGCATGCGGCCGAAGCACAGCGTGCGGATGCCTTCGAGTATGCAGCCCAGCACGAGGTCCACCGCAGCCTGCAGGTCGTCGATCTCCATGCAGCCGTGGTACGCGCCGGCACGCAAGTCGGCCGTCACGCAGTCGAGCAACAGCGAGCGCCCCGGCACCAGTTCCTCGCGCAGCGCGAAACCGGCCCAGCGACGGTCGGCATGGGCGTGTGCCAGAAAGCAGTACATCCCGCAACTGAAGCGCTGCAGAGGATGCGTCAGCACGTCGTAGTCGGGCAGGATCGCGGCCGTGAACTGGTCGCGCACCTCCCGGCCCATCGCGAGCAGCGCCTCGTCCATCGAGGTGAAGTGCTTGTAGAACGTGCCGCGCGCGATGCCGGCGGCTTTCACCACGTCCTCGATCGACACCGTCAGGTTGGCCGGGTCGGCTACGAGATCGAGGATAGCGGACACGATGCGTGCCCGCGTGGCGACGCGCTTGCTGTGCGCCACTCGCGAGCGATGGTTCGGCACGCCACAGTGCTGGCCAGCGTGCAGGGATTCCTGCGGGATCGTTGACATCATGGTGCGGTCTCCACAGTGACGGTCGTGGCCGTCACGCTTGTTCAAGAACTTCGTTTCCGGCCGCATTTTTGCACTGGATTTAGGGCTTTTCCACTCCGGCAGAATCCACCGCGGGGGGCGCATGCCGCAGCATCTTCCACTGCCGTGGGCACTGTGCGCCCCGCATTCCGGCAGCCTCTGCGGCCCCCTTCTCCCTAGAATCGGTTGCATCCCCTTTCGACTATTTCGACCAATCACGGAGACTCACGCCATGAACATGCCGGCCCCGGAATTCCGCCGCACCAACGCTTCCGCTTCGCAGCCATGCCGCGTGTCGCCCACACTGCGCGGCGCCGAGATGGTGGTACAGGCGCTGCTTGCCGAGGGCGTGACGTCGGTATGGGGCTACCCCGGCGGGGCGGTGCTGCCGATCTACGACGCCATCGCCGCTCAGGACGGCCTGCGCCACCTGCTGGTACGGCACGAGCAGGCCGCCGTCCATGCCGCCGACGGCTATGCGCGGGCGACGGGCGAGGTCGGCGTAGCGCTCGTCACCTCCGGTCCGGGGGTGACGAACGCGGTCACCGGTATTGCGACGGCCTATTTCGACTCGATCCCGCTGGTCGTGCTGTCGGGCAATGTGCCGACCGTGATGATCGGCGAAGATGCCTTCCAGGAGTGCGACGCAGTCGGCATCACGCGCCCCGTCGTCAAGCACAACTTCCTCGTGCGCGACGTAGCCCAGCTCTCCGTCACGCTGAAGAAGGCCTTCCACCTCGCGCGTACGGGACGGCCCGGTCCGGTGCTGGTCGACATCCCCAAGGACGTCGCGCTCGCAACCGGCACGTTCGCCTACCCCGACACCATCGAGATTCGCTCCTACCGTCCCGCGCTCGATGGCCACGAAGGCCAGATCCGCCACGCGGCGAAGCTGCTGCGCATGGCGCGCCGTCCCTACCTTTACGTGGGCGGCGGCGCAGTTGCGGCAGGGGCGGCGGCCGACGTGGCCACCCTGGCCCGGCTGGCAGACGCGCCCGTCACCACCACGCTGATGGCGCTTGGCTGCTTCCCCGCCTCCGACCCGCGCTTCGTCGGCATGCCAGGCATGCACGGCACCTACGAGGCCAACCGGGCGATGCAGGACTGCGACGTACTCGTCGCCATCGGCGCCCGCTTCGACGATCGCGTGATCGGCAACGTGGCGAGCTTCGCCGGCACCCCGCGCGAGATCGTCCATATCGACATCGACCCGGCCAGCATCGGCAAGCGCGTGAAGCCGACCGTCCCTATCGTCGGCGATGCCCGCCGCGTGCTGCGCAGCCTGATTTCCCAGCTGTGCGAGGCGCCACCCGAGGCCGGCATCCGCGACGCCTGGTGGCGCGACATCGCCGCCTGGCGCGCGACGCAATGCCTCGCGTACCAGCGCGACGCGCATCGCATCAAACCGCAGTTCGTCATCGAGACGTTGTGCGACATGGCCGGCGACGACGCCTTCATCTGCTCCGACGTCGGCCAGCACCAAATGTGGGCGGCGCAGCACTACCGCTTCGCGCGCCCGCGCCGCTGGATCAACTCGGGCGGCCTTGGCACGATGGGCGTCGGCCTGCCCTACGCGATGGGCGTCAAGCATGCCTTTCCGGACAGCGACGTCATTACCGTGACCGGCGACGGTTCGATCCAGATGTGCATCCAGGAACTGTCCACCTGCCGCCAGTACGATCTGCCGGTCAAAATCGTGTCGCTGAACAATGGCTACCTCGGCATGGTGCGGCAGCTCCAGCATGTCGAGTACGAGCGGCGCTATTCGCAGTCGTACATGGAAGCCTTGCCCGACTTCCCCGCGCTGGCCCGCGCCTACGGGCATGTCGGCATCCACGTAACCAAGCCTTCCGATGTCGAACCTGCGCTGCGAGAGGCGCTGGCGCTGAAGACGCGCACGGTATTCCTAGACATCCACGTGGACGGCAGCGAGAACGTCTGGCCGATGATCCGCGGTGGCCGCGGGCTCGATGAGATGCTGCTGGGCGAAGGCGCGCTCGAGCCCACGCCTTAGCCCTCCCCTCGCGCGTCGCATTGTCGCTAGCGCAGGTGCCGCAGCGGCAGCGCCGTGCTGTATAGCACCTGCTTGAGCGCGAAGCTCGTTCGGATGCTGGCCACGCCGGGGATGCGCGTTATCTCGTCGACGATGAGGCGTTCCACGGCCTGCACGTCGGGCAGCACGGCGCGGATCATGTAGTCGGCGTCGCCGGTCATCAGGTAGCACTCCATCACGTCGGGCAACGCGCGCACCGCACGCTCGAACGCGTCGAGGCCGGTGCGCGCCTGCCGCTCCAGCGAGACATGGATAAACACGTTGACGTTGAGACCCAGCTTCTGCGGGTCCAGCAGCGTCACCCGCTGCCGGATCAGGCCGCGCTCCTCCAGAGCGCGCACCCGCGCCAGGCACGGCGAGGCCGACAGGTTGACATGTTCGGCCAATTCGACGTTGGTCAGGCTGGCGTCGCGTTGGAGGGCGTCGAGGATCTTGATGTGGGTGGCATCGAGGTCGGGGGCGGACATCGTAGGGCTTCCTGTGAAGGCGATCCTGTGAAAGCAAAGCAGCCCGCGCCACCCGTAGCGGCGCAGGCCTCGACCTGAATATGGCAGACCAGGTCTCCTGGCCCGCCTCGCATCAGCGATTGGTCGCCTGGAACGTCACCTGCCGCCAGCGGCCGGCTTCACGCCGCCAGGCTTGCGTTGTCATCACGTCCATCTCGATCCGCTGACCGGTCTCGCGCATCTCGATTGACTGGAGCAGACGGCCGACCGCGACCGCCATGTCGCCCTGCACGCGCACCTCTAGTCCTTCGCGCTGCGCGCTCAGAAACGTGATTTGGCTGCGCACGATGGCGAGATAGGCCGGCTTATCGTCGACCTTGCCGTTGGCGTGGATGTGGATCACATCATCGGCCACCAGCGCATCGAGTGCGTCAACGTCGGCGGCGACCAGCGCGCGGCACCGTTCGTTCTCCAGCCGGGCGATTTCCGCCGCCACGGCGTCCGGATCGAGACTTCTGTCGATGGCGTTCATCGCGCGCCCTCCTCCACCACCACGTTCTCTATTTCTCCCAGCCCTTCGATCTCGACCAGCACGCGGTCGCCCGGCCGCAGCCACGACGGCGGCTTGTGCGCGACGCCGACGCCGCCGGGCGTGCCAGTCATCACCACGTCGCCCGGCTCCAGCGTCATGGCCGCCGACAGGTGGGCCACCTGCTCGTAGCAGTCGAAGATCAGTTGCGCGGTATTCGAGTTCTGGCGCTTCTCGCCATTGACAAAGCAGCGGATGGCGAGCGCGTGCGGGTCGGGCACCTCGTCTGCCGTAACGATCCACGGGCCGAAGGGGGCGTGCGTGTCGAACGACTTGCCGAGCGTGAACTGCGAGGTGCGCAGCTGCCAGTCGCGCACGCTGACATCGTTCGAGACGCAGTAGCCGAAGATCACGTCCTTCGCGTTGTCACGGCTCACATGCTTGCAACGCCGACCGACCACGAAAGCCAATTCGGCCTCGTAGTCGAGTTGTTCCGACACGCGCGGACGTTCGATGGGCGCGTATGGACCGGTTGCCGCAGTCGGCATCTTGGCGAACCACAGTTGTTCGGCGGGCTTGGCCATGCCGGACTCGGCGACGTGATCGGCGTAGTTCAGGCCGATGGCCATGATCTTGCCCGGGCGGGGAATCGGGGCGAGCAGCGTGACAGACGACAAAGGCACGTCGACGCGATCGCTGGCGGCCAGGTCTTCGAGACGAGAGCGCCAAGTCGGGAAGGCGTCTATCAAGCTGATCATGTCACGAGGGGCTTCGGGCAGGTGGCTATCGATCTGCACGAGACCGCCAGGCACCACGAGGCCGAGGTGCACGGTACCGGCGCCGGTTTGGTAAGTGGCAAGTTTCATTTAAATCTCTCGGTAGTCGTCGGGCGTTATTGGGGACCCTTCTGCTCCGCCGCACGGGCGGCGCCCAGTGCGCAAAGTTCTTCATCACTGGCACCGGCTTCCCACATCGCAACCAGCCCGTCGGGGTCGAACTCGATCCCCATGATGTTATTGGCGAAGGTCTCGGTATGGAAGAAATTGGCGCAGTCGGCCGGGTCGGGATAGTTGTCGACCTGCAGTTCGATGTTGTTGCCTTCGGGGTCGCGGTAGTACAGCGAGGTGGTCGGGCCGTGGTTGATGCACCAGACCGGCCGGATGCCGCCTTCCTTTAGGCGCTGGTAGGTCTGCAGCAGTTCGCCGACCGACTGGTAGCTGTAGGCGACGTGGTGGACGCCCGCCGCCTCGCTCTGCTTGTCCGGGATGCCGGGCATATTGAAGAAGGCCAGGCGGTGGTGTTCGTCGTCGTAGGTGATGAAGGTCAGCACGTTGTCCTCGAAGACCAGCTTTGCCTGGAACACGGCCATGTACCAGGCGACGGTCTCCGCGCGGCGCGCGCAGCGGTAGACCAGGTGGGCCATCTTGAACGGGACGACGCGGTCGGCTTGCACCGCTTGCAGGGTAGTCATGGTTGGTCTCCTGTGTGGATGATGTAGGTTGCCGTCAGAGCAGGACGCGGCGGAAATCGGCCAGCAGGCTGGCCAAATGGGCGAGGAAGCGGCCGGCCTCGGCGCCATCGACCGCGCGGTGGTCCCACGACAGTGACAGCGGCAGTTGCAGACGCGGCTGGAACGCGCTGCCGTCCCAGCAGGGCTGCGTGGCGGCCTTGCCAACGCCGAGGATCGCCACCTCGGGTGCATTGATAATGGGCGTGAAATGCGAGCCGCCGATGCCGCCGAGCGACGAAATCGAGAAGCAGCCGCCCTGTATCTGCTCGGGCTTGAGCTGGCCGGCGCGGGCGGCAGCGGCCAGGTCGGCCATCTCGGCGGCGATGGCGAGCACGCCCTTGGTGTCGGCGTCGCGGATCACGGGGACTATCAGCCCGTTCGGCGTGTCGGCGGCGAAGCCGACGTGGACGTAGTGCTTGCGGATCACGTCTTGCCCGTCAAGGCTGACGTTGAACTGCGGGAAGGCACGCAGCGCCGCCGCGGCGGCGCGCGCGAGGAAGGCGAGCAGCGTGACGCGCGCCGCGTCGGGCTTCGCCTTTCCGTTCAGCGCCAAACGGAACGCTTCTAGTTCCGTGATGTCGGCCTGGTCGAAATTGGTGACGTGCGGGATGCGCACCCAGTTGCGATGCAGGTTGGCGCCCGAGATGCGCCGCAGGCGGCTCAGCGGTTGGCGTTCAACTTCGCCAAACCGGGAAAAGTCCACCTGGGGCCAGGGCAGTAGGTCGAGGTCCCCGCCGTCCCGGGGTGCGCTGACGGCTGGCTTCGCCAGCAAGGTCTTTGCATGGGTCAGCACATCCGCCCGCAGCGCGCGGCCCTTGGGGCCTGACGGGCGCACCTCGGCCAGCGAGACGCCGAGTTCGCGGGCGAGCTTGCGAACGGAGGGACCTGCGTGGGCGGGGGTGCCCTTCGGGGCGACAGGGACGACCGGCGCGAATTCGGACGTTGCCGCCGCAACCGCTACCGCTACCGGCGCGGACACCGGTTGCGGCATTTCTGCCGGCGCCGGTGCGGCAACGGGCTTGCCGGTCTCCGTCACCGCGACAGGCTTAGCGATTTCATTCACCGGGCCCACCACCGGCACGTCCCCGAACTCGATCCGCGCAATCGGCGTTCCCTTCGACACGAGGTCGCCTGGCTTCAGCAGCACCTCGCGAATGGTCCCGGCGCGGTCGCTCGGCACATCCATCGTAGCCTTATCCGATTCGAGCGTGACGATGGGCTGTTCGACCACCACGGCGTCGCCAGCGCGGATCAGCACTTCGATCACCGGGATCTGGCCGTAGTCCCCGATGTCGGGGATGGTAAGAATCTGCATGGATATCTCGTTCCGGAATCAGCGTTGCCAGGGTGCGAAGGGCAGGTCCGTAGCGTCGACGCGCGCGAGCGCCTCGCGGTGCTTGTCGGGGTCAACGGCGGCCAGCGCCGCGAGCACGATGTGGCGGCAGTCCATCTCGAAGAAGCGGCGCAGCGCGGAGCGTGTGTCGCTGCGGCCGAAGCCGTCGGTGCCGAGCGCCGTGTATGGCGCGTCCATGTATGGCGCGATCAGATTGGCGTAGGCTCGCACGTAATCAGTGGCAGCCACCACCGGCGCGGTGCCAGCCAGGCATGTTTCCAGATGGCTGCGCGCTTCCCCGTCGGGGGTGAAGAGACGCTCGCGCTGTACGGCCTGCGCCTCGCGCGCCAGTTCGGAGAAGCTCGTCACGCTCCAGACCTCGGCGCCGATACCCCATTCGTCAGCCAACACGTCGGCGGCAGCGATGACCTCGCGCAAGATCGCGCCGGAGCCGAGCAGGCGGACCTGTGGCGTGCCGGTGCCAGTCGTCGCGTGCAGGCGCATGCCGCGCAGGATGTCGGCGTGCTGCGCAGGATCAATCGGTGCCTGTGCGTAGTTTTCGTTGGTGACGGTCAGGTAGTGGAACTCGTCGTGCTGCTGCTCCAGCATGCGACGCGCGCCGTGGTCGATGATGACAGCGGCCTCGCCGGCGAAGGCGGGATCCCAAGCGCGGCAGTTGGGGACAGTGGAAGCAATCAGGTGGCTGGTGCCATCCTGGTGTTGCAGGCCCTCGCCCGACAAAGTCGTGCGCCCGGCCGTCGCGCCGACAAGGAAGCCGCGGGCGCGCTGGTCGGCGGCGGCCCAGATCAGGTCGCCAATACGCTGGAAGCCGAACATCGAGTAGTAGATGTAGAACGGCAGCATCGCCACGCCGTTCACGCTGTACGAGGTCGCCGCCGCGGTCCACGACGACATCGCGCCGGCCTCAGTGATGCCCTCTTCCAGCAACTGCCCGTCGCGTGACTCTTTGTAGTAGAGCATCGAGCCAGCGTCCTCGGGCTCGTAGAGTTGGCCGTGCGGCGAGTAGATGCCGACCTGGCGGAA
The DNA here is from genome assembly GCF_017815025.1 of Cupriavidus phytohabitans. Taxonomy (NCBI): domain Bacteria; kingdom Pseudomonadati; phylum Pseudomonadota; class Betaproteobacteria; order Burkholderiales; family Burkholderiaceae; genus Cupriavidus; species Cupriavidus phytohabitans. The sequence continues at coordinate 31,919 of NZ_JAGIQB010000046.1, forward strand.
CAGGTTGGCCATGCCGAACGTACGCGCCTCGTCAGCAACAATGGGGACAATGCGAGGGCCGAGTGTCTTGTCCTTCAGCAGGTTGGTGAACAGGCGCACGACCGCAGTCGTCGTGGACACCTCGCGCCCGTCGGGCTGCAGCGCAAACTGCGCGTAGCTCTCCAGCGCCGGCACCGGCACCGGCGGCGCGGTGGTGACGCGGCGCGGCATGTAGCCGCCGAGTTCGGCCCGGCGCGCTTGCAGGTAGCGCATCTCGGGACTGTCTTCAGTGGGCTTCAGGAACTGCATGGTCTCGACCGCCTCGTCGCTGAGCGGCAGTTGGAAGCGGTCGCGGAAGGCCCGCAGCGCATCGACGTCGAGCTTCTTTTGCTGGTGCGACGTGTTGCGCGACTCGCCCGCCTGCCCCATGCCGTAGCCCTTCTTGGTCTTGGCGAGGATCACGGTCGGGCGGCCGGGATGGCGGCGCGCGGCGTCGAACGCGGCATACAACTTGCGGAAATCATGGCCACCGCGGCGTAGACCGTCGATCTCTTCGGGGGTCATGTGCGAGACCAGCGCCTGCAGTTCCGGATCGAGGTCGAAGAAGTGCGCCCGGTTATAGGCACCGTCGTTGGCGCCGAGCGTCTGGTACTGACCGTCGACCGTGTTGGCAAAGCGGCGCAGCAGCGCGTGCTTGTGATCGCGGGCAAAGAGCGCGTCCCAGTCCGATCCCCACACCACCTTGATGACGTTCCAGCCCGCGCCGGCAAACAGCGATTCGAGCTCCTGGATGATCTGGCCGTTGCCGCGCACCGGCCCGTCGAGCCGCTGCAGGTTGCAGTTGATGATGAAAGTCAGGTTGTCGAGCTTCTCGCGCGCGGCCAGCGACAGCGCGGCGATGGACTCGGGCTCGTCCATCTCGCCGTCGCCGAATACGCCCCAGACGCGCCGGCCAGCCGTCGCAGCGATGCCGCGGTGTTCCAGGTAGCGCAGGAAGCGCGCCTGATAGACCGCGCTGATGGGGCCGATGCCCATCGAGCCAGTCGGGAACTGCCAGAACTCCGGCATCAGCCAGGGATGCGGATACGAGCACAGGCCGCTGCCCGCCACCTCTTGCCGGTAGCGCTCCAGATGCGAGGCGTCGAGCCGCCCTTCGAGGAACGCGCGCGCGTAGACGCCCGGCGCCGAGTGCGGCTGGAAGTAGACCAGGTCGCCCTTGCCCTGCTCGCCATCGGCGCGGAAGAAATGGTTGAAGCCGACCTCGAAGATCTCGGCGGCGGATGCATAGCTGGCGATATGCCCGCCCAGCTCGCCATATGCCTTGTTGGCGCGCACCACCATTGCCAGCGCATTCCAGCGGATGATTGAGGTGAGACGCTCCTCCATTGCCAGGTCGCCCGGATAGGCGGACTGCGCTTCCAGCGGGATGGTGTTCTGGTAGAGCTGGTACGGATGGGCGGTTGGCGCCACGCCGAGGTGGCTGGCGTGCTCGGCGAGGCGCCGCAGCAAAAAGCCGACGCGCTCGGCGCCGCCGTGGCGGGCCACACCGGCCAGGGCGTCGAGCCATTCCCCGGTTTCCTGGCGGTCGGGGTCGTCCGCGCTAGCGTCGATGGAATCAATGCGTTGGGCGTGCATACATGGAATCAGGTCGGTGGTGAGGGAAAGATCAGCAAATCAGCAACAGTCGGCGGCGTCCGGATGCTCGATGGCGGGCAGCCGCGTCGGCATGTGGTGGTATTTGCCGCCGTAGAACAACAGCGGTCCGCGCGGCGAGCCGAAGCGGACGTCCTCGACCTGCGCGATGTAGAGCAAGTGGTCGCCGGCAGGGTGGACGTCGACCGTGCGCGCCACGAGGTGGACAAGACTGCCATCGAGCAGCGGCGTGTCACCGCGATGGATGAAGGGCGGCTCAACGCCTTCGACCGGACGCCCGCCGAAGTGGCCGCTCAAGTGGCGCTGATCCTCGGCGAGGAAGTTGACGCCGTAGCAGACGCCCTCGCGCACGTGCTGATGGAAACGCGATGCCGCCCGCACTGAGACCAGCACCAGCGGCGGTTCCAGCGACACCGACATGAAGGCGTTCGCCGTCATGCCGGCCGGCACGCCGTCGGCGGTGTAGGTGATGATGGTCACCCCGGTGGCGAAGTGCCCCATGGTTAGCCGCAGCAGTCTTGTGTCGAGCCTGACGGATGCGGGGACTTGAGAGGATTGGGCGGCGTTCATGGCATCGGGCCTTCAGACCAGCCGGGTCACGGTGTTTTCTACGCCGAGCAGCGCCTTGCCGTAGATCTCGAAGCCGACAGCGGGCAGCGCCACCGCATGACGGGCCGCGGTGTTGGCGTCGCGCCACCAGCGCTGCATCGGGCTGGCTTCGGCAAAGCTGCCCGCGCCGTGGGCGGATAGCAGCACGTTGATGGCGTCGGTGACGTGCGTGATGACCTGGCCGGTGTGGGCGCGGAGCTTCGCCTTGGTCAGGTAGTCAAGCTCGCGGTTTTCCTGCGCCGCGCGGTCGATCTCGTCGGCCGCGGCGCAGGCGAGCACGTGGGCGGTGTCAATCTTGACGGCAGCGTCGGCGACCTGCCCCTGGAACATTACCGAATGGCTCTGCTTGTCGTAGGAGGTGTAGGCAATGGCGCGCTGCGGGGCCTTCTCGATCACGTATTTCAGCGCGGCGCGGCCCATGCCGAGCTGGGCGCCGGCCAGGATCAGCGCGGCCACCGGCACGAAGGCGGCGCGATAGGCGGCCTCGTCCTTCATCTCGGTCGGGTAGACACCGTCCACGGCATCAAGGATGTTCATCAGCCGGTACTCGGGCACGAACACGTCGTTGCCGACGATGCAGTTGCTGCCCGAGGCGCGCATGCCGGCCGTGTACCAAGTGTCTTCGATCGTCACGTCGCTCATCGGCACCAGCGCCAGGTGCTGGGCCTTGAACGCGCCGTTGTCGTCCGACTCGACCACGCCAACCATGGCCCAGTCGGCATGCAGCGAACCCGACGAGAAGTACCACTTGCCAGAGATCTGCAGCCCGCCTTCCACGCGGCGGCACTGGGTAGACGGCGTGAACACGCCCGACACGCGGGCGTCGGGGTTCTCGCCGAACACGTCGTCCTGCGCCTGCTGCTGGAACAAGCCGGTAAACCATGCGCAGACGTTGGTCAGCGCCACCACCCATGCCGTGCCGCCGCAGGCTTCGGCCAGCGCGGCGGTGACTTGGAGGTGGGCGCGCGTCGAGCCCTCGAAGCCGCCGTATCGCTTGGGCACCATCAGGCGGAACAGGCCGGCCTCGGCGATGGCGTCGATATTCTCGTCGGCGGCGCGGCGGTTCTGTTCGGAGGCGGCGGCGTTCTTGCGCAGCAGCGGCTGCAGGGCTTCGGCACGGCAGATCAGCTCCTCGAGCGACGGCGTGGCGCGCGGGGCGTGGAAGGCTTCGATGACGGCTGCGGATGGCTGGGACATGGCGATCTCGGTAGTGGTATGTGTGATGGACTGCGGGTAAAGCGCAGGCGTGCACCTTCCCCTGGCCCCGTTCACACGGACCGAAACGTCAGTCGGAAGGGAAAAGCACGCCTGGGAAGGGCGTGTGGGCGCCAGCGGGGGCTAGCGCGAACGGTGTCGTTGACACCAGGATTTTGAGGGCATGTTGTCTCCGATACTTATACTATTTTGTCAGATCGACATTCATGTCTAATTTAGACCGTGAGGGATCGTGCGACAAGATGAATCTCCTCGGGACTTGCCCGTATGTGGGCACTGACCGCCGTCACTCTGACAATCTGTCAGTGGAGCGAGGGCCGGAAGTGACACAGGCGACCGGTAGACCAGTCGCCTGTGTGCGGAATAAACGGGCTTGCGGACCATGACCGCGTCCGCGGCACATCAGTGCTTGTGGTTGGGATCCTCGCGATACGCCGAGGCGGGCTGCTTCATGTACGCGTTCTCGACGTCGGCCAGCATCGCCTGGAGCACCGCCTTCGACTGGTATCGCCCCTTCAGGAACACACCGGCAATGCGGCCAAGGTTCGCCGCGTCGGCCAGTGGGTCGGCTTCGAGCAGCACAAGGTCGGCGTTCTTGCCCTGCTCCACGGTTCCCATGCTCGATGTGCGGCCGAGGAAATCGGCCGCGTCGAGCGTGGTCATCCGCAAGATCTCCAGCGGCGTGAACCCCGCCTGTGCAAGCTGGCGAAACTCGGCCTGCAGGCTGAAGCCAGGAATGCACCAGATACCGCCTGCATCGGAGCCCGCCAGCATCCTCACGCCCTCGGCACGGAAGATCTGCAGCGCGCGAACCTCGAAGTCGTAGAAACTGCGGAAGATCGCGTCGTTGCCGGGCGACATGGTGGCCGCGTACTGGTCCGCCAGCGCCTGCCAGTTCGCGCGGCGGCCAGGCTCGATGTACTTCAGATTGGCATCGTTGCGAAAGACGGCATCGGTACTGAACTGCATCGTCCTGATGCGATAGAGCGTGGGCGTCTGCCAGGTACCGTTCGCGACGAACGTACGGGCGAGCGCGCGGCACTTTTCCTCGCTGAAGGTATCCATCGCGCGCTGGAACCAGGGCGCTTCCGGCGTGCGCGGCAGGAACGGGCTGGTGACATTGGGCACGATGGGCGGAGCCTTCAGGATGTCGGCGCGAATGGCGTCTTCATCTGTCGAGCAGCCAAGCAGCACGCCCAGCGCCGGCCCCAGATGCTCGATCCCGCGCATCCCGGCGGCCGACGCGGCAGCCGGCGACACCGTCGGCGACAGATGGCCCACCACGGGCAACCGTTGCCTGCCCGCCTCGGCCATGATGGCCGGGAAGCTTGCCGGGGTCGCGTTGACGACCTTGACGAAGTCGGCACCATCGGCGCGGGCCTGCTGGACGAGTTGCACTGCGGCATCGGCCTGCGGCACGGTGATGAGCGTGGAGGGCATTGCCAGCAGTTCCGGAGCAAGCACCTTGCCCGCTGCGCTGTCGGCGTTGAGTGTCTTCGCCCGCGCAATCAGCGCCGCCGAGCCGGCCATCTCGCGGAAACCCGTGATGCCGTTGGCAATCATCTGCAAAAAGTGCGTGGGCGGCAGGTCCGCCTGGTCGAGCACGTGCGTGTGCATGTCGTTGTAGCCCGGCACCAGGTACTGACCGGTGCCATCCACGCGCGTCGCGGCGCCCTCGACGCGGAAGCTGCCGCCCCGGGCGATGCTGCGGATCACACCGCCGTCGACCAGTACGGCCATGTCGGAACTTGTGCTGCCGTCACGCGTGTTGACGATCGCCACGTGGTCGATGACCGTGCCGGAAGTCACCGGCGTGGTGTCGTCGCCGCCGTTGCAGGCCGCGGCCAGTCCTACGCCGGCCGCGACCAGCACGGCCGTGAACAGGAATCGAGTCTTCATGTCGGCTCCGGTGCTCGTTAGAACACGTGCCGGACGCCGACCATCGCACCCAGCTGCGAGCCCGCCGGTGCCGGGTTGGCGCCGGCCGATCCGCTGCTGACGGAAAGTCCGAGCTGGCCATCGTTGTTGATGTAGCCCGCCGTGGCGTAGATTGCCGTTCGCGTGGAGAAGCTGTACGTGCCACGCAGCGCATAGAGCATGGCCTTGTTGTCGCTGCCGTGGTAGCGCAGGTAGTACACCTGTCCCGCGACGTTGAAAGCGGGCGTGAGATCGTACGAAGCGCCGGCATACCAGAGGTCGCTCAGCCGGGTGGCACTGCCGTCGTTGTCGCGCCGCAGCCAGCCTGCGCCCAGCTTCGTGCGGTCGAACAGCGCGTAGGCGCTCAGCGACAGCCGATCGTCCGACTTGCCGCCGGAATTCAGCCCGGCAAACGCGCCCGGTCCCCCGCGCAGCGAGTCATAGGCGGCCGCCACGCCAAAGCGCGGCGTCTCGTACTGGATCATGGCCGACCATTCCCGGCAGTCGGAATGCGCGGCCGGGTTTTCGCCGGCGCAGTTGGTGCCGGCTGGGCTGGGGCCGGCATTGGCCACGTCACGGCCGAAGCTGTAGGTGGCGCCCAATGTCAGCCCGCCAAACTTTCCCTTGTAGGCAATGGCGTTGTCGGCGCGGGCATTCGGAATGTAGCTGTCCAGCGATCCCGAGCCGAACGTGTTCGGGCCCAGGATGTCCGGATCGAGCATGGCCCAGAACAGCATCGTGTACTGGCGGCCCAGCGATACCTGCCCCCAGTTGCCCGACAGGCCAACCCACGCCTGCCGCCCGAACAGCCGGCCGCCCTGGTTCATGACACCCGAGTCCGGCGCAAAGCCCGATTCGAGCACGAAGCTGGCCTTGGTGCCGCCGCCAAGGTCCTCGGTGCCGCGCAAACCCCAGCGCGACGGGACCATGCCGGAGAGCGAGTTCATGCGCACGACGCTTTGGCTCGGCGCGCCCACGTGGTTGACATACTCGATGCCCGTATCGACCACCCCATACAGCGTGACCGACGACGGCGATGCCTGCGCGCAGGCGAGTGCGGGCATGGCGCTGGCACCGGCCAGCACCAGGTTGCGAAACTTCATGGGTCTCCTCCTTGTCGTTTTTTAATGTGCCGGCTGCCTGGCCGGGTACCGCTGGAAGTCAGTTGGGCCGGGCGCCTCCGGTGACCGTCACCAGCACGGAGGCGGCATCCGCGGCCGCGTTTCCGCGCCATGCGATGTGGTGGTCGGGACGAATGAGCACCGTGGGCGCGCCGTAGAGCGCCTGAATCCCGGCGTCGTCCACTTCCAGGACGTCGAGCCGGATGCCGAGCGCCTGTGCGGCCTGTCGCCACGCCGCGGCATCCCCGCGGTCGAACGACAGCAGCGTGAAGTCCCGGCCGAAGCGATCGAACAGCGGTGCGCCGTCGACCATCGCGTGCGGTGCCCGCGAGCCTGGCCAGCCGCTCGCCACGTAGTGGTTGGGGTCGTCGGGGGGCGGCGTGCCCGGCTCGCGCGCGACGATCGGGCTATCCAGGTATCGCACCCCAAGTTGCAGCCCGGGGATATTGATCTCGGCCGCCACATGCACGGCCAGCGCACGACCAAGTTCGGCGCGCGCCGCGTCACCCGGCGTGCCCTCCGTTTCCAGGCTTGGGGCGATCGGTACGTTGCCGATGCTGTCAGCCATGCGGCGCGCGAACGCGGTGTTGCGCACCGCCATCGGTCGGCGTTCGAGATCGTAGCTATCGAGCAGCGCCGGCGGCGCGCTCCCCTGCAGTACGGCCGCCAGCTTCCAGCCCAGGTTCACGGCGTCGTCGATCGACGTGTTGTAGCCCATGCCGCCCGTCGGGGTGAACAGGTGCGCGGCATCGCCGGCCAGGAAGCACCGGCCCGCGCCCAGGCGCGTGGCCACGAGCGTGTAGCCGGCCACCCACGGCATCATGCCGATCAGCCTGAAATCGTGCGGTGCGCCCACTACGGCCAGCGCCGTCGCACGCGGATCGATATCGCTCGGCTGCTGACCGTCCTTCAGCTGCACGGCCAGCAGGAACGTGTCGACGCCATCGATGGCGATCAGCAGCCCGCGCTGGCTGGCGTTCACGGCCCAGTACTGCCACGCCCGCTCCTTGCCCAGCACGTCGTACAGATCGCTGGACCGGAAGTAGATCGACAGCATCTGGCCGCCGAAGAAGTCGCGCTTCTCGGCGCCCTGCCCCTCGTACTGGATGCCGAGCGTCTTGCGCACGAGGCTGCGCGGGCCGTCGCATCCGACGACATAGCGCCCCGTCACGCGCCATGGCGCCTCGCCGTCATGCGGTGCGGCGTCCACCTCGACGCCATCGCCCAGGTCGGCAACCCTGACGGCCCGATGCCCGAAGCGCAGGTCGACACTCGGATACCTGGCGGCTTCGCGGCGCAGGATCGGTTCGATGTACATCTGCTGCGCCCGGTGCGGCAGCTCCGGCGTGGGCCATGCCGACGCGCCGTAGTCGCCAAACACTTCCCGGCTGGCCGCCTGCGCGCGGCTCGGCACGCGAAACCGCGACAGCTCGGCATGGGCCAGCCGCGTGCAGTAGACCAGGTCTTGCGGGTAATCCGGCGGCAGGCCCAGCGCCCGCACGTCAGCCGAAAAGCCACGGCGGCGGTAGTGCTCCATCGTGCGGGCGGAGGTGGCGTTGGCTTTCGGGAAGTCCGGCGGATCGACATCCTCTTCCAGCACAAGGCATCGCACACCGCGACAGCCCAGTTCGATGGCCAGCATCAATCCGGCCGGACCGCCGCCGACGATCACGACATCGGTATCCACGGTGTATGCAACTGATGTGTTCACAACTGACCTTCCTGTCTGCTTTGGATTAATTGACCGTGGCGCCGGTGCGCTTGATCAGCTCTGCATAGCGCTGGCTGTCGCGCGCCACCCATTCGGCCACGTCGTCGCCGCTGCCCGGCGCCGGCGAGAAGCCGAAGGTCGCCAGCTTTGCCTTCACGTCGGGGTCGCCCAGCGCCGTGCGCACGGCCTTGCCGATGGCGCTGACCGTCGCCGGCGGCGTGCCGGCCGGTGCCAGCAGTGCCACCCAGCTCGACGCCTCGAGGCCCGCGGGACCGCCGGCTTCGGCCAGCGTCGGCACGTTGGGCAGCACGGGAGACCGTACGCTGTCGGCCACTGCCAGCACACGCAATTTGCCCGCCTGGATCAGCGGACCCGCCGTGGCATAGGTGCCGAGCGCCCATGTAACCTCGCCGTTGGCCACGGCCGTGTAGAGCTGCGCGGTGTCCTTGTATGGGGCGTGCAGCATCTGCGTGCCCGTGGCGGCTTCGAGCTGTGCCGCGCCCAGGTGGCCGGTACTGCCGACCGCCCACGAGCCATAGGTCACGGCATCGGGCGCCTTCTTCGCCGCCGCGATCAGTTCGGGCACGGTGCGGATCGGGCTTTGCTGCGACACCACGATGAAGAAGGCCGTCCGGTACAGGCCGGTGACCGGCACGAAGTCGCGACGCGGGTCGTAGGGCAACCGCTTGAACAGGCCCGGATTGATCGCCAGGTGACCCACGTCGGCCACCACCAGTTCGTGCCCGGTGGCTGGCGCGCGCTTGCCCGCCTCCATCGCGATGAAGCCGTTGCCACCCGGGCGCGAATCAACGATTACCGGCTGGTTCCAGGCCTTGCCCAGCTGCTCGCCGAGCAGGCGCGACACGGCGTCGGGGCCGCTGCCGGCCGGGAACGGACTGATCAGCCGGACCGCGCGCGACGGAAAGGCCTGGGCGTGCGCCGGCGCTGCCGTCGCCAGCAGTGCGAGCGCCGCGCCGGCGGACATGGCCGCAACGGTCAGCAAGGCGCGAGGTGAGAATGCAATGGGCGCGGGGGCGCCGCCCGGCACGATGCGGCCAGCGTAGGGGCGTGTCATGAACTGTCTCCGTTTGATTCTTATGTATGTGTGACCACATCCTAGAAAGCCCCACTGACAACCAACAGATGGCAAAATTGCCCCGTCGATGCCTGTTTGGCATCAGTCACCGCGAATCGGGGCTGCCAATGAAGCTTCATCATCTGCGCGACTTTGTCGCCATTGCCGAGACACGGAGCATCCGTGGCGCCTCGCGCCAGCTCGGCCTGACCCAGCCGGCGCTCACGCGCAGCCTGCGCGAACTGGAGACCGAACTGGGCGCGCCGCTGCTTGAGCGGCACGCGCGCGGCGTGATCCCCACGCCTATCGGCCAGGCGTTCCTGCGTCGCGCGCATGCCGCCATGGAAGAAATCCGGCGGGCGCAGGAGGAAGTTGCGCAATTGCGTGGCACGCAGACGGGGAGCGTCGCGGTGGGTCTGTCCGGCGCCACCTGGCTTGGCCTGGTGCCCGAGGTGTTTCCCGCGTTTCGCAAGTCGCATCCGGACGTTCGCCTGCGGATGGTGGAAGGCTTCTTTCCGGCGCTGGAGGGCCGCCTGGCGGACGGCACGCTCGATTTCTACATTGGCCCCCGCCCCGAACGCATCGATGCCGACCGTTACAGCGTGGACCTGCTGTTCCAGAACGACCGGGTGGTTGCCGGGCGCCGCGGCCACCCGCTGCGTCAGGCCCGGCAACTGGCGGAACTGGTCAATGCGGAATGGATCCTGACCGGCGCCCGAGAGCCGCTGGACCGCGAGTTTGCCGAGGTGTTTGCCGGCTACGGCCTGAACCCGCCGGTAGCGATGGTTCAGGCGGAATCGATGATCGGGGTGGCGGCGCTGCTCTCCATGACCGACGCCCTCGCCCTGCTTCCCCGGCAGTGGATCGACTCGCCACTGTTCGCCGGCGTGGTGGAAATGATTGCCATCGCGGAGCGAATGGACAGCGCCGACATCGTTCGCATCGCGCGTGCCGGCCTGCCGCTGACGCCCGCGGCGTCGCATCTGGCCACGCTGTTCGAGCGCGAGGCCGGCCACTACGCCCGCCAGCGCGTGACGCGGCAGGCAATGCCCGGCTAGCCGACGCGTTCAGTCCGTGGCCGGTGGATTCGCGGCAATCCGCTCGAAAATCACACCCTGCGGCTTCCGCGTGTCGGGCAGCGGCGCGTGCGCAAGCGCTGCGGCCTCGGCTTCGGGCAGTCCGAGCGCCCGCAGGACGGCCAGGATCACCTGCTCGGGATAGTCGGCCGGCGCGCCGGGCCGCAGCATGGTGCCGATGCCGTACACGAGCGCCCCGAGCGACAGGTCGCGCGCCACTTCCACCTGCGCAATCGGGAATCGTCCGCTCGCGATGCCGATCTCCAGGTCGCGCGTCATGTAAGCGTCCAGCAGGCGCCCCCGCGAACCGCGCCGCGTGCCCACGCGCGTGATGAATGCGCCCCACAGCGGATAGCGGATCGCCATGTGCATGTAGAGCCGGCAGCCCACCGCCATGCGCATGGCCGGGTCATCGAACTGCCGCACCACCGGGTCGATCACCGCCAGCACCTCGTCGCTCACCTCGCCGGCCACTGCCGACAGCAGCTCGCCCGTGGTGCGGAAGTAGTTGTAGAACGTGCCCCGCGCCACGCCGGCAGCGGCGATGAAGTCGTCAATCATCGCGCCATCGGGCCCCTTTTCCGCGAAGACCACCAGGGCCGACTCCATCAGCCGGTTGCGCGTCTTTTCGCGGCGCAGGGCCGCCACGCGGGTGCGGTGGTCTTCCGTGCCGGCTTCAGGTATCTCGATCTCTGTATTGCCTGACATATCTGTCATTCCATGGAATGGATTGCATTCTAGCAGCATGTCGACTCCGGGTTTTTCCTAGGGCATTTTCATATTGATGAATTCGTCAACTTAACTAGAATTCGTCCTGACAAGTTCGTCAAGATGAAAACCGGAGACTCCAGGATGCGTTACGTCAGTTTTAAATTTCAGGGTAAGCGTGCCGTGGGGGTTCGCGAAGGCAGCCAGATCCGCGTGCTGGGCAATGAATCGCTGGAAGCGCTGCTTGCGCGTGGTGTGGACCTGCAGGCGTATGCCCGTCAGGCGTCCGGCGAGTTGCTCGACGCCGCCGACGTCACGCTGCTGCCCCCGCTGTCGCGCCCGCCCAAGATCATCTGCGTGGGGCTCAACTACGCGGACCACACCAAGGAAAGCCCGTACGAGCAGCCGAACTACCCGACCCTGTTCTTCCGCGTGCACACGAGCCTGGTCGCGCATGGGCAGCCGATGGTGCGTCCGGCCGTCGACGACAGCGCGGGCCTGGACTTCGAAGGCGAGGTAGCCGTGATCCTGGGCAAGGGCGGCCGCCATATCCGCAAGGAAGACGCGCTGTCGCACGTTGCGGGCTACTCGCTGTTCAACGATGGTTCGGTGCGCGAGTACCAGTTCAAGGCGCCGCAATGGACGGTGGGCAAGAACTTCGACGGCACCGGCGCGTTCGGGCCGGACCTCGTCACAGCCGATGAACTGCCGCCGGGGGCGCGCGGCCTGCAGTTGCACACGAAGCTGAACGGCCAGGTGGTGCAATCGGCCAGCACCGACGACATGATCTTCGACGTCGAGACGCTGATTGCGACCATCTCCGAAGCCATCACGCTGGAAGCGGGCGACGTGATCGTGTCCGGCACGCCGGCCGGCATCGGCTGGGCGCGCGAGCCGAAGCTGCTGATGCAGCATGGCGACGTGTGCGAGGTGGTTGTCGAAAAGATCGGCACGCTGTCGAGCCCCATCGTCGACGAAGCCAGGTAAATTCCCAGAAACGACCGCCGGCGACAATGAGCCGGCGGCGCACCCCGGAGACAGCCATGACCGAAATCCAGGCGGCACGGCCGCATGCGGCCGTGCATTCCATCGATCATTTCGCGCTGAACGTTCCGTCCGTCGCCGACGCCGCCCGCTTCTACCGCGCGTTCGGCCTTGGCGTGGAGACATCCGACGACGGCACCGAACTTGAGCTGCGCGCCGCCGACGGCCACCGCTGGGCGCGCATCCTGCCCGCCGCTGCCAAGTCGCTCGCATACCTGAGCTTCAACTGCTACGCGCGCGACTTCGACGCGCTGGCGCGCCAGGTCGAACAGTCCGGCGCCGTACGCGCCGACGCCCCGCCGGGTGCCGAGTCCGGTGGCCTGTGGTTCCACGATCCGGATGGCAACCTGCTGCAGGTGCGGGTCGGGCCCAAGACCAGCCCCAGCCCCAGCGCCAAGGCACCGCACGTCACGGTGGGTGCCGGCGCCAATGCACGCGGTGCGGTGATGCGCTCGCAGGTGCAAACGATACATCCGGAGCGGCTGTCGCACGTGCTGCTGTTCACGCCCGACGTGCTGCGCGCGATCGACTTCTATGCGCGTGCCATCGGCCTGCGCCTGTCCGACAAGTCGCTCGACATCATCGCCTTCACGCATGCCCCGCACGGAAGCGACCATCACCTGGTGGCGTTCGCGAAGAGCGGAGCACGCGGCTGGCATCACGCGGCGTGGGACGTGCGCGACCTTGACATGGTCGGCCAGGGCGCCGCCCAGATGGCCGCCGCAGGCTACACCCACGGCTGGGGCACGGGCCGCCACGTACTGGGCTCCAACTACTTCCACTACGTTCAGGATCCGTGGGGGTCGTTCAACGAGTATTCGGCCGACATCGATTTCGTCGCCGCTGATCACCCCTGGCCCGCGGGCGACTTCGCACCCGAGGATTCACTCTACCAATGGGGTCCGGACGTGCCGTCCGACTTCATCCACAACACGGAAGCGCCGGACTCCCCCGTGCACTAACCCCAGCAACCTGGCGTAACGCCCTCCGCATGGCAGCCGACCGCCTCGGCCGCCAGGGGAGCGTTCGCGCCTGCTACACGGAACGCATCATGACTGATACGCAGATCCTCGACGTGGCCATCGTCGGTTACGGCCCAGTGGGCCAATCCCTGTCCATCCTGCTCGGCGAACGGGGCTACCGCGTGGCGGCCTTTGACCGCTGGCCATCGCTCTACCCCTTGCCGCGCGCGGTATTCCACGATCACGAGATCCGCCGCGTGTTCCATGCCATCGGCATCGGCAACGCGGTGGCCGCCATTTCCCAGCCGTCGGCCGCATACCAGTGGTTCAACGCAGACTGGAAGACCCTGGTGGAGATCGACTGGTCGGCCGAGTCGATCAGCGACGGGCCGGTGGGCTACCTGTTCAACCAGCCCATGCTGGAGGGCCTGCTGGACGCCAGGGCGCGCTCGCTGCGGGCGGTAGAGGTCAACCAGGGCTGGGAAGCCACTGCACTGGTGCAGCACGACGATCACTGCCAGTTGCAGTTGCGCGACGGCGCCCTGCAGGACGGTCAATGGGTGCCGGACGGCCAGACGCGTACGGTGCGTGCGCGCTACGTGATTGGCGCCGACGGCGCCAACAGTTTCGTGCGCAAGGCGGTCGGGATCGGCCAGGACGACCTCGGCTTCCAGGAAGACTGGCTCGTCGTCGATATCCAGCCAGATCCCGGTGTGAAGCTCGACGTGCCAGACATCGGCCAGTGGTGCAATCCGGCGCGACCCACGACGATGGTGCCGGGCGGCCCCGGCTACCGTCGCTGGGAATTCATGCGGCTGCCGCACGAGACCATCGAGGATTTGCAAAAGCCCGAGAAAGTGTGGGAGCTGCTGTCGCCGTGGGTCGATCCCGGCAACGCGACGCTGGTGCGCCACGCGGTCTACAGGTTCCGTTCGCTGCTGGCTACGCAATGGCGCCATGGCCGCGTGCTGCTGGCGGGCGATGCCGCGCACCTGATGCCGCCGTTCATGGGCCAGGGCATGTGCTCCGGCATCCGTGACGCGTGGAACCTGGCGTGGCGTCTGGACCTGTTGCTTCGCGGCATCGCCACCGATGCGCTGCTCGACTCGTACACCGCCGAGCGCCTGCCGCAGGTGCGCGCCGTCATCGATGCGTCGATCGCCATGGGTCAGGTCGTCTGCATCGCCGATCCCGAAGCCGCCGCGCGCCGCGACGCCGCATTCCTGAGTGGCCAGGTACCGCCGCTGCCGCCCTTCCCCGGCCTGACCGGCGGCGTCATCAGCGCGGACTTCGGCGTCGCGGGCGTGGCCGGACTGCTCAGCGTGCATGGCCAAGTCGAGGATAGCGGGCGCACCGCGCGCTTTGACGACCTGCGCGCCGGCGGCTTCCACGTGATAGCCGTCGACGCCGATCCCGGCGAGTACATCGACGGGGAATCGGCCGGCCTGCTCACCCGGCTGGCCGGCAGCACGATCGGCGTGACGACCGATCCGAAACTGGTGCGCCCCGGCCGCTTGCTGCGCGACGTCAGCGGCCGCTATACGCGCTTTTTCGCGGAGCACGGCGTGCGCGTGATCGTGGTGCGCCCGGATTACTACGTCTACGGCGGCGTCAGCGATCCGGCACAGCTGCCCGCCCTGCTGGCACGACTGGGCCAGCAGTTGGCCCTGACCGACGACCCGCCGCAGCGCATGGCCGCCTGAGCGCCGGTACACAACTGTCTACGCCGAACGGGGCGCATTCCCTATCTTGGTCACCCCCTGCGCACCTCATAGAATCGACAGCACATTCCAGGACCGATAACGGAGACCATCGAACATGTCGCAAGCGGGAACAGGACGGAACGCGGACAGCTACCCTGCCATCAGTACGGGCCGACGCCAGGCGCTGGCCAGCGTCGTCGGCCTCACAGCCTCCGCCATGGGCGGGCTCGGGGTGGGCGCATCGCCGGCTGCGGCGGCTGAGCCGACTACGGTCGCATCGAACGCATTGGGGCGCATCGACGTCCACGCGCACTACGTTCCCCCCGAATACCGTGCCGCGCTCGAAGCCGCCGGCCACGGCAAGCCATCGGGCATGCCGGCGATACCCCAGTGGAGCGCCGCCGGGCACGTCGGCCTGATGGACAGCCTCGGCATTGCCACCGCCATGCTGTCCATCTCGGCACCCGGCCTGCATTTTGGTGACGATGCCGCCGCACGCCGACGGCGTGGTGATGGAGTCCAACTACCACGGCATCTATCTGGGTGATGCGCGCCTCGATCCCGTGTTCGCCGAACTGAACCGGCGCAAGGCCACCGTCTTCATCCATCCGACCGATCCGTACTGCCCCTGCTGCCAGAGATCCAGACGGAGCTCGACGACATCAAGGCAGACGTTGCGGAAGGCTGGCTGCGACCGGGTACCGCCCTGGCTGGAGGCTACGGTTCAAATATTGTTTCCTGGCGGGACAGCCAGCCCGTCACTATCTTCAAAGACCACCGCCAGATGGTTCGGTCGTTGGCGGAAAGTACGTCCATCCGCAGCAACGGGCATGCGTGGTGCACAGCCGAAGATAACCGGTGTATCGGCAATGTCGCGATGTGTTGGTGACCCTGGGTAATGGGGAGGTTTTGCTCGCTGAGAATGCCATGCTGCGGGCGCGGCTGGGTTCCGATGTGGTGGTGCTCAGGCAACGTCAAGACTGATGCGGCGGAAGTCGGTTTCCGGCCATGAAGAGACATTCGCCCACGTCGCTGTCCGGACGTCGGATGTCTGCTCCCAACCAAGAATCTGTCGTTCAGCCACACCACGGCATCGACATGGCGGCGTTCCCGAAGTCGAATGTCGTCTTCGCGGCGATCGCGGAAGCATCGCAGCCAGCGAGGTTAGGCGGCTCGCCAGCCCATGACTGCGATGACTTCGCGTTCAGCCGCCTCGGGACGCAACATGGCTGTCTCGCCGCTGTCGTCGACGGGATAGTGCCCAGAACAAGCCAGACAATCGATGATCCATCAACCTCTCGGCGGCCAGTAAGCAGCGCGCCCACTGATCATCCGTCACGGAAAGGCCAAGCTCCGAGGCCGCGGCGGCCACAATGATGGCCATTGCGTCGCTCCCGTGGCTCAGTTGCATCTCCATCATCATATCTACCCGGTGCTCGGCATGCCTCAGCCTTTCCGGACATAGATCGGTTTGATGGGAGCTGCCTGCGAGTTCCCGCCTGACCCGGCGAATGGCATGAAGCAGATTTTCTCGCTGCGAGGTTGGGAACATCATCTCGACATCCTGCACGCGGATATGCGACCGCTATCTAGCCAACGTGCAAGAGCGCGGAAGGCAGCTCGCGGCTGAGCACTGCCGACTGTACCGCCACGCCGATACCGTGCGCCTCGATGAGGTGCTGCACGTCTTGCATGGCGGCCTGAACCTCGGCCCGCGTAGCGGGGGGGAGGCCGTCGATATTGACGAACACCATTGAGGTATCCGGCAGCGTCTGGGTGTTAGCGGCCTGCCGCCAGGTCCACCGACGCGTCAGCACTTCAGCGGATGCCGCGAGAATGATCTCTCCCTCCGCAATGGGCTCGGGTGCCCCGCCATCCGGTGGGGCAAACCTGTCGCCTGGTCGCGCGCGCCGGAGTTGCAGTGCAGCGCTGGCAGGAACGGGGTGGACACCAACGGGCAGGAGGTGGCGAAGCGAAGCGATGGTACCGATATCAACCAGCGGGTTAATGGAAGGAAGCGCATCGCCCTTTGCGACCCGCCTGACGAGCGACTCAATCGAGCTGCGGTATTCCGACGCCCTCGCTCCAAAAAGCCGGAAGGCGTCCCGCCAGGCAGAGATCCGCGGATGCTCCGCAACGTTACCTGTGATCGAAGCGTGCGTACCATGCTCTGCAGCACGCAGGAGCGCGACGAGTTCCGGAGACGCCGAACGGTTGTCCCTGACCTGGACCAAGATGACCCCGCGGCAGTAGTGCGGATGATCACTAAAGATGTCGTCTGATACGAGGTACTCCATCACTTCCTTCCCCAACGCCTACCAGTTAGCAGGCGTATGCTTCAACACACTCGCGATGGCCGCGGCGACCACTCCAACGTTGCGCTGGTTCAGACCAGCCACGCACATACGGCCAGACCGCAAGAGGTACACGCCGTGCACCTCACGGAGGCAGTCGACCTGATCCGGACTCAGCCCTGTGTAGGTAAACATGCCGCGCTGATCCAGGTAACGTGATAGCGCCCGCCCTGCCACATGGCCTTCCAATCCGCTGTGCACTGCCTGACGCATGACCTGGATCCGCCCCCGCATGGCGGCAAGTTCCGCCGTCCAGTTCGAGCGCAGTGCAGCATCGCCAAGGACGCGTGCAATGATTCGTGCGCCGTGTGTCGGAGGATTGCTGTAGTTGGCGCGCACCGTGCAAGTGAGTTGGCCCAGCACGCGCGTGGCCTCTTCGCTGCTGCGGCAGACGACACTAAGGGCACCACAGCGTTCGCCATAGAGCGAGAAATTCTTCGAGAAGGAATTCGCAACCAGGCAGGTCACGCCCGCGTCGGTAAGCGCGCGAACCGCAAAGGCATCCTGCTCGAGGTCACTGCCGAAGCCCTGGTAGGCCATGTCAACGAACGCGATCAGACGACGCGCGCGGAGCACCGGGAGGATGGCCTCCCACTGCGCCTGGCTCAAGTCCACGCCGGTCGGGTTGTGGCAGCACGCGTGAAGAAGGACGATGCTCTCGGCAGGCAATCCTTCCACTGTCTTAAGCATATCCTCAAAGCGCAGACCCCCTGTGGCGCCGTCATAATACGGATATGTATTGACCTGAAATCCCGAGCCCTCGAAGACCACGCGGTGGTTTTCCCAGGAAGGGTCGCTAATCCAGACCTGCGAATCGGGAAAATAGCGTTTCAAAAAATCGCTTCCGACCTTTAGCGCACCGGACCCACCGATTGTCTGCAGTGTGGCGATCCGCGCTTCGCGCAGCGCGGCGCTATCGGCGCCGAACACCAATTCCTGCACTGCAGCGCGGTAGTCTGCAATGCCCGCCATGGGTAGGTACGGACGAGTGCGGCGCTGCGCGACCAATTCCCGCTCTGCCTCGTCCACCGCGGCCATGACCGGCAGTCGTCCGGCATCATCGAAATAGATGCCAATGCTCAGGTTGACCTTGTCGGAACGCGGGTCACGTTGAAAATCCTCGTTGAGGCTCAGAATGGGATCGCCTGCATAGGCGGTGACGTTATCGAACATAGCAAAAATCCTTGATTACTCTAATTTCCAACCGGCCTAGCTGAGCAGAAGCGCATCATCCGCGAGCGCTTCTCCACGTGTGCGTTCAAACATTGCCAGCAGATCCGGCACGTCGAGCCCGCGCCGTTGCTCGCCACTCACATCAAGGATCACGCGCCCCTCGTGGAGCATGATGGTTCGCTCCCCATAGTCGAGCGCCTGGCGCATGCTGTGAGTGACCATCATGGCGGTCAGTTTCCCCCGCCCCACGATCCGCGCGGTGAGATCCAGCACAAACGCGGCCGTCTTCGGGTCCAACGCCGCGGTGTGCTCGTCGAGCAGCAGGATTCGCGATGGGCGCAAGGAAGCCATCAGCAGGCTGACGGCCTGACGTTGCCCGCCGGACAGCAAGCCGATGCGGTCCTCCAGCCGGTTCTCGAGGCCGAGCTCAAGAATGCTCAACTTCTCCCTGAACATCTCACGCAGTTCCGCATTCACGGCAAAGCGGAGCCTGCGCGCGTCTCCGCGCCGCCATGCCAATGCCATGTTTTCCTCGATCGTGAGCGCTTCGCAGGTGCCGGCAAGCGGATCCTGGAATACACGAGCGACAAGGTGGCTGCGCTGCCAGGCATTCAGTCGCGTCACATTCTTTCCATCGATGCTGATGGAACCCTGGTCGACCTTCAGGTCGCCGCTCAGCGCATTGAGGAATGTGGACTTTCCCGCGCCATTCGAGCCGATGACGGTGACAAACTGGCCTGTCGGGATCGTGAGATCCAGGCCGCGCAGCGCGCGGTTCTCGATCGGTGTTCCCGGGTGAAACGTAATGGCAAGACCCTTGGCTTCCAGCATGATCAGGCCTCCTTCTGAACCTGCGAGCGAGGCACACGCAGCCTAGCGAGCTTTTGACGATATGCCGGCATCACGAGCGCAACGCCCACCAGCACCGCGGTGACCAGGTTCAGGTCCTGTGCCTTTAGGCCAATGAAATCCACGTTGAGAGCCAGAGCAATGAAGAAGCGATAGAGAATGGCACCCAGCACACATGCCAGTGTGGCGATGGGAAGGCTGCGGGACGGCATCAGCGTTTCCCCGATGATCACGGCGGCCAGGCCGATCACGATGGTGCCGATGCCCATGGAGACATCCGCGCCACCCTGTGACTGCGCAAAGAAGGCGCCCGCCAACGCGACAATGCCATTGGACAGTGCGAGTCCGAGTAGTGTGTGCCGGTCAGTGGAGATCCCCTGGGCTCGCGCCATGCGGGCATTGCCACCCGTGGCGCGCATCGCGAGACCATCCTCCGACGAAAAGTAGAGGTCCAGCACGACCTTGGCGACAATGACGGTCACGAGAAGCACCAGCGGTTTTAGCCAGTAGTCCGGCACGCCGTCGATCGCGAGCATGGTGAATATCGTCGGCTCGCTAATCAGCGCGACATTGGGCTTGCCCATGATGCGAAGATTGATCGAATACAGAGAAATCATCACCAGGATGCCCGCGAGCAGTTGCAGAATTTTCAGCCTGACATTGAGCCAGCCTGTGACGAAGCCAGATAGCGCCCCTGCGGCGAACGCTACGCTTGTCGCGAGGAACGGGTTCCAGCCCAACGTGATCAGCGTCGCCGCAACGGCTCCGCCAAGGGGGAAGCTGGCGTCGACCGTCAGGTCTGCAAAGTTAATAACGCGGAAGGACAGATACACGCCGAGAGCGACCAATCCGAAGATCAGGCCAATCTCCAACGCGCCCAGGGTTGCGATGAGCGACATGGTAAAACCTCTGAAAATGAACAGGCAGCGATGCGGAGGATTATTCGAAAACCTTTTTGGCGACCGACAGGAGATCACCAGGAATCACCACGCCTTGCTTGCGCGCCGCGGTTTGGTTGACTTCAAGCTCCAGTGTCTTGCTCAGCTCCGTCGGCATCTTCCCCGGCGCCTCTCCGCGTAGAATCCGGACCACCTGCTTGCCCGTCTGCCGCCCCAGGTCGTAGTAATTGAGGCTCAATGCGGCGGTGGCACCGCGCCGTACCATGTCCGTATCGGCTGCAACCACTGGAATGTGGGACTGGTTGGCGACCTTGGCCAACGATTCGAATGCTGACGTCACGTTGTTGTCGGTCGGGGCGTAGAAAACATCGATTTTTCCCACCAGGCTCTGCGCGGCGCTCGCAACGTCGACAGTCCGGGGCGCGGCGCTTTCAACGACCGTCAGCCCCGCGGCAGTTGCCGCCCGCTTCAATCCCTCTACCAGGACGACAGAATTCGCCTCACCGGGGCTGTAGACCACCCCGATCCGCTTCGCGCCCGGCACCAACTGCTTGACAAGCTTCACGTGCTGGTCGAGCGGCGACATGTCGGACACTCCGGTCACGTTGCCACCTGTGGCCTGCCATGATTTCACGAGCTTTGCTGCGACAGGGTCGGTCACCGCGCTGAAGACAACGGGGATGTCGCGCGTGGCAGCGACGACGGCCTGCGCCGACGGTGTGGCAATTGCCACAATAACATTGGGACGATCCCCGATGAACTTGCGTGCTATCTGCGCCGCGATACCGTTGTTTCCTTGCGCGCTTTGATACTCCAATTGCAGATTCTTTCCCAGTACGTAGCCGGACTCGCTAAGCTCGTCTGAGACGCCTTTCGTGGCGGCATCCAACGCCGGGTGATCCACGATTGCCGTCATCGCCACCCTGGCTTCGGCGGCGTCCACGCCGCTGGCAACGAAGATCAGGCCGCAAAATGCCGCGTGAATGAGGGCGTTTTTCATAGTCTCTTCCTTCTTATCCTTAGGGGGCACAGAGCTTTCGCCTTATGGATTGACGTAAGCGGTCTTTACTGTCGTGTAAAACTCGGCGGCGTATCTTCCTTGTTCGCGCGGCCCGTAGCTCGAACCCTTCCGGCCACCAAATGGCACGTGCGGGTCGACACCGGCCGTCGGTGCGTTGATCATGACCATCCCGGCCTGCGCCCCACGCTTGAAGCGCTGCGCATGCTTGAGCGAGGTCGTTACCACTCCCGACGACAATCCGAATGGGGTGTCGTTCGCGACGTCAATGGCCTCCTCGAGGCTTGCGACACGAATCACGCTCGCCACGGGTCCGAATACCTCCTCGCGGTTAATACGCATCGCATTCGTGGTCTGCGTGAAGAGCGTGGGCTGGAGGTAAAAGCCCGGTTTCCCGTCGATCTTCGGCAACGCTTCGCCACCGAAAGCCAAGGTCGCCCCCTCATGCCGAGCGATCTCGATGTAGTCGAGATCCTGTTGCAATTGCTTGGCGTCGACGACAGGCCCCATCTTGGTGTCAGGGTGCCGGGCATCACCAACCGTCAGTGCAGTCAGACGCTCGCGCAATCCCGCAACGAACCGGTCGTGGATACCGTCACTCACGATGAGACGCGAAGAGGCAGTGCAGCGCTGCCCGGAGGAGAAGTACGCACCATTGACGGCACAGTCCACCGCGACGTCCAGATCCGCATCGTCGAGGACAACCAGAGGGTTTTTCCCGCCCATCTCAAGCTGAAATTTCGCCATCGTGCCCGGCCGGCCAACGCACCCCTGCGCCACCTGCCGACCGGTCGCTTCCGATCCGGTAAAGCTGACTGCCTGAATGCGGGGGTCCGTGAACAGCAGATCCCCAACGTCTCGGCCACGGGACATGACGAGGTTGAACGTGCCCGCCGGCAGGCCTGCACGGCTGACCATCTCTGCCAGTGCCCACGCGCTGCCCGATACCAGGTCGGCGGGCTTGAAAACGACCGCATTGCCGTAGGCAAGCGCGGGCGCAATCTTCCAGGCCGGAATGGCCATCGGAAAATTCCACGGCGTGATAATGCTGACGACCCCGACCGGTTCGCGCGTGATCTCCACCTCCATCCCCGGCCGGATCGAGCCGACAACCTCGCCAGCGATGCGGAGCGCTTCGCCGGCATAGAACTTGAAGATCTGCCCAGCGCGTACCACTTCACCGATTGCCTCGGGAAGTGTTTTGCCCTCCTCCCGCGCCAGCAGGTCGCCCAGTTCTGACTTGCGCGCCAGGATTTCGCTGCCGACCATATCGAGAGCGTCGAAACGCTGCTGCGGCGTACTCGCAGCCCAACACGGCTGCGCTTGCGCGGCGGCCCCGATGGCGGTCTCGACCTGGGTGCGACTCGCTCTGGCGTAGACGCCGATAACATCTAGTGTGTCCGAGGGGTTGATGTTCTCGGAGGAGGAATCGCCGGCCACCCAGTCGCCCGCGATGTAGTTGCAGTAGACAGGAGAATACTCAGGCACGATGTTCCGCCTCCGGATACAACCCCCGGACGCGCCCAAACAGGCGGGCCAAGCCCAGCAATGCATCAATATTCGGCGTCTGGATGCCAAGATGTTGGCCGAGTTCCCGGACAGCAGAGACAATGCTGTCGAGCTCAATGGCACGACCGGCCTCCACGTCCTGGAGCATCGAGCTCTTGAATGCGCCAAGCTTCGCGGTCACAACGTGCCGGTCCTCCGGACTCTGTTCGATCGCACAGCCGATCCGAGCGCCGATCTGCGACGCCTCCGCCATGGCCGACGAACAGAAAGCGCGCACCAAGGGGTCCGCCAGCACCCTGTCTACCGTCGCACCGGTGATGGCGGATACGGGGTTCATCGTCAGATTGCCCCAAAGCTTGTACCAGATGTCCTGACGAATCCCGGTGGAAAGCGTGACATCGAATCCAGCCCGGCAGAGCAGCTGGGCGACCCGCCGGGCACGCGCACTCTCCCCGCCCTCCGGCTCGCCGACGATGAGTCCATTGCCAATCTTGTGGGCGACCAGCCCCGGCTCCGGCGTGGAGGTGCTGGCATGCACCACGGCGCCCAAGACATGACGCTGCGGGATAGCGCGCGCAATGCTGCCGCCCGGATCCACACTTTCCAGCGTTTTGCCGCGGAGCGCCTCCACACCCCCTGCAAACCACCAGGGCACGCCGTTCATGGCAGGCAGTACAACGGTGTCCTGCGTGATCAGCGGAGCAATCTCGGCGGCGACCTGCACAAGAGCCGGGCCCTTTACCGCGATGATGACGAGCTCCTGAGGACCGAGCTCCGATGCGCTGTGGCTCGCGCGGACCGGACTACTCACGGTACGCTCGGCTGTGCGGAGTCGCCAGCCATGCTGGCGCAAGGCCTCGAGTGTCTTGCCGCGTGCCAGAGCGCTAACCTCGACATCGTCCAGCGCAGCAAGCTTGGCGCCGAGAAAACCGCCGATCGCGCCGGCCCCGACAATACAGATCTTCTTCATACGGTATCTCCCTTGCAAAGGCGAAGATTCTCCTTGAAATGCTCGGGGACGCGTTCGTCAAATCCGAGCGCGACGCGCCGAACTTCAGGCGAATCCGTGGGAGCGTGTCCCACGCCCAGCGCGCTCGCACGAGGCGCATCGATGGCGATCACCTTGCCACCGACTCTGCCCAGGCCAGTGATTTCGCACTCCACCGTTTGCCCGGCGTCCACGCTACGCGAGTGACAGGGCGTTCCCATTAGGATGACGTCGCCCGGAACTAGCGTGATGTGTCGAGCGATGTCGGCAACGACGTAGTGAGGTCCCCAGATCGTTTCCTCGCCAATGTGCGCTTCCTGAACGATCCGGCCATTCACGTACGTACGCAGTGTCTGTTCAAACAGATTGATGCCTCGAACGATTCCGGGACCAATGGGGAGCAGCGTGTCTGCACCTTTCACGCGCAGCATGCTGCCCTGATCGGTATCCCGGAAATCCTGCAAGCCCATATCCAGGGCTGGACAGAATCCTTCGATGTAGTCCCACGCCTCATCTGGCGTCACGTTGCGGCAGGTCCGTCCAATGACCACCGCATATTCGCCCTCATAGTTCAGATAGCGACAATCCGCGGGCTTGTGAATCTGCCCGCCATGGCCGTTGAGCGATGTCGGCGGCTTGGTGAAATACGTCGGCGTCTCCGTAGGTCGTGGCTTGTTTCGCGTCTCCACGCTTCGCGAGGTGTAGCTGATGTGGATCGCGATGATCTTTGAGGGGCTTACCGGGGACAGGTAGACCTGCGCGTCGGCTACCAGCGTCCGGCCGTCGTCCAGTTTCAGCTTTCCCTTATCGGGACCGCTCTCGACCATGGTGCCCCAGAACGCGCTGCCTCCGATCAGCACGCGTCGACGCTCGACGCGAGGTCCCCGCATAACGGCCGGAAGCTCCTGGAGTGGAAATTCAAACGTCACAATGCCCCCTCCCCTTGCGCAGCCGCGAGCGCCGCGGAGCTCGCTTGCGTGTCAAACCAAACGTGGATGTTGCCGGTGCCGCGGGCGTTCTCGTACTCAGAAAGCGCTTCCCCTTTTACACGGCACTCGGTCCCGCCGATTGCGCCGAGCATCTGCAGATAGTGCGCACCAAACGCTTCCCACGGCAACCGTCTGTATTCGTCATTCCAGCGATCCAGGATGAGGTCATGCCGCCCTTCCTGCATCAGCTCGATCGCGCCCTTGTCGCTGACGACGTTCTCTGGCGATGAGACGTTGCTCTCGTGGAAGATCCGCGGGTGTTTGGGCTTCCAGTCGATACCATTGAACTTGTGGCTGAGGGCTCCGGACGCCAGCAGAACGACGCGCAGGTCACTTCGGCGAATGGCCTCGCCGATGGCTTCGCCCGACGTAACGAAATGCGGCCAATCGCAGTTCTGGCACGAACTCGCCGTCACGACGGGTAAGTCGGACAGTTCGAGCCAAAGGTGCTTGATCAGATTGACCGTCGCATAGTGTCGCCCCAGGTCCGGGTGGCTGACGGCACGGTTGAATCCACCGCGTTCACGCGAGACCGCCTCGATGGCCAGCGCCAACTCGGGATGTCCACGGTAGCGGTACGGCACGCCATGCAAGTACCACGGCATCTCGTCGGAGAGGTAAGTTCCCTCGTAGTGGTCGCCACCATCTACCAGGTGGTAGCCGGTCGTGAACCAATGGCTATCAAAGATCACGACAACATCCGGCTTGGCCGCCGTAATGCGCTCCCGCAAACGCGCGTAGCCTGCAATCAAGTCCGAATCCTCGCCTGCGCCCATGGCGCGACGGAATTCTTCGCACTGCATCAGACCAGGATGGTGCGACGCAATGGCTGCGCCTACAATCTGTCCCATCATTCGCTCCTATCGATGCGCAAAGCTTGCGCGAAACGGTTGTTTCGGCACGACGACATCCTTGACGTCGCAAAAGAATTCGAAGCTCCAGTCGCCGCCTTCTCGCCCGATGCCACTACGCTTGATGCCGCCAAATGGCGCTGCCAGGTCCCGGATGCCAAAGCTGTTCACCCAGATGAAGCCGGTACGCACACGTTCGGCTACGGCCGTCGCATGGGTCATCTCGCCATAGCACACCCCGCCGAGTCCATAATCTGTGCCGTTGGCCATGTCGATCGCCTGCTCGTCCGTCGCAAAAGTTTGCAGCGTCAGCACTGGACCAAACACTTCCGTCTGCACGATCTCGTCGGATTGCTTGACGTTCGATAGCATCGTCGGCGCATAGTATTGAGGCCCGAACGGATGCGGCTTCCCGCCCCACTCCAGATGCGCACCGGCGGACACTGCACGGTCCACAAATGCCGCGACGCGTTCCACCTGACGCGGGTGAATGATCGGTCCGATTTCAGTCGCTTCATCGCGCGGGTCGCCGATGACCAGCTTTTCTACATGGCCTCGCAGGCTGTGCACAAACTGCTGGGCGATCTTCTCGTGGACCAACAAGCGCGTCCCTGCCAGGCAAACCTGACCCGCATTGCGGTACATGAGGGCCGCCGTGGCTGCGGCGCCTTCGAGATCCGCGTCCTCGAGTACGATGAACGGACTCTTGCCCCCCAGTTCCAGGCTGCAGGGCACCAGGTTCGCGCCGGCGGCTTGCGCGATCCACTTCGCGGTAGGAACACTGCCGGTGAACGACACCCGGGCGATGCGCGGATCACTCACAAGCTTCGCTCCGGCGTTCGCGCCGGTGCCCTGCACGACATTGAATACGCCTGGCGGCAACTCCGCTGCGTGTGCGGCATCGGCAAGCAACGAGCATGTAAGAGGCGCCCATTCTGGCGGCTTGAGAATGCAGGTGTTGCCCGCAGCAAGCGCCGGACCGAGCTTCCACGTGGACAACATCAAGGGAGAGTTCCACGGCGTGATAATGACCACTACGCCCGCGGGATCATGCTTGACGATGTGGTGTGCCTGCTCCGTGTCGATAGGGCGATCCTGCAAATCCAGCGCGTGCTGCGCGAACCAGGAAATGTTCTGCATTGCGCGCGGCACCACCCCGTGATGCATGCGCGATCGCAAGACACCTGCATCGGTGCTCTCGACAGTCGCGAAGGCGTTTGCACGCTTGCCAATCTCTTTCGCAAAGCGATCGAGATAGGGCTGCCGTTGCGCGGCGCTCAGCGCCGACCATGCCGGAAAGGCCTGTTCGGCCGCCCGGATCGCGGCGTCCACATTTTCGGCGCTTGCTTCGGCTACGCGGCCGAGCGGACTTTGGTCAATCGGGCAGAAGAGCTCAAACGTACTTTCAGCCGCCACCCGCTGGCCATTGATGTAGTGGTCTGGCGAAATGGAAATGCCGCCGACCACGATGGGTTCAGTACTCATTGTCAGGATCCTGAGCGGACAAATGTTTCCGCGAAAAGGTTGTGCTGTGGATAGCAACCACACGCGTGGCGTCGGCCGCGAAGTTCGGGCCAGTGCCGTCGCCGGTCAGCCCACTTCAGTAGTCTGCTGTCCGATTTGCTGTGGATCCGGCATACCGCGCAGCGAGAGCGCGAGTCGCCTGCGCCAGGAGCGTTGCATCCACCCCGACCGCGACGAATCTCGCACCAAGCTCGATGTACCGGCGAGCAAGTGCTTCGTCGGTTGCCAGGATTCCGGGCGCCTTGCCGGCGCGCAGAATGTCTTCGATGGCGCGCTCGATCGCTGCGCGGACCGCGTCATGGCCGGGCTGACCGCGGTATCCCATGGATGCGGCGAGGTCTGCGGGACCGATGAAGACGCCATCCACGCCATCTACTGCGGCGATGGCATCAAGTTGCGCGAGACCCGCGAGCGTTTCCACTTGAACCAACAGCGACACGCAATCGTTGGCTTCATTTAGGTAGGCTGAATAGGCACTCCATCGCGACGAGCGCGCCAGACCGCTGCCCACGCCACGCGTTCCCTCCGGGGGATAGCGTGTAGCGCGCGCCAACATCTCGGCCTGCGCACCGCTTTCCACCATCGGAATTAGGGATGGTCTGAAAAACCTCTGCCAACGGAAGGGCGGCAGAGACGTTAAATGAGGATCACGAAAGCTGCATGAC
>NZ_JAGIQB010000311.1:0-219 GCF_017815025.1 Cupriavidus phytohabitans
TTGGGAATCTCGGTTGATTTCTGTTCCTGCAGCTACTTAGATGTTTCAGTTCGCCGCGTTCGCTTCCCTGACCTATGAATTCAGTCAGGGATGACCCATACGGGCCGGGTTTCCCCATTCGGACATCTCCGGATCAAAGCTCGTTTGCCAGCTCCCCGAAGCTTTTCGCAGGCTACCGCGTCCTTCATCGCCTGTGATCGCCAAGGCATCCACCACATG
>NZ_JAGIQB010000312.1:0-219 GCF_017815025.1 Cupriavidus phytohabitans
TTGTTAAAGAACAGCCGATCATTCGATCGCTTGGCAATGCCAAATGCAAACGCTCAAACCTTAAGCGCTTGCATTTGGCCACCCGGCCTTCAACCAACAAACTACCGATAAGTGTGAGCGCTCAACTGAGGATGCACGCTCTGAAAGGAGGTGATCCAGCCGCACCTTCCGATACGGCTACCTTGTTACGACTTCACCCCAGTCATGAACCCTGCCGTG
>NZ_JAGIQB010000313.1:0-218 GCF_017815025.1 Cupriavidus phytohabitans
CCCGGCGCTTCTTCGAGAAGGCCATCGCCCAGAACGGGGCGCCGCAGACGGTCACGGTGGATAAGAGCGGCGCCAACCTGGAGGCCCTGCAGGGCCTCAACGCCGAGCGGGAAACGCCCATCAAGATCCGGCAAAACAAGTATCTGAACAACCTCGTCGAGCAGGACCACCGCGGCATCAAACGCCGCGTCAGGCCGATGCTGGGGTTCCAGACCTTT
>NZ_JAGIQB010000314.1:0-212 GCF_017815025.1 Cupriavidus phytohabitans
TGTGAAAAACCGCGACCCCCAGCCCTATCGGGGGAAGCCGCACCTCTTCCGTGGTGAGTACTTCAGCAGCCTGTTAAAGCAGGACCATTCCTGTCTCGTCGTCAACCACGGTGCTGGCGATGCGCTTACGTAAGTTGTGGTGGATGACGAAGAAGAAGTACCGGCAACAGCAACCCGAAGAGCGCATGCGCATCGAGATTTGGAAGGCGGAG
>NZ_JAGIQB010000315.1:0-200 GCF_017815025.1 Cupriavidus phytohabitans
CCCGGCGCTTCTTCGAGAAGGCCATCGCCCAGAACGGGGCGCCGCAGACGGTCACGGTGGATAAGAGCGGCGCCAACTGCATCGCGCGCTTGTTGAGGCGCCGATCGCCCAAATCAATGTCCCTGAACTCCGCCTCTGCCCAACTCGCTGCCACCACTTGTTTGCCTCACCCGCCGATTCGAAACCGCGAGTAAACGCCT
>NZ_JAGIQB010000047.1:0-58454 GCF_017815025.1 Cupriavidus phytohabitans
CGCCGATGATAGTGCGGATTCCCGTGTGAAAGTAGGTCATCGCCAGGCTCTTATTGTGCAAAACCCCTCGACAGCGTTCGCTGCGAGGGGTTTTTGCTTTTCCGGCAGGCTGTTTGCCTGGTGCTCCGCAGTTCCGCCAGACCGCTTCAGAGCCTCCAGGAGCCGTCCGGCGAAGTCCCTATAGGGTGAGAACGCAGAAATCTAAACTGCGCTTGTGGGAGCCGCAGGCGGCACCGAGCACCACGCCGGAACGCCTGCCCGGGCCTGATCGAGTACAGCATCCGCAACGGAAAGTGCTTGACAGGCAAGGCCAAGAGCCCCATAATCGATAGTTCTCTGCGGAGAGGTGCCCGAGTGGCTAAAGGGGGCAGACTGTAAATCTGTTGGCTTACGCCTACGCTGGTTCGAATCCAGCCCTCTCCACCAGAATGCAAGACAGCAGCCGGCAACGCCGGTGAAGAAGCAGGAAAGACCCAGGCGGGTGTAGCTCAATGGTAGAGCAGAAGCCTTCCAAGCTTACGACGAGGGTTCGATTCCCTTCACCCGCTCCAGTCGCGCGGTTGCTGTCATACAGTAGTACGTCTAGTTTCGCCCATGTGGCTCAGTGGTAGAGCACTCCCTTGGTAAGGGAGAGGTCGGCAGTTCGATCCTGCCCATGGGCACCAAATACCACCGCACTGGCAACATCGCTACCGAGACAGGAGTCGCGCAATGGCAAAGGAAAAGTTCGAGCGGACTAAGCCGCACGTGAACGTTGGTACGATTGGTCACGTTGACCATGGCAAGACCACGCTGACCGCAGCGATCGCCACGGTGCTGGCTGCCAAGTTCGGCGGTGCCGCCAAGAAGTACGACGAAATCGACGCAGCGCCGGAAGAGAAGGCACGCGGTATTACCATCAATACCGCCCACGTCGAGTACGAGACGGCCAACCGCCACTATGCGCACGTTGACTGCCCGGGCCACGCCGACTACGTGAAGAACATGATCACGGGTGCCGCCCAGATGGACGGCGCGATCCTGGTGTGCTCGGCCGCTGACGGCCCGATGCCGCAAACGCGTGAGCACATCCTGCTGGCCCGCCAGGTCGGCGTGCCGTACATCATCGTGTTCCTGAACAAGTGCGACATGGTGGACGACGCTGAACTGCTCGAGCTGGTCGAGATGGAAGTTCGCGAGCTGCTGAGCAAGTACGAATTCCCCGGCGACGACACCCCGATCATCAAGGGTTCGGCCAAGCTGGCGCTGGAAGGCGACAAGGGCGAGCTGGGCGAAGAAGCCATCATGCGCCTGGCCGACGCGCTGGACACCTACATCCCGACGCCGGAGCGTGCCGTTGACGGTACCTTCCTGATGCCGGTGGAAGACGTGTTCTCGATCTCGGGTCGCGGCACCGTGGTGACCGGCCGTATCGAGCGCGGCATCATCAAGGTCGGCGAAGAAATCGAAATCGTCGGTATCCGCCCGACCGTGAAGACCACCTGCACCGGCGTGGAAATGTTCCGCAAGCTGCTGGACCAGGGCCAGGCTGGCGACAACGTCGGTCTGCTGCTGCGCGGCACCAAGCGTGAAGACGTCGAGCGCGGCCAGGTGCTGTGCAAGCCGGGTTCGATCAAGCCGCACACCCACTTCACCGGCGAGGTGTACATCCTGTCGAAGGACGAAGGCGGCCGTCACACCCCGTTCTTCAACAACTACCGCCCGCAGTTCTACTTCCGCACGACCGACGTGACCGGCTCGATCGAGCTGCCGAAGGACAAGGAAATGGTCATGCCGGGTGACAACGTGTCGATCACCGTCAAGCTGATCGCCCCGATCGCCATGGAAGAAGGCCTGCGCTTCGCTATCCGCGAAGGCGGCCGTACCGTCGGCGCCGGCGTCGTGGCAAAGATCCTCGACTAAGCTGTTCGATTGCGAACGCGGCACCAACCGGCCGCGTTCGTTGCCAGAAAAGGGTTGGCGCAAGCGCCAGCTCTAAGTAGTTCTAGGGGTATAGCTCAACTGGCAGAGCGTCGGTCTCCAAAACCGAAGGTTGGGGGTTCGATTCCCTCTGCCCCTGCCAAATCAATCAGCCGCGTCGCGAGGAGCAATCGTGACGCGGCTTAGTCTCGTTTGCGAAACATGGCCAATCCCAATGTTGAAACCGTGAACGCCAACAGCGGCAAGTGGATGCTCGGCGTCGCGGTGCTGCTGGTGGTTGCCGGCGTCATCGGTTTCTATGCACTCGCACAGCAACCGTCTTATGTACGTGGCGCTGCGCTGTTCGGCGGTATTGCACTGGGTGTAGTGGTTGCACTGGTGTCGGCACCGGGCAAGGACTTCATTGGGTTCGCCAAGGAATCGTATCGGGAAGTTCGCAAGGTCGTCTGGCCGACGCGCAAGGAATCCGGGCAGATGACGGGGCTGGTCTTCGTCTTTGTCGTCATCATGGCACTGTTCCTGTGGTCGGCGGACAAGCTCATTGAGTGGATCGTGTTTTCGCTCGTACTGGGCTGGAAATAAGAGGTAGCACATGACGGATAACGCTCAGCAGGAAACCACCGCGCCGGAATCGCCTTCATCGAAGAAGCGCTGGTATGTCGTGCATGCCTACTCCGGCATGGAGAAGAGCGTGCAGCGCGCGCTGCAGGAGCGCATCGACCGCGCCGAGATGCAGGACAAATTTGGCCGCATCCTGGTGCCGTCCGAAGAAGTCGTGGAAATCAAGGGTGGTCACAAGTCGGTGACAGAACGCCGTTTCTTCCCGGGCTACGTGCTGGTGGAAATGGAAATGACCGACGAAACCTGGCACCTGGTGAAGAACACCAGCAAGGTCACCGGTTTCGTGGGCGGCGCCCGCAACCGCCCGAGCCCGATTTCGCAGCGCGAAGTCGACAAGATCATGACCCAGATGCAGGAAGGGGTCGAGAAGCCGCGTCCCAAGACGCTGTTCGAGGTGGGCGAAATGGTGCGCGTCAAGGACGGTCCGTTCACCGACTTCAACGGCAACGTGGAAGAAGTGAACTATGAGAAATCGCGCCTGCGTGTCTCGGTCACCATCTTCGGACGTGCGACGCCGGTCGAGCTCGAGTTCGGCCAGGTCGAGAAGGTTTAAGGAATTTGCGGGCTGTCGGCCGAGAGGGCGGCAACCCGCAACGGCGGCGCCCCTGGGTGTTGCCAAAGAGGAGCGTGAGGCCGTGCCACCGGTGCGGCGACAGCGCGTTACGACTCAACAGGATCGCAACCCCCGAGTGGGGCGATCCGGATTGGAGTAGAAATGGCCAAGAAGATCATTGGCTTTATCAAGCTGCAGATTCCGGCTGGTAAGGCAAATCCCTCCCCGCCCGTTGGTCCCGCACTGGGTCAGCGTGGTCTGAACATCATGGAGTTCTGCAAGGCGTTCAACGCCCAGACCCAAGGCATGGAGCCTGGTCTGCCGGTGCCGGTGGTGATTACCGCCTTCGCCGACAAGAGCTTCACCTTCGTGATGAAGTCGCCGCCGGCGACCGTGCTGATCAAGAAGGCAGCCGGCATCACCAAGGGTTCGCCGAAGCCCCATACCGACAAGGTTGGCAAGATCACCCGCGCCCAGGCTGAAGAAATCGCCAAGGCCAAGAACGCTGACCTGACTGCCGCCGACCTGGACGCCGCCGTGCGTACCATCGCCGGTTCGGCTCGTTCGATGGGCATCACCGTGGAGGGTCTGTAAATGGCTAAGGTTTCCAAGCGCGTCGCTGCCAACAAGGCGAAGATCGAGCGTACCAAGTTCTACCCGATCGACGAGGCCCTGGGCCTGGTGAAGGGCTGCGCCTCGGCGAAGTTCGACGAGTCGATCGACGTGGCCGTGCAACTGGGCATCGACGCCAAGAAGTCGGACCAGGTGGTTCGTGGTTCCGTGGTGCTGCCCGCCGGTACCGGCAAGTCGGTGCGCGTGGCTGTGTTCGCCCAGGGCGACAAGGCCGAGGCCGCCAAGGCCGCCGGTGCTGACATCGTCGGCATGGAAGACCTGGCCGAGCAAGTCAAGGCCGGCAACCTGAACTTCGACGTCGTGATCGCTTCGCCGGACACGATGCGTATCGTCGGTACGCTGGGCCAGATCCTGGGCCCGCGCGGCCTGATGCCGAACCCGAAGGTCGGTACCGTGACCCCCGACGTGGCCCAGGCTGTGAAGAACGCCAAGGCCGGTCAGGTTCAGTTCCGTGTCGACAAGGCCGGTATCATCCACGCCACCATCGGCCGCCGTTCGTTCGAAGACGCCGCGCTGAAGAGCAACCTGTCGGCGCTGCTGGACGCGCTGGTCAAGGCCAAGCCGGCCACCAGCAAGGGCGTGTACCTGCGCAAGATCGCCGTTTCGTCGACCATGGGCGTTGGCGTGCGTGTCGACCAGGCTACGCTGGCTGCCTGAGCTGACGGCAAATTGCTGACCGGCACCCGATAACACCGGTCGGCAAGAAGAATTGAAGACCCTGGCCAATGGCGAGGGTCGTCTCCGGACCGCAAGGAATGGAGGATGGCTTTGGGCAGTGGTGCCCGCTGGATGCGCAAGCATCGGCAGGCACCGCTGGTTATCAAAGACCGCTGGTGTCCTTGTCCGCGGCAGTATGGCGGAAAGGGCTTAATCGGTCGGAACGTGCGGGAGGGCTTCCAAGCCTGAGCGACGTCCTCCGGCCAGCCAGCGCAGATGGCGCACCCGAAGGGATTGAAGCAACCGGGCACTGACCCGGGTGATTCGGGCCAATCGGACGCCGTTCGTTTGTGCTGACGTGAAGGCTCCGGTATTGCCGGAGACATAAGCGTCATTTTGGAGCTTAACCGTGCCACTCAATATTGAAGATAAGAAGGCCGTCGTTGCTGAGGTCTCGGCGCAAGTCGCCAAGGCCCAGACCATCGTCGTGGCCGAATATCGCGGCATTGCGGTTGGCGATCTGACCAAGCTGCGCGCTACCGCTCGCCAGCAAGGCGTGTACCTGCGTGTTCTGAAGAACACGCTGGCTCGCCGCGCCGTCGAAGGTACGCCGTTTGCAGGCCTCGCAGAGCAGATGACCGGTCCGCTGATCTACGGTATTTCCGAAGATGCAGTGGCCTCGGCCAAGGTTCTGAACGACTTCGCCAAGACCAACGACAAGCTGGTCCTGCGCGCCGGGTCGTATGACGGCAAGGTTCTCGACGCTGCCGCCGTGAAGGCGCTGGCCTCGATCCCGAGCCGCGACGAACTGATTGCTCAGCTGCTGGGCGTGATGCAGGCACCGGTGTCGGGCTTCGCCCGTCTGCTGGCTGCTCTGGCCGCCAAGAAGGAAGAAGGCGCTCCCGCGGAAGCGGAAGCTGCTGGCGCCTAAGGCAATCCAGGCCGCGCATCGAAAGATCGCATTACCGATACCGAATCAAATCTAGTAGGAGTATTTCAAATGGCAATCACCAAAGACGACATCCTGGAAGCCGTTGGCGCGATGTCCGTGATGGAACTGAACGACCTGGTCAAGGCGTTCGAAGAGAAGTTTGGCGTGTCGGCTGCTGCCATGGCCGTGGCTGCTGCTCCGGGCGCTGGCGGTGCCGCCGCTGCTGAAGAGCAGACCGAGTTCAACGTGATCCTGGCCGAAGTCGGCGCCAACAAGGTTGGCGTGATCAAGGCCGTTCGCGAAATCACCGGCCTGGGCCTGAAGGAAGCCAAGGACCTGGTCGATGGCGCACCGAAGCCCGTCAAGGAAGGCGTGGACAAGGCCGCTGCTGCCGAAGCCAAGAAGAAGCTGGAGGACGCCGGCGCGAAGGTCGACGTCAAGTAATGCTGTACTCGCGTGCCTTTGCGGCACGCGAATGGGGCTGGCAAAGGGAAATTCCCGGCGCCAGCCTTTTTGCGCTTGTGCGATTGTGTTTTAGTCACCACTCAGCACAGTGGCAAAGTCGCAAAAAGTGATCTTTGCGAGTCCTGGCGGCACTTGATTTGCCGGCAACTCAGCAGAGGCCAAACATCAGTGGCACACTAAGTGGTTGCTGCTGATGTTTGTCTTCTGAACCGACTGCAGAAGACAAGTTTGGTCGGGTGTCCCCCGGGCGAGTGCAGGCGTTGCGCTGATGCGACGACCACACCGCCCGCAGCGTGCGGGCACCGTCAGCCAGAGGTTGGTAGCGGCCAACCGCCAAATCCCCTCCCAGTCGCTGAACACCTCAGGCACGGCCAGGTCCAGCCGTCCTGCGATGATTCGGAGATCCCATGGCGTACAGCTTCACCGAAAAGAAGCGCATTCGCAAAAGCTTTGCGAAGCGCGCTACGGTACATCAGGTTCCATTCCTGCTTGCCACCCAGATTGAATCCTACACCCAGTTCTTGCAAGCGGAAACGCCGACCGCGCGTCGCAAGACCGAAGGCCTCCAGGCCGCTTTCAACGCAATCTTCCCGATCTCCTCGCATAACGGGCTCGCCCGTATGGAGTTCGTCTCTTACCACTTGTCCAACCCGCCGTTCGACGTCAAGGAATGTCAACAGCGTGGCCTGACTTTCCATTCGGCCCTGCGCGCCAAGGTTCGCCTGATCATCAACGATCGCGAGAACCCGGGCAAGGTCAAGGAAGTAAAGGAGCAGGAAGTCTACATGGGCGAAATCCCGCTGATGACTTCCACCGGTTCGTTCGTGATCAACGGCACCGAGCGTGTCATCGTCTCGCAGCTGCACCGCTCGCCGGGCGTGTTCTTCGAGCACGACAAGGGCAAGACCCACAGCTCGGGCAAGCTGCTGTTCTCGGCACGTATCATCCCCTACCGCGGCTCGTGGCTCGACTTCGAATTCGACCCGAAGGACATCCTGTACTTCCGCGTCGACCGCCGCCGCAAGATGCCGGTGACGATCCTGCTGAAGTCGATCGGCCTGACCCCGGAACAGATCCTCGCGCATTTCTTCGTGTTCGACAACTTCACGCTGCAGTCGGAAGGCGCGCAGCTGGAGTTCGTGCCCGAGCGCCTGCGCGGTGAAGTCGCGCGCTTCGACATCGCCGACAAGAACGGCCGCGTGGTCGTGGAGAAGGACAAGCGGATCAACGCCAAGCACATCCGCGACCTGGACTCGGCCGGCACCAAGCTCATCAGCGTGCCGGAAGACTACCTGCTGGGCCGCGTGCTGGCCAAGAACATCATCGACCCGGATACCGGCGAGGTGATTGCCAACGCCAACGACGAGCTGACCGAAACGTTGCTGGAAAACCTGCGCGAAGCCGGCGTCAAGCAGATCCAGACCCTGTACACCAACGACCTGGACCAGGGCCCGTACATGTCGCAGACCCTGCGCGTGGACGAGACCGCCGACCAGACCGCCGCGCGGATCGCGATCTACCGCATGATGCGCCCAGGCGAGCCGCCGACCGAGGAAGCCGTGGAAGCGCTGTTCCAGCGCCTGTTCTACAGCGAGGAGTCGTACGACCTGTCGCGCGTTGGCCGCATGAAGGTCAACAGCCGCCTGGGTCGCCCCAGCGGTGAAGGCGCCATGGTGCTGCAGGACGAGGACATCCTCGAGACCATCAAGATCCTGGTCAACCTGCGCAACGGCAAGGGCGAGGTCGATGATATCGACCACCTGGGCAACCGTCGCGTGCGTTGCGTCGGCGAACTGGCCGAGAACCAGTTCCGCGCCGGCCTGTCGCGCGTGGAGCGTGCCGTCAAGGAACGTCTGGGCCAGGCCGAGACCGAGAACCTGATGCCGCACGACCTGATCAACTCGAAGCCGATCTCGTCGGCGATCCGCGAGTTCTTCGGTTCGTCGCAGCTGTCGCAGTTCATGGACCAGACCAACCCGCTGTCCGAGATCACGCACAAGCGCCGTGTCTCCGCACTGGGCCCGGGCGGTCTGACCCGCGAGCGTGCTGGCTTTGAAGTCCGCGACGTGCACCCGACCCACTATGGCCGCGTGTGCCCGATCGAAACGCCGGAAGGTCCGAACATTGGTCTGATCAACTCGCTGGCACTGTATGCGCGCCTGAACGAGTACGGCTTCCTGGAAACCCCGTACCGCAAGGTCGAGAACAGCAAGCTGACCGACCAGGTCGACTACCTGTCCGCGATCGAGGAAGGCAAGTACGTGGTGGCGCAGGCCAACGCGACCGTCGACGCCGAAGGCAACCTGACCGACGAACTGGTGTCGGCGCGTGAAGGTTCCGAGCGTGAAACCCGTATGGTGACGCCGGACCGCGTGCAGTACATCGACGTGGCGCCGTCGCAGATCGTGTCGGCCGCTGCCTCGCTGGTGCCGTTCCTGGAACACGATGACGCGAACCGTGCACTGATGGGCGCGAACATGCAGCGTCAGGCCGTGCCCTGCCTGCGTCCGGACAAGCCGCTGGTCGGTACCGGCATCGAGCGCACCGTTGCGGTCGACTCGGGTACTGCTGTGCAGGCGATGCGTGGCGGCCTGGTGGACTACGTCGACGCGATGCGTATCGTGATCCGCGTGAACGACGACGAAGCCGTGGCCGGTGAAGTCGGCGTGGACATCTACAACCTGATCAAGTACACGCGCTCGAACCAGAACACCAACATCAACCAGCGTCCGATGGTGAAGGTTGGCGACCACGTGGCCCGCGGCGACGTGATTGCCGACGGCGCCTCGACCGACCTGGGCGAGTTGGCGCTCGGCCAGAACATGCTGGTGGCGTTCATGCCGTGGAACGGCTACAACTTCGAGGATTCGATCCTGATCTCGGAGCGTGTGGTGGCCGAAGACCGCTATACCTCGATCCACATCGAGGAACTGTCGGTCGTTGCCCGCGACACCAAGCTGGGACCCGAGGAAATCACGCGCGATATCTCTAACCTGGCCGAAGCCCAGCTGGCTCGCCTGGACGAGTCGGGCATCACCTACATCGGCGCCGAGGTTGAAGCCGGCGACGTGCTGGTGGGCAAGGTCACGCCGAAGGGCGAGACCCAGCTGACTCCGGAAGAGAAGCTGCTGCGCGCGATCTTCGGCGAGAAGGCGTCGGACGTGAAGGACACCTCGCTGCGCGTGCCGTCGGGCATGAGCGGCATCGTGATCGACGTCCAGGTCTTCACCCGCGAAGGCGTGACCCGCGACAAGCGTGCCCAGTCGATCATCGACGACGAACTGAAGCGCTACCGCCTGGACCTGAACGACCAGCTGCGTATCGTGGAAGGCGATGCCTTCCAGCGTCTGGAGCGCCTGCTGATCGACAAGACCGTCAACGGCGGTCCGAAGAAGCTGGCCAAGGGCGCCAAGATCACCAAGGAATACCTGGCTGACGTCGACAAGTACCACTGGTTCGACATCCGTCCGGCGGACGAGGAACTGGCTGCCCAGCTGGAAGCCGTCAAGGAAGCCATCGAGCAGAAGCGCCACGAGTTCGACCTCGCCTTCGAAGAGAAGCGCAAGAAGCTGACGCAGGGCGATGAGCTGCCGCCGGGCGTGATCAAGATGGTCAAGGTCTACCTGGCCGTCAAGCGCCGCCTGCAGCCTGGCGACAAGATGGCAGGCCGTCACGGTAACAAGGGTGTGGTGTCGAAGATCGTCCCGATCGAAGACATGCCGTACATGGCGGACGGTACCCCGGCCGACATCGTGCTGAACCCGCTGGGCGTGCCGTCGCGGATGAACGTGGGCCAGATCCTGGAAACCCACCTGGGCTGGGCCGCGCGCGGCCTGGGCCAGCGCATCGGCGACATGCTCAAGGCATCGGCCAAGGCGCAGGAACTGCGCACGCTGCTCTCGCAGATCTACAACGAGAGCGGCAAGCCGGAAGACCTGGACAGCCTGAGCGACGCCGAAGTGCTGGAGCTGGCGCACAACCTGAAGAAGGGTGTGCCGTTCGCGACCCCGGTGTTCGATGGTGCGCACGAGAGGGAAATCAAGCGCATGCTCGACCTGGCCTACCCGGACGAGATCGCGGCCGAGAAAGGCCTGACCGCGTCCAAGCAGCAGGTCACGCTGCACGATGGCCGCACCGGCGAAGCGTTCGAGCGTCCGGTCACGCTGGGTGTGATGCACATGCTGAAGCTGCACCACCTGGTCGACGACAAGATGCACGCACGTTCCACCGGCCCGTACTCGCTGGTGACGCAGCAGCCGCTGGGCGGCAAGGCCCAGTTCGGTGGCCAGCGTTTCGGTGAGATGGAAGTGTGGGCACTGGAAGCCTACGGCGCGTCGTACGTGCTGCAGGAAATGCTGACGGTCAAGTCCGATGACGTGAACGGCCGTACCAAGGTGTACGAGAACATCGTCAAGGGCGAGCACTCGATCGACGCCGGCATGCCGGAATCGTTCAACGTGCTGGTGAAGGAAATCCGCTCGCTGGGTATCGACATCGACCTCGACCGCTACTGATCGAGACGATGCGGGTGCCGGCCGCGGCGGGCACCCACCAGCGCAGCATTTCCCACAGGATTGAATGCCACGGCACCGGACAGACTCCGGCGCGGTGGCGAAACAAGGAGTTGCAATGAAAGCATTGCTCGATCTCTTTAAGCAGGTACAGCAGGAAGAGCAGTTCGACGCGATCAAGATCGGCCTGGCCTCGCCCGAGAAGATCCGTTCGTGGTCGTACGGCGAAGTCAAGAAGCCGGAAACGATCAACTACCGTACGTTCAAGCCTGAACGCGACGGCCTGTTCTGCGCCAAGATCTTTGGCCCGATCAAGGACTACGAGTGCCTGTGCGGCAAGTACAAGCGCCTGAAGCACCGCGGCGTGATCTGCGAGAAGTGCGGCGTTGAAGTGACGCTGGCCAAGGTGCGCCGCGAGCGCATGGGCCACATCGAACTGGCCGCGCCGACCGCGCACATCTGGTTCCTGAAGTCGCTGCCGTCGCGTCTGGGCATGGTCCTGGACATGACGCTGCGCGACATCGAGCGCGTGCTGTACTTTGAAGCATTCGTGGTGCTCGAGCCCGGCATGACCCCGCTCAAGAAGAGCCAGATCATGTCGGAAGACGACTACCTGGCGAAGTGCGACGAGTACGGCGAGGGCGAGTTCGTCGCCATGATGGGTGCCGAGGGCATCCGTGAACTGCTGCGCGGCATCGACATCGAGAAGCAGATCGAACAGATCCGCGCCGAGCTGCAGGCCACCGGCTCCGAAGCCAAGATCAAGAAGTTCGCCAAGCGCCTGAAGGTGCTCGAGGCCTTCCAGCGTTCGGGCATCAAGCCCGAGTGGATGATCCTCGAAGTGCTGCCGGTGTTGCCGCCCGAGCTGCGCCCGCTGGTGCCGCTGGATGGTGGCCGCTTCGCGACCTCGGACCTGAACGACCTGTATCGCCGCGTCATCAACCGTAACAACCGCCTGAAGCGCCTGCTGGAGCTGAAGGCGCCTGAAATCATCGTGCGCAACGAAAAGCGCATGCTGCAGGAAGCGGTCGACTCGCTGCTGGACAACGGCCGTCGCGGCAAGGCGATGACCGGCGCCAACAAGCGCCCGCTGAAGTCCCTGGCCGAAATGATCAAGGGCAAGGGCGGTCGTTTCCGTCAGAACCTGCTGGGCAAGCGCGTCGATTACTCGGGCCGTTCGGTCATCGTGGTGGGCCCGACGCTCAAGCTGCACCAGTGCGGCCTGCCCAAGCTGATGGCGCTCGAGCTGTTCAAGCCGTTCATCTTCCACAAGCTGGAAACGATGGGCATCGCCACCACCATCAAGGCGGCGAAGAAGGAAGTCGAAAGCCAGACCCCGGTGGTGTGGGACATCCTCGAAGAGGTGATCCGCGAGCACCCGGTGATGCTGAACCGTGCGCCGACGCTGCACCGCCTGGGCATCCAGGCGTTCGAGCCGGTGCTGATCGAAGGCAAGGCCATCCAGCTGCACCCGCTGGTCTGCGCGGCGTTCAACGCCGACTTCGACGGTGACCAGATGGCTGTCCACGTCCCGCTGTCGCTGGAAGCGCAGATGGAAGCCCGCACCCTGATGCTGGCCTCCAACAACGTGCTGTTCCCGGCCAACGGCGACCCGTCGATCGTCCCGTCGCAAGACGTGGTGCTGGGTCTGTACTACACGACCCGCGACAAGATCAACGGCAAGGGCGAGGGCATGACCTTCGCCGACATCAGCGAAGTGATCCGCGCCTACGAGAACAAGGAAGTCGAACTGGCTTCCCGCGTGAACGTGCGTATCACCGAGTATGAGCTGGTCGACAAGGACGCCGAAGGCGACGCCCGTTTCGCACCCAAGGTCACGCTTCAGGCCACCACGGTTGGCCGCGCGATCCTGTCCGAGATCCTGCCGAAGGGCCTGCCGTTCTCGGTGCTGAACAAGCCGCTCAAGAAGAAGGAAATCTCGCGCCTGATCAACACCGCGTTCCGCAAGTGCGGCCTGCGCGAGACCGTGATCTTCGCCGACAAGCTGCTGCAGTCGGGCTTCCGCCTGGCGACCCGCGCCGGTATCTCGATCGCGATCGACGACATGCTGGTGCCGCCCGCCAAGGAGAAGATCATCGCCGAGGCCTCGGCCAAGGTGAAGGAATACGACAAGCAGTACATGTCGGGTCTGGTGACCGACCAGGAACGCTACAACAACGTCGTGGATATCTGGGGCGCCGCCGGCGACCAGGTGGGCAAGGCGATGATGGAGCAGCTCCAGCACGAGGACGTGGTCGACCGCGAAGGCAAGACCGTGAAGCAAGAGTCGTTCAACTCCATCTAC
Source organism: Cupriavidus phytohabitans (assembly GCF_017815025.1). Classification (NCBI taxonomy): domain Bacteria; kingdom Pseudomonadati; phylum Pseudomonadota; class Betaproteobacteria; order Burkholderiales; family Burkholderiaceae; genus Cupriavidus; species Cupriavidus phytohabitans. Next base: position 12,597 of record NZ_JAGIQB010000047.1, read on the forward strand.
ATGATGGCCGACTCGGGCGCACGGGGTTCCGCCGCGCAGATCCGCCAGCTGGCCGGTATGCGTGGCCTGATGGCCAAGCCGGATGGCTCGATCATTGAAACGCCGATTACGGCGAACTTCCGTGAAGGCCTGAACGTTCTGCAGTACTTCATCTCGACCCACGGTGCCCGTAAGGGCCTGGCCGATACGGCACTGAAGACCGCGAACTCGGGTTACCTGACCCGTCGTCTGGTCGACGTGACCCAGGATCTGGTCGTGGTGGAAGACGATTGCGGCACCTCCAACGGCGTGGCCATGAAGGCCCTGGTCGAAGGCGGTGAAGTGATCGAAGCCCTGCGCGACCGTATTCTCGGCCGTGTGACCGTGGCCGACGTGGTGAACCCGGAAACCCAGGAAACCGCGATCGAATCGGGCACGCTGCTGGACGAAGACCTGGTCGAGCTGATCGACAATATCGGCGTGGACGAAGTCAAGGTCCGCACCCCGCTGTCGTGCGACACGCGCTACGGCCTGTGCGGCAAGTGCTATGGCCGCGACCTGGGCCGCGGCGTGCTGGTGAACTCCGGCGAAGCGGTGGGCGTGATTGCCGCCCAGTCGATCGGTGAGCCGGGCACGCAGCTGACCATGCGTACGTTCCACATCGGTGGTGCGGCATCGCGTGCGGCAGTGGCATCGAGCGTGGAAGCCAAGGCGACCGGTACCGTGCGTTTCACGGCGACCATGCGTTACGTCACCAATGCGAAGGGCGAACTGATCGTCATCTCGCGTTCGGGCGAGGCGCTGATCACCGACGACCACGGCCGCGAGCGCGAGCGCCACAAGATCCCGTACGGCGCCACGCTGCTGGTGCAGGACGGCCAGGCTATCAAGGCTGGCACGCAGCTGGCCACGTGGGACGCGCTGACTCGCCCGATCGTTTCGGAATACACCGGCACGACCAAGTTCGAGAACGTTGAAGAAGGCGTGACCGTCGCCAAGCAGATGGACGAAGTGACGGGCCTGTCGACCCTGGTGGTGATCGACGCCAAGCGCCGCACGGCTGCAACCAAGGGCATCCGCCCGCAGGTGAAGCTGCTCGACGCCAACGGCCAGGAAGTGAAGATCCCGGGCACGGACCACTCCGTGACCATCGGCTTCCAGGTTGGCGCGCTGATTACCGTGAAGGACGGCCAGCAGGTGCACGTGGGTGAAGTGCTCGCGCGTATCCCGACCGAATCGCAGAAGACCCGCGACATTACCGGTGGTCTGCCGCGTGTGGCCGAGCTGTTCGAAGCGCGTTCGCCGAAGGACGCCGCCGTGCTGGCGGAAGTCACCGGCACGACCTCGTTCGGCAAGGACACGAAGGGCAAGCAGCGCCTGGTCATTACCGACCTGGACGGCAATGCCCACGAGTTCCTGATCGCGAAGGAAAAGCAGGTGCTGGTGCACGACGGCCAGGTGGTGAACAAGGGCGAAATGATCGTGGAAGGTCCGGCGGACCCGCACGACATCCTGCGCCTGAAGGGCATCGAAGAGCTGGCGCACTACATCGTGGACGAAGTGCAGGACGTGTACCGTCTGCAGGGCGTGAAGATCAACGACAAGCACATCGAGGTGATTGTTCGCCAGATGCTGCGTCGTGTGCAGATCGCCGACGTGGGCGACACCAAGTTCATCCCGGGTGAACAGGTGGAGCGCTCGGAACTGCTCGACGAGAACGACCGCGTGATCGCCGAAGGCAAGCGTCCGGCGACCTACGAGAACCTGCTGCTGGGTATTACCAAGGCGTCGCTGTCGACCGACAGCTTCATCTCGGCGGCATCGTTCCAGGAAACCACGCGCGTGCTGACCGAAGCCGCGATCATGGGCAAGACCGACGACCTGCGTGGTCTGAAGGAAAACGTGATCGTCGGCCGTCTGATCCCGGCCGGTACCGGCCTGGCCTACCACCGTGCCCGCAAGGCACGCGAGGCCTCCGAGCGCGAACGCGCCCAGGCGATCGCCGAAGAAGAGCAGTCGCTCTTCATCGAGCCGCCGCCGGTGGTGCAGGCGACGACCGAGGGTGAAGGCGACAACGCCTGATCTTGCAGTAGTGATTGCCCGCCGCAAGGCGGTCGAAAGCCCGGCTGATCCAGCCGGGCTTTTTTTCTGCCCGCTCGTGGTGTGACCTTTCGTGAGAAACGTCGGAGAGTTTGCCCGCCAGGCGCGGTTGCCGGGTTCCTTAGTGGTAAGGTTACGGCTTTTCCGGCTTCAGCAATTCCGCAGTCCATGTCGCAAGCACTGGCGATCCTCAAGGATGTCTTCGGCTACCACGCCTTCCGCGGGCGTCAGGCCGAGATCATCGACCACGTTGCCGAAGGCGGCGACAGCCTGGTGCTGATGCCGACCGGCGGCGGCAAGTCGCTGTGCTACCAGATTCCGGCGCTGCTGCGCCAGCGCACAGGGCAGGGTGTCGGCATCGTGGTATCGCCGCTGATTGCGCTGATGCAGGACCAGGTCGCGGCGCTGACGGAAGCCGGTGTGCGCGCCGCGGTACTGAATTCGACGCTGACCGGTTCGGAAGCGTCAGCCGTCGAGCGCGACCTGCTGGCCGGCAGGGTGGAGATCCTCTACGTCGCACCCGAGCGGCTGATGACGCCGCGCTTCCTCGACCTGCTCGAGCGTACCCGCGTCGGACTGTTCGCCATCGACGAGGCGCATTGCGTATCGCAGTGGGGCCATGATTTCAGGCCGGAGTACATCCAGCTGTCGGTGCTGCACGAACGCTTCCCGTACGTGCCGCGCATCGCGCTGACCGCTACCGCCGACGCGCTGACGCGCAACGAGATCATTGAACGCCTGGCGCTGGACGACGCCCGCGTCTTCATCTCCAGCTTCGACCGGCCCAATATCCGCTACCGCATCGTCGAGAAGGACAATGCGCGCCAGCAATTGCTGGCCTTTATCAAGGCCGAGCACACCGCCGCCGACGGCACCCACGACAGCGGCATCGTCTACTGCCTGTCACGCAAGAAGGTGGAGGACACCGCGGCGTGGCTGGAAGGGCACGGCATCAACGCGCTGCCTTACCATGCCGGCATGGACCCCGGCACGCGCCAGCGCCACCAGGCACGCTTCCGCGAAGAAGAAGGGCTGGTGATGGTGGCCACCATTGCCTTCGGCATGGGGATCGACAAGCCGGACGTCCGCTTCGTCGCTCACCTTGACCTGCCCAAGAGTATGGAAGGCTACTATCAGGAGACGGGCCGCGCGGGGCGCGACGGATTGCCCGCCAATGCCTGGATGGCCTACGGCCTGGGCGACGTGGTGCAGCAGAAGCGCATGATCGACGAGTCCGGGGCGGACGAGGCGTTCAAGCGCGTGTCGTCGTCCAAGCTCGACGCACTGCTGGGTTTGTGCGAAACCGCCGGCTGCCGGCGCCAGCGCATCCTCGCCTACTTCGACGAAGCGAGCGAGCCCTGTGGCAACTGCGATACCTGCCTGGAGCCGCCGGCCACCTGGGACGGCACACGCGAGGCGCAGATGGCGCTGTCATGTGTGTACCGCACCGCGCAGGCAAGCCGGATCCACTTTGGTGCGACCCACCTGATCGACGTGCTGCGCGGCAATGCCTCGGAAAAGATCAAGCAGTGGGGCCATGACAAGGTATCGACCTTCGGCATCGGCAAGGATCGTTCGGTCCAGGAATGGCACACGGTCTTCCGCCAGCTGATCGCCCACGGTTTGCTGATGATCGACCATGGCGGCCACGGTGCGCTGCTGCTGGGCGAACGTGCGCGCGAGGTGCTCAAGGGCGAGCGACAGATCATCCTGCGACGCCAGGCTACCAAGGCGGGCAAGTCTGGCGAGCGCGCGGCGCGCGGCACCCGCACCGACCATACCGCGGACATGGACGCCGACACGCTGGCGAACTGGGAGGCACTGCGCCGCTGGCGCACCGAGGCCGCGCGCGAGCACGGCGTGCCGGCCTACGTGATTTTCCATGACGCCACGCTGGCCGAATTGGCGCGCACTGCGCCGGATTCGCTCTCGGCGATGCAGGGCATTCCCGGGATTGGTGCATCCAAGCTGGAGCGCTACGGGCAGGGCATCCTCGACACCCTGCGCGGCATCTAGCCACCGCTGTTTCCAGCCGAGTATACGGCTTGACGGTATACGATTCCGCTGCTAGGATGCCAGATTCGAGTTTTTGGCTTTGGATTTCGCTCGCCCGTCGGATAAGTGGCTTTCATGCCGCTGCTGGCAAGCCTTCCGGACCGGTTTTGATGGACCGGTGGCGGCAGACGCGGGATCCGGGTGCCGGCTCGCGCTCTTTGGCATGCTGTTACCGCACAGTCCCGTCTCCAGAGCGCGTCCGCTCATCTCTCCCGCCCAAAAACCCGTAGTTGCCTCTCCAGCCTGGCGCATGCCGGCGCGAGGGGCGTTTTTCGTAAAACCAAGCTGGATTGAACAATGCCAACTATCAACCAACTGGTTCGCAAGCCGCGCGTCTCTGAAGTCGTCAAGAGCAAGAGCCCGGCGCTTGAGAACTGCCCCCAGCGCCGTGGTGTGTGCACCCGCGTGTACACCACGACGCCGAAGAAGCCGAACTCGGCACTGCGTAAGGTCGCCAAGGTGCGCCTGACCAACGGTTTCGAAGTCATTTCGTACATCGGCGGTGAAGGCCACAACCTGCAGGAACACTCGGTCGTGCTGATCCGCGGCGGCCGTGTGAAGGATCTGCCGGGTGTGCGTTACCACATCGTCCGTGGCTCGCTGGATCTGCAAGGCGTGAAGGACCGCAAGCAGGCCCGTTCGAAGTACGGCGCGAAGCGCCCGAAGGCAGCCTAAGCTTAGGGTGCCTGGGTCTGCGAGACCCGAAGCAGCAACAAACGATAGCCTGTGGCGCAAGTCATGGTGCTGTCACCAGGCGGCGGTACAACGGAGCGCCTTTTTGGCAACCGTGCCGTCGAGTAAGTGGTCACCCGGCGAATTTGCTGTCTATTGCATGCAAGCTAGTTGGTGGCCGGAGAGCGGAAACAACTGACCGCGCTCTCAACTGAATCTAAAGGAAAGAAGATGCCACGTCGTCGTGAAGTCCCCAAGCGGGATGTTCTGCCTGATCCGAAGTTCGGCAACGTTGAAGTTGCCAAGTTTATGAACGTGCTGATGCTGGACGGCAAGAAGTCGGTTGCCGAACGTATCGTCTATGGCGCGTTCGACCAGATCGAAAAGAAGGCAGGCAAGGCCCCCATCGAAGTGTTCTCCGTTGCCATCAACAACGTGAAGCCGGTGGTGGAAGTGAAGAGCCGTCGCGTGGGCGGCGCCAACTATCAGGTTCCGGTCGAAGTCCGTCCGTCGCGTCGTCTGGCATTGGCGATGCGTTGGCTGCGCGAGGCCGCGAAGAAACGCAGCGAGAAGTCGATGGCGCTGCGCCTGGCAGGTGAGCTGCTGGAAGCATCGGAAGGCCGTGGCGGCGCGATGAAGAAGCGCGACGAAGTGCACCGCATGGCCGAAGCCAACAAGGCGTTCTCGCATTTCCGCTTCTAAGCGCGCGATAGCGTTTGTTGGTTGCCGGGCGGGCTGTGTTTTTACACATCTCGCCCGTTTGTGTTAGGGGCGCAGGCCATGAGATGCCGGCGCCTCACGGACGAATAGAGGATTAAAGTGGCTCGTAAGACTCCTATTGAGCGCTACCGTAACATCGGTATTTCGGCTCACATTGACGCGGGTAAAACCACCACGACCGAGCGGATCCTGTTCTACACCGGTGTGAACCACAAGATCGGTGAAGTGCATGATGGCGCGGCCACCATGGACTGGATGGAGCAGGAGCAGGAGCGCGGCATCACCATCACGTCTGCTGCGACCACTGCCTTCTGGAAGGGCATGGGCGGCAACTACCCCGAGCACCGCTTCAACATCATCGACACCCCGGGCCACGTGGACTTCACCATCGAGGTGGAGCGTTCCATGCGCGTGCTGGACGGCGCGTGCATGGTGTACTGCGCAGTGGGGGGCGTGCAGCCGCAGTCCGAAACCGTCTGGCGTCAGGCCAACAAGTACAAGGTGCCGCGTCTGGCGTTCGTCAACAAGATGGACCGTACCGGCGCGAACTTCTTCAAGGTCTACGACCAGCTGAAGACCCGCCTGAAGGCCAACCCGGTGCCCGTCGTGGTGCCGATCGGCGCTGAAGACGGCTTCCAGGGCGTCGTCGATCTGCTGGAAATGAAGGCGATCGTTTGGGACGAAGCCAGCCAGGGCGTGAAGTTCGAATACCAGGACATCCCGGCCGAGCTGCAAGCCACCGCTGACGAATGGCGCGAGAAGATGGTCGAGTCCGCCGCCGAAGCCAGCGAAGAGCTGATGGAAAAGTACCTGGGCGGCGAAGAGCTGACCCGCGCCGAGATCGTCAAGGCGCTGCGTGACCGTACCATCGCCTGCGAAATCCAGCCGATGCTGTGCGGCACCGCGTTCAAGAACAAGGGCGTGCAGCGCATGCTCGACGCCGTGATCGACTTCCTGCCGTCGCCGGTCGACATTCCGCCGGTTACGGGCACGGACGAGGACGACAGCGAGAAGAAGCTCGAGCGCAAGGCTGACGACAACGAAAAGTTCTCGGCACTGGCGTTCAAGATCATGACCGACCCGTTCGTCGGCCAACTGATCTTCTTCCGCGTGTACTCGGGCAAGATCAATTCGGGCGACACGGTGTACAACCCAGTCAAGAGCAAGAAGGAACGTCTCGGCCGTATTCTGCAGATGCATGCCAACCAGCGCGAAGAAATCAAGGAAGTGCTGGCCGGCGACATCGCCGCTGCGGTGGGTCTGAAGGACGCCACCACGGGCGACACGCTGTGCGATCCGGCTGCACCGATCGTGCTCGAGCGCATGGTGTTCCCGGAGCCGGTGATCTCGCAGGCTGTCGAGCCGAAGACCAAGGCCGACCAGGAAAAGATGGGCATCGCCCTGAACCGCCTGGCCGCTGAAGATCCGTCGTTCCGCGTGCGTACCGATGAAGAATCGGGTCAGACCATCATTTCGGGCATGGGCGAGCTCCACCTCGAAATTCTGGTCGACCGCATGAAGCGCGAATTCGGCGTGGAAGCCAACATCGGCGCGCCGCAAGTGGCCTACCGCGAAACCATTCGCAAGACGGCCGAAGGCGTCGAGGGCAAGTTCGTCAAGCAGTCGGGCGGCCGCGGCCAGTACGGTCACGCTGTGATCACGCTGGAACCGCAAGAGCCGGGCAAGGGCTTCGAGTTCATCGACGCCATCAAGGGCGGTGTGATTCCTCGCGAATACATCCCGGCGGTCGAAAAGGGCATCGTCGACACGCTGCCGAACGGTATCCTGGCCGGCTTCCCGGTGGTGGACGTGAAGGTCACGCTGACGTTCGGTTCGTACCACGACGTGGACTCGAACGAAAACGCGTTCCGCATGGCCGGCTCGATGGCTTTCAAGGAAGCCATGCGCAAGGCCAGCCCGGTTCTGCTCGAGCCGATGATGGCCGTGGAAGTGGAAACGCCGGAAGACTACACGGGTACCGTGATGGGCGACTTGTCGTCCCGCCGCGGCATCGTGCAGGGCATGGATGACATGGTTGGCGGCGGCAAGATTATCAAGGCCGAAGTCCCGCTGTCGGAAATGTTCGGTTATTCCACGTCGCTGCGCTCGGCCACGCAAGGCCGCGCCACGTACACGATGGAATTCAAGCACTACGCAGAGGCACCGAAGAACATCGCCGAAGCCGTGATGACGGCCAAGGGCAAGTAATAAAAGCTTTGCTGCCACGCCTTATCCGGCGTGGCGGTGTAATGAATCGAATCACACTGAATTCCATTAGGAGCTGAAAAATGGCAAAGGAAAAGTTCGAGCGGACTAAGCCGCACGTGAACGTTGGTACGATTGGTCACGTTGACCATGGCAAGACCACGCTGACCGCAGCGATCGCCACGGTGCTGGCTGCCAAGTTCGGCGGTGCCGCCAAGAAGTACGACGAAATCGACGCAGCGCCGGAAGAGAAGGCACGCGGTATTACCATCAATACCGCCCACGTCGAGTACGAGACGGCCAACCGCCACTATGCGCACGTTGACTGCCCGGGCCACGCCGACTACGTGAAGAACATGATCACGGGTGCCGCCCAGATGGACGGCGCGATCCTGGTGTGCTCGGCCGCTGACGGCCCGATGCCGCAAACGCGTGAGCACATCCTGCTGGCCCGCCAGGTCGGCGTGCCGTACATCATCGTGTTCCTGAACAAGTGCGACATGGTGGACGACGCTGAACTGCTCGAGCTGGTCGAGATGGAAGTTCGCGAGCTGCTGAGCAAGTACGAATTCCCCGGCGACGACACCCCGATCATCAAGGGTTCGGCCAAGCTGGCGCTGGAAGGCGACAAGGGCGAGCTGGGCGAAGAAGCCATCATGCGCCTGGCCGACGCGCTGGACACCTACATCCCGACGCCGGAGCGTGCCGTTGACGGTACCTTCCTGATGCCGGTGGAAGACGTGTTCTCGATCTCGGGTCGCGGCACCGTGGTGACCGGCCGTATCGAGCGCGGCATCATCAAGGTCGGCGAAGAAATCGAAATCGTCGGTATCCGCCCGACCGTGAAGACCACCTGCACCGGCGTGGAAATGTTCCGCAAGCTGCTGGACCAGGGCCAGGCTGGCGACAACGTCGGTCTGCTGCTGCGCGGCACCAAGCGTGAAGACGTCGAGCGCGGCCAGGTGCTGTGCAAGCCGGGTTCGATCAAGCCGCACACCCACTTCACCGGCGAGGTGTACATCCTGTCGAAGGACGAAGGCGGCCGTCACACCCCGTTCTTCAACAACTACCGCCCGCAGTTCTACTTCCGCACGACCGACGTGACCGGCTCGATCGAGCTGCCGAAGGACAAGGAAATGGTCATGCCGGGTGACAACGTGTCGATCACCGTCAAGCTGATCGCCCCGATCGCCATGGAAGAAGGCCTGCGCTTCGCTATCCGCGAAGGTGGCCGTACCGTCGGCGCCGGCGTCGTGGCAAAGATCCTCGACTAAGCACTTCCTGGGACATGCCCGCGGGCATGTCCCCATTCAACTGGGCACGTTGCCCAATCGCTCTTTTAAGGAAATATTATGCAGAACCAGAAGATCCGTATCCGCCTGAAGGCTTTCGACTATCGCCTGATCGACCAGTCGGCTGCCGAAATCGTGGATACCGCCAAGCGTACCGGCGCGATCGTCAAGGGCCCGGTGCCCCTGCCGACCCGCATCCAGCGCTTCGACATCCTGCGTTCGCCGCACGTCAACAAGACCAGCCGCGATCAGTTCGAGATCCGCACTCACCAGCGCCTGATGGACATCGTCGATCCGACCGACAAGACGGTTGACGCGCTGATGAAGCTCGACCTGCCGGCCGGCGTGGACGTCGAGATCAAGGTGTAAAGATGTTTCGGGCCGCCCAGGCGGCTTGATGCAGCAAACGGCGAACCGTGTGGTTCGCCGTTTTGTTTTGGGCGGTCCCTCTTGTGCGGAGCGGGCTAGCCTGCTCCGCGCCGCCTCAGCGTCTGCGCCGGACACTCTCCAAACACCCGCCGATACTCGGCACTGAACCGCCCCAGGTGCGCAAATCCCCAGCGCAACGCAGCCGCACTGACCGATGAAATCGATGCGTCGTACAGCAGATCCCGCCGCACCCGCTCCAGCCGCACGGTGCGCAGGTAAGTCATCGGCCCGGTGCCGCGATGCTCGCGGAAGCCGGCAAACAGGCTGCGCACGCTGACGCCAGCGACCTCCGCCAGCAAGGCCGGCGTCAACTCCGCGTCGGCGTTGGCATGCATGTATTCCTCCACCACCTTCACATGCCGCGGCGCCAACGGCTTGCCGTGCTCGCGCAGCGCCTCCGACAGGTCGTGCGGCTGCCATGTCAGCAGCGTGCCGATGACCAGCTGCTCGAGCTGGCAGGCGGTGAGCGGATGGCGCGTGGTCTCGGGCGCGGTCTCAAGCATTGCCGCGAGGTAGCGCATCAGCTCATGCCAGGCGCCCGAGCGCCAGGCCATGCCGAGCGCGAAGCGCAGCGGCCGCGCGGGGCGTCGGCCCAGGTGCGCGGCGCAGACGCGTTCCAGCGCACTGCGTTCGATGCGCACGATCAGCTGGTCGCTGTCGGCGCTCCAGCGCATGGCCAGCGGATCGCTGGGCGTCAGCACCGAAGCGCAATCGGGCGTCGAAATGATGTGCTGGTCGCCACAGCGGATATCGGCCTGCCCTGACAGCGGCATCTGCACCAGCAGGAAGTCGCCGAGCGGGCCGGGATCGATAGTGACCTCGGCCCCGTAGGCGAGGCGGTTGAAAGAAACCGCGCCAAGCGGCGCATGGTGCATGCGCGCCTGCAGCCGTGTGCCGCGCACGTCGAGCCGGTGCGGCTTGAATACACGGCCGACGGCGGCGCGCGTCTCGGCCAGGTCGGTCGAGGCGAACACGCACCGGGCGGGATCGCCGAGCAGGGCGCTCGCCAGCGGGCCCTGGGTCGGGACCGCCGTGGCGGCGGGGGGCAGCTGCATTGTCTCGCTCCTCTGGCGTGGCCGCGGTGCTGCCGGGCAGGGCGGCCAGCGGGTGCCGGCGGAGCCCTGGCGCCGTGCGCGCCGCATGGTCCGGGGAACGCGGCCGGCACGCACGCCGGCTCGCGGTTTCCCACGCGATCCACTATAGCGGATGCTCTTGCCGTCAGCGATGCAGCGTTGACCGGGTTCGCAGTTTCCTGCACTAATCGGATAGCCGCTGCAGCCGGCGGCTAGTTTGCTGCGGTGCGGAGCCACCATCATGGAAGCCAGCACGGCGGCGCCAGCGGACACCGTCAAGAGACTACGACAAGGAGAGCAGGCCATGGGCCAGACCATCCAGATCCAGACCCCCGAAGGCAGTTTCAGCGGCTATCTCGCCGTTCCCGCGACAGGCAAGGGTCCGGGAATCGTGCTGTGCCAGGAGATCTTCGGCGTCAATGCCACCATGCGGCAGGTCGCCGACTATTACGCCGAAGAGGGTTACACGGTGCTGGTTCCCGACCTGTTCTGGCGCCTCGCGCCCGGCATCGAGCTAACTGATCGCGGCGAGGATTTCCAGCGTGCGCTTGGCCTCTACCAGCAGTTCGACGAAGCCAGGGGCGTGCAGGACGTGGGTGCGGCGCTGGAGACGCTGCGGGCGCGCCCGGAATGCGACGGCCACACTGGCGTGCTGGGCTTCTGTCTGGGCGGCAAGCTGGCTTACCTTGCGGCGTGCCGGCTGCCGGACGTGGCCTGCGCGGTGGCCTACTACGGCGTGGGCATCGAGCACGCGCTGGGCGAAGCCGGCCAGGTGCGGGGCCGCCTGGTGCTGCATATCGCGGAGAAAGACGGCTTCTGCCCACCGCAGGCGCAGGCCGCGATCCGCGAAGCCCTCGCCGGGCGCGACAACATCGAGGTCTATGTCTACCCCGGTGTCGACCACGCCTTTGCGCGCGCTGGCGGCGAGCACTTCGACAAGCCCTCCGCGCTGATGGCGCACCAGCGCGCGATCGCCGCGCTGCGCCGTGAGATGGGGCCGCACTACGATTTCTCCGCGCTGTGGGACAAGCACTGCGAGTATGAATTCGCCACGCGCGACGTTGATGCCACCATGGCGACGATGGTGCCGCAGCCTTATGTGAACCATATCCCGACCATGACCGGCGGCGTCGGCTACGCGCAGCTGCGGCGCTTCTACCAGAACCACTTTGTCCACAGCAATCCGCCCGATACTACGCTGATCCCGCTGTCGCGAACGGTCGGCGCCACGCAGATCGTCGACGAACTACTGTTCTGCTTCACGCATACCTGCGAGATCGACTGGATGCTGCCGGGTGTGCCGCCCACCGGAAGGCGCGTGGAGATTCCGCTGATCGCCGTCGTCAAATTCCGTGGCGACAAGCTCTATCACGAGCATATCTACTGGGACCAGGCCAGCGTGCTGGTGCAGATCGGCAAGCTCGATCCGGCGGGTCTGCCGGTGGCGGGTGTGGAGACCGCGCGCAAGCTGCTCGATGAAACGCTGCCGTCGAACACGCTGATGGCGCGCTGGCAGGAGAGCGAGGGCAGGTAGCGAGCGTTGCAGCATTGAACCCGGAGTGGGCCCGCAGAGGCCCGCCCGGTACCGGACACCGCTGGCAAACAAGGAGACAACAATGAAGGGATTGCAGGACAAGGTAGCCATCGTCACCGGCGGCGCCACACTGATCGGCGCGGGCGTGGCGCGGGCCTTCGTCGAGGCCGGCGCGCGCGTGGCGATCTTCGATATCGACGCCGCCAACGGCGAGCGGGTCGCCGCCGAGCTGGGCAAGGACGCACTCTACATCGCGGCCGACATCACGCAGGACGAGCAGGTCCGCGATGCGGTCAGCCAGGTCGCGCAACGCTTTGGCGGCGTGGACTTCCTGGTCAACCTCGCCTGCACCTATCTCGACGACGGCTTCCGCTCCAGCCGTGCCGACTGGCTGGCGGCGCTCGACGTCAACGTCGTGTCCGGCGTGATGCTGGCGCAGGCGGTGCAGCCGCTGATGCGCGCGCGCGGCGGCGGCGCCATCGTCAATTTCACCAGCATCTCGGCCAACGTCGCGCAGACCGGGCGCTGGCTCTATCCGGTATCGAAGGCCGCCATCGCGCAGCTGACGCGCAACATGGCGATGGACCTGGCGCCCGACCGCATCCGCGTGAACTCGGTCTCGCCCGGCTGGACCTGGTGCCGGCTGATGGACGAGGTCAGCGGCGGCAACCGCGCCCGTACCGATGCCGTTGCAGCCCCATTCCATCTGCTGGGCCGCGTCGGCGAACCCGACGAGGTCGCGCAGGTGGTGCTGTTCCTGTGTTCCGACCATGCCAGCTTCGTGACCGGCGCGGATTACGCCGTCGACGGTGGCTACAGCGCCATGGGCCCGGAGCAGAACGTCCCGGCCATCGGCAAGCTGGCCGGCTGACGCCATCCCCGCATCCAAACCAGGAGACAACATCATGCGCCAACGCATCGCCATCGTCGGGGCCGGGCAGTCCGGCCTGCAAATGGCCCTCGGGCTGCAGGCGGCCGGCTACCAGGTCACGCTGCTGTCCAACCGCACGCCGGATCAGGTCCGCGCCGGCAAGGTCATGTCGAGCCAGTGCATGTTCGACCGCGCCTTGCAGACCGAGCGTGATCTCGGCCTCAACTGGTGGGACGACACCTGCCCGCCGGTCGAGGGCATCGGGCTGGCCGTGCCGCATCCCGAGCAGCCCGGTGCAAAGGTCATCGACTGGGCCGCGCCGCTGGACCGGCCGGCGCAGGCGGTCGACCAGCGGCTGAAGATGCCGGCGTGGATGGAAGCCTTCGCCGAGCGTGGCGGCGACCTTCGCATCGTCGATGTCGGCGTGGACGAGCTGGAAGACCTGGCGCGCGACCACGACCTGGTGCTGCTCGCTGCCGGCAAGGGCGAGATCGTCAGCCGCTTCGAACGCGATGCGCAGCGCAGCCCGTTCGACAAGCCGCAACGCGCCCTGGCGCTGACCTACGTGACCGGCATGGTGCCGCGCGAACCGTTCTCGCGGGTTTGCTTCAACCTGATCCCGGGCGTCGGCGAATACTTCGTCTTCCCGGCGCTGACGCTGTCGGGGCCGTGCGAGATCATGGTGTTCGAGGGCATTCCTGGCGGTCCAATGGATCGCTGGGCCGAGGCGCGCACGCCCGAGCAGCACCTCGCGGAAAGCCTGCGCATCCTGCGCACCTATGCGCCGTGGGAAGCCGGGCGCTGCGAGCATGTGGCGCTGACCGACGACAACGGCATCCTGTCGGGCCGCTTCGCGCCGACGGTGCGCAAGCCGGTGTTGACGCTGCCTTCGGGCCGGCTGGTATTCGGCATGGCCGATGCCGTGGTCGTCAACGACCCGATCACCGGGCAAGGCTCCAACAATGCCGCCAAATGCTGCAAGGTCTACCTCGACGCCATCCTCGACCATGGCGAGCGGCCGTTCGACCGTGACTGGATGGAGCAGACCTTCGCCCGCTACTGGCACTACGCCGGCGATGTGGTGGCCTGGACCAACTCGCTGCTGACTCCGCCGCCGCCCCATATCCTGGCGCTGCTGGGCGCGGCGGGGCAGGCGCCGGCGCTGGCGGCGCGCATCGCCAACGGCTTCGACAACCCGCCAGACTACTTCCCGTGGTGGATGGACCCGCAGGCCTGCCACCAGCTGATCGACCACCATCTGCCGCAGGCTGCCTGACATGGACACCACCAGTCATGCCGCGCCCCTGCTCGATCCGCGCGAGCTGCGCCGGGTTTGCGGCCGCTACGCGACGGGCGTGGCGGTCATCGGTGCCTGTACGGCGCAGCAGCGCCCGGTCGGCATCACCGTCAACTCGTTCGCGTCGCTGTCGCTGGCGCCGCCGCTGATCCTGTGGAGCCTGGCGTCGCACTCGCCCAATGCCGGGCTGTTCGAGCCAGGCCGGCCGTTCGGCGTCAGCATCCTGCGCGCGGGGCACGGCGACCTGGCGCGCCGCTTCGCCACCCCGGCGGCGGACAAGTTCGCCGGCGTGCGCCATACACGCTGCGGCCAGGGCGTGCCCTACCTTGACGAGGCGCTCGCCACGCTCGCGTGCCGCGTCGAACGCGCCGACCCCGTCGGCGACCACCTGCTGATCGTGGGCGCGGTGGAGTCGATCGCGGCGGAGGAGGGCGAGCCGCTGGTCTTCTACGGCGGGGGGTTTGTGCGGGTCGCGGCCTGACCTGCGCGTGCCGGCGGGCGGCGCGTGCCGCCCGCCGCGCCGCCTTCGTGCCAGCTTTTGCGCACATCTGCCTGAATCCTGCGTGCAACACCCCTCGGCAAATCGCAATTGCTTATTGCCCTTTCCTTATGGAGGGGTTATAGTATAAGGCTACCCGTGTCTCCGGGTAGTGGGTTGGCCGTTTTGGCCAGGCGCAGTCCTCTTTAGCGCAGCCCATTCGCGCACAGCGCAAGCACAGTTTTCGTGTATCAATCAGCCCCGGCCAATCGCAGCTGGGAATGGAGCAAACCATGAGCCTTGGCCTTGTAGGTCGCAAGGTTGGCATGACCCGTATTTTCACGGACGACGGTGAAGCGATTCCCGTGACCGTGGTCGAGGTCGGCGACAACCGCGTGACGCAAATCAAGACGGACGAGACCGACGGTTACACCGCGGTTCAAGTCACCTTCGGCGCACGACGCGCAAGCCGCGTCACCAAGCCGCTGGCGGGTCACCTCGCCAAAGCCGGCGTGGAAGCCGGCGAAATCATCCGCGAATTCCGTATCGACGCAGCCAAGGCTGCCGAACTGCAAGCTGGCGGTTCGCTGTCGGTCGACCTGTTCGAAGTCGGTCAGAAGATCGACGTGCAGGGCGTGACCATCGGTAAGGGCTACGCCGGTACCATCAAGCGCTACCACTTCGCCTCCGGCCGTGCCACCCACGGTAACTCGCGCTCGCACAACGTGCCGGGCTCGATCGGTATGGCGCAGGATCCGGGCCGCGTGTTCCCGGGCAAGCGCATGACCGGTCACCTGGGCGATGTCACCCGCACCGTGCAGAACCTGGAGATCGCCAAGATCGACGCAGAGCGCAAGCTGCTGCTGGTCAAGGGCGCCATCCCCGGCTCCAAGAACGGCAAGGTCATCGTTACCCCGGCCGTCAAGGCCAAAGCCAAAGCCAAAGCTTAAGGAGCGCATGTAATGGAACTCAAGCTCCTCCAGGACAATGGCCAGATCGGCGCAGGCGTTGCCGCTTCGCCCGAAGTGTTCGGCCGTGACTACAACGAAGCCCTCGTTCACCAGATCGTCGTCGCTTACCAGGCCAACGCTCGCAGCGGTAACCGTAAGCAGAAGGATCGTGAAGAGGTCAAGCACACGACCAAGAAGCCGTGGCGCCAGAAGGGTACGGGTCGCGCCCGTGCCGGTATGTCCTCGTCGCCGCTGTGGCGCGGGGGTGGCCGTATCTTCCCGAATTCGCCGGAAGAGAACTTCAGCCAGAAGGTCAACAAGAAGATGTTCCGTGCCGGCATGCGCTCGATTTACTCGCAGCTCGCACGTGAAGGCCGTATCAATGTGGTGGACGGTTTCACTGTCGACGCGCCCAAGACCAAGCTCTTGGCCGACAAGTTCAAGGCCATGGGCCTGGACTCGGTGCTGATCATCACCGACAGCCTCGACGAAAACCTCTACCTGGCTTCGCGCAACCTGCCGCACGTGGCAGTTGTCGAGCCGCGCCAGGCTGACCCGCTGTCGCTCGTGCACTACAAGAAGGTGCTGGTGACCAAGGCGGCTGTCGCGCAGATCGAGGAGTTGCTGAAATGACGCAAGTAGCCAAGAACGATCATCGTTTGATGCAGGTGCTGCTCGCGCCGGTGGTTTCCGAAAAGGCAACCCTGGTCGCCGACAAGAATGAACAGGTCGTGTTCGAAGTCGCCCGCGATGCCAACAAGGCAGAAGTGAAGGCCGCCGTCGAACTGCTGTTCAAGGTCGAGGTGCAGTCCGTTCAGATCCTGAACCAGAAGGGCAAGCAAAAGCGCTTCGGCCGTTTCATGGGCCGTCGCAACCACGTGAAGAAAGCTTACGTGTCGCTGAAGCCGGGTCAGGAAATCAATTTTGAAGCGGAGGCCAAGTAATCATGGCACTCGTCAAGACCAAGCCGACTTCCCCGGGTCGTCGCTCGATGGTGAAGGTGGTCAACAAGGACCTTCACAAGGGCGCCCCGCACGCTCCGCTGCTGGAAAAGCAATTCCAGAAGTCGGGCCGTAACAACAATGGTCATATCACCACCCGCCACAAGGGCGGTGGTCATAAGCACCACTACCGCGTGGTCGACTTCAAGCGCAACGACAAGGACGGCATCCCCGCCAAGGTCGAGCGCCTGGAATACGATCCGAACCGCAGCGCCAACATCGCGCTGGTCGTGTTCGCCGACGGCGAGCGCCGCTACATCATCGCCACCAAGGGCATGGTTGCCGGCCAATCGCTGCTGAATGGCTCGGAAGCGCCGATCAAGGCTGGCAACAACCTGCCGATCCGCAACATTCCGGTCGGTACCACGATCAACAACGTGGAAATGCTGCCGGGCAAGGGCGCCCAGATCGCTCGCGCTGCAGGCGGTTCCGCTGTGCTGCTGGCCCGTGAAGGCCTGTACGCCCAGGTTCGCCTGCGCTCCGGCGAAGTGCGCCGCGTGCACATCGAGTGCCGTGCCACCGTCGGTGAAGTTGGCAACGAAGAGCACAGCCTGCGCGTCATCGGCAAGGCCGGTGCGACCCGCTGGCGCGGTATCCGCCCGACGGTGCGCGGCGTTGTGATGAACCCGGTCGACCACCCGCACGGTGGTGGCGAGGGCAAGACCGCTGCTGGCCGCGATCCGGTGTCGCCGTGGGGTACCCCGACCAAGGGCTACCGCACCCGCAGCAACAAGCGCACGGACAGCATGATCGTCCAGAAGCGCCACAAGCGTTAATCGGTAGGTAGGAGCTAAAGATATGACTCGTTCCGCTAAAAAGGGTCCGTTCTGCGACGCCCACCTGCTGAAGAAGGTGGAAGTTGCAGTCAGCGGCAAGGACAAGAAGCCCATCAAGACTTGGTCGCGCCGCTCGACCATTCTGCCGGAGTTCATTGGCCTGACGATCGCCGTGCACAACGGCCGTCAACACGTGCCGGTGTACGTGACGGAAAACATGGTTGGCCACAAGCTCGGCGAATTTGCGATCACCCGCACGTTCAAGGGCCACGCGGCTGACAAGAAAGCGAAGAGGTAAGGTGCCATCATGGAAGTGAAAGCGATTCATCGCGGTGCCCGCATCTCCGCCCAGAAGACGCGCCTGGTCGCTGACCAGATCCGTGGTCTGCCGATCGAGCGCGCGCTCAATGTCCTGACGTTCAGCCCGAAAAAGGCTGCCGGGATCGTGAAGAAGGTGGTCGAATCGGCCATCGCCAACGCTGAGCACAACGAAGGCGCCGACATCGACGAACTGAAGGTCAAATCGATCTACGTCGACAAGGCAACCTCGCTCAAGCGCTTCACCGCACGGGCGAAGGGCCGCGGCAACCGCATCGAGAAACAAACCTGTCACATCACTGTGACGCTCGGCAACTAAGGAGTCACGATGGGACAGAAGATTCATCCGACTGGCTTCCGTCTGGCTGTCAGCCGTAACTGGGCTTCGCGCTGGTACGCCAGCAACACGAAGTTCGCCGGCATGCTGAAGGAAGACATCGAAGTTCGCGACTTCCTGAAGAAGAAGCTGAAGAACGCATCGGTTGGCCGCGTCGTCATCGAGCGCCCCGCCCGCAATGCCCGTATCACCATTTACAGCTCGCGTCCGGGCGTGGTGATCGGCAAGAAGGGTGAGGACATCGAACTGCTGAAGGCCGAACTGCAGCGTCGCATGGGCGTGCCCGTGCACGTGAACATCGAGGAAATCCGCAAGCCGGAAACCGATGCTCAGCTGATCGCCGACTCGATCACCCAGCAGCTCGAGCGCCGCATCATGTTCCGCCGCGCCATGAAGCGCGCCATGCAGAACGCGATGCGCCTGGGTGCCCAGGGTATCAAGATCATGAGCGCCGGCCGTCTGAACGGTATCGAAATCGCACGTACCGAGTGGTACCGCGAAGGCCGTGTGCCCCTGCACACCCTGCGCGCCGACATCGACTACGGCTTCTCCGAAGCAGAAACCACCTACGGCATCATCGGTGTCAAGGTGTGGGTCTACAAGGGTGATCACCTCGGCCGCAATGAAGCGCCGGTGGTGGAAGAGCCGCAAGACGACCGTCGTCGTCGCCCGGGTCGTCCGGAAGGTCGCCGCCGTGAAGGCGAAGGCCGTCCGGGTGGCAACCGCCGCGGCGGTGCCGGTGCCGGTCGTCGCGCTGCGCCTGGCGCAGATGGGAAGAGTGGAGAATAACGATGCTGCAACCTAAGCGCAGAAAATACCGCAAGGAGCAGAAAGGCCGCAACACGGGTAAGGCTACCCGTGGTAACGCCGTGTCTTTCGGCGAATTCGGCCTGAAGGCCATGGGCCGTGGCCGTCTGACGGCTCGTCAGATCGAGTCGGCACGTCGTGCGATGACCCGTCACATCAAGCGTGGCGGCCGCATCTGGATCCGGATCTTCCCGGACAAGCCGATCTCGAAGAAGCCCGCTGAAGTCCGTATGGGTAACGGCAAGGGCAATCCGGAATACTACGTGGCTGAAATCCAGCCGGGCAAGATGCTGTACGAAATGGATGGCGTGAGCGAAGAGCTGGCGCGTGAGGCGTTCCGCCTTGCGGCGGCCAAGCTGCCGATCGCCACCAATTTCGTGGTGCGCCAGGTCGGGACGTAAGGAGAGCAGGGATGAAAGCATCCGAACTTCGCGGCAAGGACGCCGCAGGCCTGAACCAGGAGCTCTCCGAGCTGCTGAAGGCCCAATTTAGCCTGCGCATGCAAAAGGCAACCCAACAGCTGCAGAACACCAGCCAGCTGAAGAAGGTTCGCAAGGACATCGCGCGCGTGCAAACCGTGCTGACTGAAAAGGCGAACGCGAAATGACTGAAGCTGCACAAACGGAAAAGTCGCTTCGCCGCACCCTGGTCGGCCGTGTCGTGAGCGACAAGATGGACAAGACCGTTACGGTCTTGGTGGAAAACCGCGTCAAGCATCCCCTGTACGGCAAGTACGTGCTGCGTTCCAAGAAGTACCACGCACACGACGAAGCCAACCAGTACAAGGAAGGCGACAAGGTCGAAATCCAGGAAGGCCGTCCGCTGTCGCGGACCAAGTCCTGGGTGGTTTCCCGGCTGGTAGAGGCTGCACGCGTCATCTAAGAACAACACGTTCTTAGCTTGACTTGCAAGTCCAGGATTATGTGGCTATAATCCTGGACTTCCGCTTTATTGCGTTCGCCTTAGCAGTACCACCCGGGCGGGCCTGTTGAGCGAGCCAGGGCCAGGCGGCCTCGACGATCTGTCGGGATTGCCAGGTTCCTACCGACTTCAAAGTTGATCAACCCATACGGTGCTGGCGCAAGGCCGGAACCGACGGGACCAAGACTGACCGACGGGCGCTATGGCACCTGGCGGATTAAGTTGGGAAGACAAACACCATGATTCAGACAGAAAGCCGGCTCGAAGTGGCCGATAACACTGGTGCGCGCGAAGTGCTGTGCATCAAGGTGCTGGGTGGCTCCAAGCGCCGCTACGCAAGCGTTGGCGACATCATCAAGGTGACCGTCAAGGACGCAGCGCCGCGCGGTCGCGTGAAGAAGGGCGACATCTACAACGCCGTCGTCGTGCGTACCGCCAAGGGCGTGCGCCGCGCTGACGGTTCGCTGATCAAGTTCGACGGCAATGCCGCCGTCCTGCTGAACAACAAGCTCGAGCCGATCGGCACCCGTATTTTCGGGCCGGTGACTCGTGAACTCCGTACCGAGCGCTTCATGAAGATCGTGTCGCTCGCTCCGGAAGTGCTGTAAGGAGCCGACATGAACAAGATTCGCAAAGGCGATGAAGTCATCGTCCTGACCGGCAAGGACAAGGGCAAGCGCGGTACCGTGCAGGCCGTGCTCGGTGACAAGGTTGCGGTGCAAGGCGTGAACATCGCCAAGAAGCATGCGCGCCCGAACCCGATGCTGGGCACCACCGGTGGCGTGGTTGACAAGGTCATGCCGCTGCATATTTCCAACGTTGCGCTCGTGGATGCCAATGGCAAGCCGTCGCGCGTCGGCATCAAGGTGGAAGACGGCAAGCGCGTGCGCGTGCTGAAGACCACCGGCGCCGTCGTGGCAGCTTGATTCTGGGCACGTTTAGGAGTTGAGCATGGCAGCACGTCTGCAAGAGTTTTACAAAGAACAGGTTGTGCCGAAGCTGATCGAACAGTTCGGCTACAAGTCGGTCATGGAAGTGCCGCGCATCACCAAGATCACCCTGAACATGGGCCTTGGCGAAGCGATCAATGACAAGAAGATCATTGAAAACGCCGTCGGCGACCTGACCAAGATCGCCGGTCAGAAGCCGGTCGTGACGAAGGCCAAGAAGGCCATCGCCGGCTTCAAGATCCGCCAGGGCTACCCCATCGGTGCGATGGTGACCCTGCGCGGCGAGCGCATGTTCGAATTCCTCGATCGTTTCGTCACCGTGGCCCTGCCGCGCGTGCGTGACTTCCGTGGTGTGTCGGGCCGTTCGTTTGACGGTCGTGGCAACTACAACATCGGTGTGAAAGAGCAGATCATTTTCCCCGAAATCGAGTACGACAAGATCGACGCACTGCGTGGTCTGAACATCAGCATCACGACGACGGCAAAGAACGACGAGGAAGCCAAGGCACTCCTCGGTGCGTTCAAGTTCCCGTTCCGCAATTAAGGGGTAACCGTGGCTAAACTGGCTCTGATTGAACGTGAGAAGAAGCGCGCCAAGCTGGTGGCGAAGTACGCCGCCAAGCGCGCCAACCTCAAGGCCATTATCGACGACCAAGAGAAGTCGGAAGAAGAGCGTTACAGCGCGCGTCTCGAGCTGCAACAGCTCCCGCGCAACGCGAACCCGACTCGCCAGCGCAACCGCTGCGCGATCACCGGTCGTCCCCGCGGTACCTTCCGCAAGTTTGGCCTGGCGCGTAACAAGATCCGCGAAATCGCCTTCAAGGGCGAAATCCCGGGTCTGACGAAAGCCAGCTGGTAATTACGCACAGGCTACAGGAGAAACAGTATGAGCATGAGCGATCCTATCGCCGATATGCTGACGCGCATCCGCAACGCCCAGGGCGTGCAGAAGGCGTCGGTTGTCATGCCGTCGTCGAAGCTGAAAGTGGCAATCGCCAAGGTCCTGAAGGACGAAGGCTACATCGACGACTACGCCGTCCAGGAAGATGGCGGCAAGGCACAACTGAGCATCGGCCTGAAGTACTACGCCGGCCGTCCGGTGATCGAGCGCATCGAGCGCGTCTCGAAGCCCGGCCTGCGCGTGTACAAGGGCCGCAGCGACATTCCGCAAGTGATGAACGGCCTGGGTGTGGCGATCATCTCGACCCCGCAGGGTCTGATGACCGACCGCAAGGCTCGCGCCACCGGCGTGGGCGGCGAAGTTCTCTGCTACGTCGCTTAAGGAGAGAACCATGTCCCGTGTAGGTAAGGCTCCCATCGCGCTCCCCAAGGGCGCGGAAGTGAACGTGGCTGCTGGCGTGCTCTCCGTGAAGGGTCCGCTGGGTACGCTGTCGCTGCCGATTCACAGCTTGGTCAAGGTCAATGTCGAGAATGACACGCTGACCTTCTCGCCGGCTGACGAGTCGCGTGAAGCAAACGCCCTGCAAGGCACCATGCGCGCCCTGGTGGCGAACATGGTCAAGGGCGTGACCACCGGTTTCGAGCGCAAGCTGAACCTCGTTGGCGTGGGCTACCGTGCCCAGCTGCAAGGCGCTGCGCTGAAGCTCCAGCTTGGTTTCTCGCACGACGTGATCCATGAGATGCCGGAAGGCGTGACGGCGGCAACGCCCACGCAGACCGAGATCATCATCAAGGGTGCGGACAAGCAGAAAGTCGGTCAGGTTGCCGCGGAAGTCCGCGCGTACCGTCCGCCCGAGCCCTACAAGGGCAAGGGTGTGCGTTACAGCGACGAGCGCGTCATCCTGAAGGAAACCAAGAAGAAGTAAGGGGTGCAATGATGAACAAGAAAGACGCTCGTTTGCGCCGTGCACGTCAGACCCGCGCCAAGATCGCGGAGATGAAAGTCAATCGTCTGACCGTGTTCCGTACGAATTCGCATATTTACGCCCAGGTTTTCTCGGAGTGCGGCACCAAGGTGCTGGCTTCCGCGTCGACCGCCGAGGTGGAAGTGCGCAAGGAACTGGATGGCAAGGGCGCTACCGCCGCTGCCGCCACCGTGGTTGGCAAGCGCATCGCCGAGAAGGCGAAGGCTGCCGGCGTGGAAACCGTCGCGTTCGATCGCGCCGGCTTCCGTTTCCATGGCCGCGTGAAGGCCCTGGCAGACGCCGCCCGCGAAGCCGGCCTGAAGTTCTAAGCGCATAGAGAGAGATACGTCATGGCAAAGATGCAAGCAAAAGTCCAACAGGACGAACGCGACGACGGCCTCCGCGAGAAGATGATCTCGGTCAACCGTGTCACCAAGGTGGTGAAGGGTGGCCGGATTCTCGGTTTCGCAGCGCTGACCGTGGTTGGTGACGGCGATGGCCGCATCGGCATGGGCAAGGGCAAGGCCAAGGAAGTGCCGGTTGCTGTTCAGAAGGCAATGGACGAAGCCCGTCGCAAGATGGTCAAGGTCTCGCTGAAGAACGGCACGCTGCAACACGAAGTCGTTGGCAAGCACGGCGCCGCCAAGGTGCTGATGATGCCCGCCAAGGAAGGTACCGGCGTGATCGCCGGCGGCCCGATGCGCGCGATCTTCGAAGTGATGGGCGTCACCAACGTGGTGACCAAGTCGCACGGCTCCACCAACCCGTACAACATGGTTCGCGCCACGCTGGACGGCCTTCAGAAGATGAGCACGCCGAGCGAAATCGCCGCGAAGCGTGGCAAGTCGGTCGAAGACATCCTGGGTTAAGGTGAACGCAATGTCGCAGAAAACCGTAAAAGTGCAACTCGTGCGCAGCCTGATCGGCACGCGCGAGGATCATCGCGCCACCGTGCGTGGCCTGGGCCTGCGCCGCATCAACTCGGTGTCGGAGCTGCAGGACACGCCCGCCGTGCGCGGCATGATCAACAAGGTCTCGTACCTGGTCAAGGTTCTGGCCTGATCGGGACTTGGAGAGCAAGATGCAACTGAACAACCTGAAACCGGCTGCCGGTTCGAAGCACGCCAAGCGTCGCGTCGGCCGCGGTATCGGCTCCGGCCTGGGCAAGACCGCCGGTCGCGGTCACAAGGGTCAGAAGTCGCGTTCGGGCGGCTTCCACAAGGTGGGCTTCGAAGGCGGCCAGATGCCGCTGTATCGTCGCCTGCCGAAGCGCGGCTTCACCTCGCTGACCAAGGCGTTCACCGCCGAAGTCACGCTGCGTGACATCGAGCGCCTGGAAGCGGCCGAAGTCGACCTGCTGGTTCTGAAGCAGGCTGGCCTGGTCAGCGACCTGGTCAAGAGCGCCAAGGTCATCAAGGCCGGCGAGCTGACCCGCAAGGTAACGATCAAGGGTCTGGGCGCCACCGCTGGCGCCAAGGCCGCGATCGAAGCCGCCGGCGGCCAGATCGCAGCCTGACAAGGCATTTATCGCAGCATAGGCAGTTATAGTCGGAGCATCGTTTGGCCACGGCGAAACCCAATGCAAGCGCGCAAGCCAGGAACACGGCGAAGTACGGCGACCTCAAGCGCCGGTTGATGTTCCTGGTGCTGGCCCTGATCGTGTACCGCATCGGCGCTCATATTCCGGTGCCCGGTATCGATCCGGAGCAGCTTGCGAAGCTTTTCCAGAGTCAGTCGGGTGGCATCCTCGGGATGTTCAACCTGTTCTCGGGCGGGGCGCTGTCGCGCTTTACCGTCTTCGCGCTCGGCATCATGCCGTACATCTCGGCGTCGATCATCATGCAATTGCTGACGATCGTGCTGCCGCAGCTGGAGTCGCTGAAGAAGGAAGGGCAGGCAGGCCAGCGCAAGATCACGCAGTACACGCGCTACGGCACCGTGGTCCTGGCCACGTTCCAGGCGCTGTCGATTGCGGTGGCGCTGGAGTCGCAGCCTGGGCTGGTGCTCGATCCTGGCCTGATGTTCCGGGCCACGGCGGTGATCACGCTGGTGACCGGCACGATGTTCCTGATGTGGCTGGGTGAGCAGATCACCGAGCGGGGTCTCGGCAACGGCATCTCGATCATCATCTTCGGCGGTATCGCGGCGGGCCTGCCCAACGCGATCGGCGGACTGTTCGAACTGGTCCGCACGGGTTCCATGAGCATCATCGCGGCGATCTTCATCGTGGCGATCGTGATCGGTGTGACCTTCGCCGTGGTGTTCGTCGAGCGGGGCCAGCGCAAGATCCTGGTGAACTATGCCAAGCGTCAGGTCGGCAACAAGGTGTATGGCGGCCAGTCGTCGCACCTGCCGCTGAAGCTGAACATGGCAGGGGTGATTCCGCCGATCTTCGCATCGTCGATCATCCTGTTCCCGGCAACGATCGCGGGCTGGTTCACGTCTGACGCGACCGGCTCGGTGGGTGGGTTCATCAAGGACCTGGCTGCCACGCTGTCGCCGGGCCAGCCGGTCTACATCCTGCTGTACGCTGCTGCGATTGTATTTTTCTGCTTCTTCTACACGGCCCTGGTCTACAACAGCCGTGAAGTGGCAGACAACCTGAAGAAAAGCGGTGCCTTCATTCCGGGCATTCGTCCGGGCGAGCAGACGACGCGCTATATCGACAAGATCCTGGTGCGTTTGACGCTGGCTGGTGCGATCTACATCACACTGGTCTGCCTGTTGCCGGAATTCCTGGTGCTGCGCTGGAACGTTCCGTTCTATTTCGGCGGAACCTCCCTGCTGATCATCGTGGTCGTCACGATGGACTTCATGGCTCAGGTTCAGTCCTATGTCATGTCGCAGCAGTATGAGTCGCTGCTGAAGAAGGCGAATTTCAAGGGCAATCTGACCTTGCGCTGACTTCGGATCGGTACAGGCTAGGTATGGCTAAAGACGACGTCATCCAGATGCAGGGCGAGGTCCTGGAAAACCTGCCCAATGCGACGTTCCGAGTCAAGCTGGAGAATGGCCATGTAGTCCTGGGGCATATCTCCGGCAAGATGAGAATGCACTACATCCGGATCCTTCCGGGTGACAAGGTGACGGTCGAGCTGACCCCATATGATCTGTCGCGCGCACGAATCGTCTTCCGGACGAAGTGAGCGAACAGGAATTGAAGGAAGAGGAAAATTATGAAAGTGCTGGCTTCTGTTAAGCGCATTTGCCGCAACTGCAAAATCATCAAGCGCAACGGTGTCGTGCGCGTGATCTGCTCGTCGGATCCCCGCCACAAGCAACGCCAAGGCTAATCGGAAAGAGGATTGACGAATGGCACGTATCGCAGGGGTTAACATCCCGAACCACAAGCACACCGAAATCGGCCTGACGGCCATTTATGGTGTCGGCCGCTCGCGCGCTCGCAAGATTTGCGAGGCCACCGGTGTACCGTTTGACAAGAAGGTCAAGGATCTGACCGACGCCGACCTGGAAAAGCTTCGTGACGAAGTGGGCAAGGTCACGGTCGAGGGTGACCTGCGTCGTGAAACCACGATGAACATCAAGCGTCTGATGGACCTTGGTTGCTATCGTGGCATGCGTCACCGCAAGGGCCTGCCCATGCGCGGTCAGCGTACCCGTACCAACGCCCGTACCCGCAAGGGTCCGCGCAAGGCCGGCGTGGCTCTGAAGAAGTAAAGCCGAAGGCAGAGGAAGAAACTAATGGCAAAAGGTCCGAATAACGCCGCTCGCGCGCGTAAGAAGGTAAAGAAGAACGTTGCCGACGGCATTGCGCACGTCCACGCCTCGTTCAACAACACCATCATCACGATCACCGACCGTCAGGGCAATGCTCTGTCGTGGGCGACCGCCGGTGGCCAGGGCTTCAAGGGTTCGCGTAAGTCGACCCCGTTCGCTGCCCAGGTTGCTGCCGAAAACGCCGGCCGCGTGGCGCAAGACCAGGGCATCAAGAACCTGGAAGTGCGCATCAAGGGCCCCGGCCCTGGCCGTGAGTCGGCTGTCCGCGCGCTGAACGCGCTGGGCATCAAGATCGCGATCATCGAAGACGTCACGCCGATTCCGCATAACGGCTGCCGTCCGCCGAAGCGCCGCCGCATCTAAGCGCTGGCGTTGTCCGGGCCCGGCGGGTTTACCTGCCGGTTTCGGATATGGTAGTATCGCGCGTTGACCTGCTGCATTTGATGCGGCAGGTTTTCGTTTTGCATCGACGGGATGTCGCATAAAGCACATCCGGTGGTCGATGTACTGTAAATGCTTTCAGCGTCGCACCCGGCCACATCCGGCCAGGACGCGCTTCATAAGCCCACCGTCCGTCACGGTCTTCCCAGTGTTCTGGGAGGCACTGCGTTGACGGACTCGCGGCGCGTCAAGAAGGCGCCGTGATAGACCAAAGGAAGACAACGTGGCACGTTATACCGGCCCGAAGGCCAAACTTTCCCGCCGTGAAGGCACCGACCTGTTCCTGAAGAGCTCGCGTCGCTCGCTCGCCGACAAGTGCAAGCTGGACAGCAAGCCGGGCCAGCACGGCCGCACCTCGGGTGCCCGCACCTCCGATTACGGCAACCAGCTGCGTGAAAAGCAGAAGGTCAAGCGCATCTACGGCGTGCTCGAGCGCCAGTTCCGCCGCTACTTCGCAGAAGCCGACCGCCGCAAGGGCAACACCGGCGAAAACCTGCTGCAACTGCTGGAATCGCGCCTGGACAACGTGGTGTACCGCATGGGCTTCGGCTCGACCCGCGCTGAAGCGCGCCAGCTGGTTTCGCACAAGGCGATCCTGGTGAACGGCCAGACCCTGAACGTGCCGTCGGCCCAGATCAAGTCGGGCGACGTCATTACCATCCGCGAGCAGTCGAAGAAGCAAGTCCGTATCGCCGAAGCGCTGTCGCTGGCCGAGCAGTCGGGCTTCCCGACCTGGGTTGCCGTTGATTCCAAGAAGTTCGAAGGCACCTTCAAGCAAGTTCCGGATCGCGCCGATATTTCCGGTGACATCAACGAAAGCCTGATCGTCGAACTGTACTCGCGTTAATCCGCGAGCAGATGGCGCAGCGCTTGCGTTCTCCGCAAAGCTTCTCTTTCAGCCCGACGCGCGCTACGCGCGGTCGGGCTTCGCCCATCGTTGCGATGGGAATTTTCAGGTTCCAAACGTCAGCCTTATCGGTGTAACGAGCCGAGGGTATTGAAAAGGACAACCTAATGCAAACAGCACTCCTCAAGCCAAAAATCATCGCCGTCGAGCCTCTGGGCGACCATCACGCCAAAGTCGTGATGGAGCCGTTCGAGCGCGGCTACGGCCATACGCTCGGTAACGCCCTGCGTCGCGTGCTGCTGTCGTCGATGGTCGGCTATGCCCCGACCGAAGTCACGATCGCTGGGGTGGTCCACGAGTATTCCACCATCGACGGCGTGCAGGAAGACGTCGTCAACCTGCTGCTCAACCTGAAGGGCGTGGTGTTCAAGCTGCACAACCGTGATGAAGTCACGGTGTCGCTGCGCAAGGATGGCGAAGGCGTAGTCACGGCTGCCGATATCGAGCTGCCGCACGACGTCGAGATCATCAACCCGAACCACGTGATCGCCCATCTGTCGGCCGGCGGCAAGCTGGACATGCAGATCAAGGTCGAGCAGGGCCGTGGCTATGTGCCGGGCAACGTGCGCAAGTTTGGCGACGAGTCGGGCAAGGTCATCGGCCGCATCGTGCTGGACGCCTCGTTCTCGCCGGTGCGCCGCGTGTCGTACGCCGTTGAGTCCGCTCGCGTCGAGCAGCGTACCGA
This sequence comes from Cupriavidus phytohabitans, assembly GCF_017815025.1. Classification (NCBI taxonomy): domain Bacteria; kingdom Pseudomonadati; phylum Pseudomonadota; class Betaproteobacteria; order Burkholderiales; family Burkholderiaceae; genus Cupriavidus; species Cupriavidus phytohabitans. Next base: position 40,998 of record NZ_JAGIQB010000047.1, read on the forward strand.
CCTGGACAAGCTGGTGATGAACATCGAAACCGACGGCGTGATCTCGCCCGAGGAAGCGATCCGCCAGTCGGCCCGCATCCTGGTCGACCAGCTGTCCGTGTTCGCCGCGCTGGAAGGCACCGAGTCGGCAGCCGAGGCTGCTTCGAGCCGCACGCCGCAGATCGATCCGATCCTGCTGCGTCCGGTCGACGACCTGGAGCTGACGGTGCGTTCGGCCAACTGCCTGAAGGCCGAGAACATCTACTACATCGGCGACCTGATCCAGCGTACCGAGAACGAGCTGCTGAAGACCCCGAACCTGGGTCGCAAGTCGCTCAACGAGATCAAGGAAGTCCTCGCCTCGCGTGGCCTGACCCTCGGCATGAAGCTCGAGAACTGGCCGCCCGCAGGTCTGGAAAAGTAATTGTGGCGCAGGGGCTTAGCCCCCTGCACCGCGGTAACCGCCCTGGCTTCGGCCGGGGCTCGTATGACTACCGGCCCGCGTCCAGCCGTATCGGACGATAGAAGAGCTGGTCAAACACTTAACTGAAAGGAATCATCATGCGTCACCGTCATGGTCTGCGGAAACTGAACCGCACCTCGTCGCACCGCCTCGCGATGCTGCGCAACATGTCCAACTCGCTGTTCCAGCACGAGCTGATCAAGACCACCGTGCCCAAGGCCAAGGAACTGCGCAAGGTCGTCGAGCCGCTGATCACGCTGGCCAAGAAGGACACCGTTGCCAATCGCCGCCTGGCTTTCGCCCGCCTGCGCGACCGCGACATGGTCACCAAGCTGTTCACCGAACTGGGCCCGCGCTACGCCACCCGTCCGGGCGGCTACACCCGCATCCTGAAGTTCGGCTTCCGTCAGGGCGACAACGCGCCGATGGCGCTGGTCGAACTGGTGGATCGTCCGGAAATCACCGAAGCCCCGGCTGAAGAAGCCGCGGAATAAGTGCATTTCCTGTCCGCTGCCGTCATGCGACGGTTCCGGGCACACCGCTTACAATCGAGCCAGGCATCCGCCTGGCTCTTTTGTTTTGGGCGCCAGCCGCCATTGCCAGCCGTTCCAGGAGAGTGCCGATGCCCGATGCCAGCAAGTCACCCGACCCCGCCGAGGTGCTCGTGGTGATCACCAATACCCCGGATGACGAGACCGCGGCGCGGCTGTCCCGGGCCGTGCTGGAGGCGCGCGCGGCGGCCTGCGTGAACCGTCTGGCCCCGGTGGAATCCGAGTACTGGTGGCAAGGCGTGCTGGAGCAGGCGCGGGAATGGCCGCTGCTGATCAAAACCACGCGCGCGCGTTACGCTGCACTCGAGGCGGTGATCCGGCAACATCACCCCTATGACGTGCCGGAGATTATCGCAGTGCCGGTGACAGCGGGTTTTGCGCCTTACCTGGCGTGGGTCGGCACCGAGACCAATACCGGCGTGCAGCCGGCGGAATAAGGGCCAATGGGACTGCCGCGCAGCAGCGGGTACGGCAGGATCGATTGCTCAGGACAGACAGGAAACAGCTTCATGAACATCGGTTTGGCACTTCCGGAGCGGGCACGCGGGCTGGTCCAGGCGCGGCATATTGCCGCAGTCCTGCTGGCGGTACTGGCCTGGTTTTGCCTGGCTGGTGCGGCGCAGGCAGCGACGGAAGACGACTTCCTGCCGCCGGAGCAAGCCTTCCGCTTCGCTGCGCGCCAGATCGACGACAGCACCGTGGAGGTGCGTTTCGATGTCGCGCCCGGCTACTACATGTACCGGGAGCGATTCGCCTTTGCGACGGAGCCTGCCGCCGTGAAGCTCGGCACGCCGGACTTCCCGCCAGGCAAGGTCAAGTTCGACGATACCTTCGGCAAGGAGATGGAGACGTATCGAGACAGCGTGACCATCCGCGTGCCGGTGGCGGCAGCGCCGGCTGACGGCAAGTGGACGCTGACGGTCACTTCGCAGGGCTGCGCCGACAAGGGCCTGTGCTATCCACCGATGGAAAGCGTCTACAAGGTCGGTAGCACCGGCCTGGCCGACCTGTTCGGCAAGCGCGGGCGCTCCGATGCGCCCGCTGCGGCCCCACTGCCGGCCCAGCCGGCTCCCGCTGCGTCGCTGCGTGCCGATGACAGCGACCGCATCGCCGGCGCGCTGGCGAGCCGCAACGTGGGCCTGATCGCGGCGCTTTTCTTCGGCCTGGGCCTGCTGCTGACCTTCACGCCGTGCGTGCTGCCGATGGTGCCGATCCTGTCGTCGATCGTCGTCGGCGAGCATGTCACGCGCAGCCGTGCGCTGGTGGTGTCGCTGGCCTATGTGCTGGGCATGGCGGTGGTGTACACCGCCGTCGGGGTAGCTGCCGGGCTGCTGGGCGAAGGCCTGTCGGCCGCGCTGCAGACGCCATGGGTGCTCGGCTTGTTCGCCGCGCTGATGGTGGCGCTGGCACTGTCGATGTTCGGCCTGTACGAGCTGCAGCTGCCGCGGCGCTGGCAGACGCGGCTGACGGAGTCGTCCAACCGCCGCCAGGGCGGCCAGGTGGCTGGTGCGGCAGCGATGGGCGCGATCTCGGCGCTGATCGTCGGCCCGTGCGTGACCGCGCCGCTGGCGGGGGCGCTGGCCTATATCGCGCAGACCCGCGACGCGGTCATCGGCGGCGCGGCGCTGTTTGCGATGGCGATCGGCATGGGCGTGCCACTGGTGCTGGTGGGCGTGGGCGCGGGCAACCTGCTGCCGCGCGCCGGCCGCTGGATGGAGGTGACCAAGCGCTTCTTCGGCTTCCTGCTGCTGGGTGTGGCGTTGTGGATGCTCGGGCCGGTGCTGCCGGCATGGACGACGATGCTGCTGCTGGCGGCGTTGCTGCTGATGGCCGCCGTGTTCCTCGGCGCGTTTGACGGGCTCGGGGCCGATCCGCGCAACCTGGCGCGCGTGGGCAAGGGGCTTGGCGTATTGTTCGCGATCGCCGCGGCCATCGTGCTGATCGGCGTGGCGTCGGGCGGGCGCGATCCGCTGCAGCCGCTGTCGCACCTGAGCGCGGGCCGCAGTGGTGCGGAAGGCGCGAGCGCCGCCCAGGCAGTGCGCTTCGAGCGCGTGCGCAGCGTTGCCGAACTGGATGCCCGCGTGGCACAGGCCGCCGCCGCGGGCAAGCCGGTGCTGCTCGATTTCTATGCCGACTGGTGTGTCAGCTGCAAGGAAATGGAGCGCATGACCTTCGTCGACCCGCGCGTGCGCGCGCGGTTGTCCGAAATCGTGCTGCTGCAGGCGGACGTGACCGCCAACAATGCCGACGACAAGGCGCTGCTCAAGCGCTTCGGGCTGTTCGGGCCGCCAGGGATCATCCTGTTCGGGCCGGATGGGCGCGAGCGGCCGGTGCGGGTGATCGGCTACCAGTCGGCCAACCGTTTCCTGGAGAGCCTGGAGCGCGCCTTCGGCAAGCGCACCAGCACCTGAGAGGCGTACTTGCGCCTGCGCTAGCGCTCCAGCTGCCGCGCCACGGCCCACAGCGCGCCCAGCACCACCACCACCGCCCCCATCAGGCCGATGGACCACCAGAATCCGTCTGGTGCCTGCAGCCACGGCATGCGCTCGAAGTTCATGCCAAAGATGCCGGTGATCAGCGTCAGCGGCATGAACAGCGCCGTGATCAGCGTCAGCATGCGCATGGTGCGGTTGGTGCGGTGGGCCACCGCCGAGAAGTGGATCTGCACCGCCGACTCGATTGAATCCTCCAGCCGGCGCGCATGCGCAAGCACGCGCTGGATATGTTCCATGACGTCGTTGATGCGCACCAGCAACACTTCATCGCGCCCAGGGATGGCTACGGGGGTGCCGTGCTGGTCGCTGCTGTAGCGGTTGTCCAGCAAGCTGTCGCGGAATTCCTGCAGCGCATCGCGCTGCTCCTCGCTCAGGTGTTCCAGCTTGCGCAGCTGGATGCGCGCGTCGAGCAGCCCTTCCCAACTGGAAAAACTGCGGCGCGAGTTCAGCAGCGCGCGCTGCCAGCGGTCGAGCTGGCGTGTCAGCGGGGCGCGCAGCTCGAGGTAGCGGTCCACCATCGCATTGAGCAGGCGCAGCATCAGGTCCTCGGGCCGGTTCGGCGGACGCACGCCGTGCAGCAACGGTTGGCCATTGCCGCGCGCGAGTGCCGTCTGCGGGCGCGGTGCCTGGCAAAGCTCGAGCAGGCGCTGGCGCACCTGGTCGACGGTGCGCGACGGGCCATTGCGTACCGTGACCAGCAGCGTATCGAAGACGAAGAACGTAACCGGCTGCGTATCGATCCTGGCCAGCGCGGGCAGGAAGCCGGGTGGATAACGCCGTGCGCGGGCGGTTCCATCGCCCGACGTCTTGGGCGCGCCGGCCGGCGCTGGCTCCTGCGGTTCGGCCTCGGCGATCGCACGGCTGGTCTCGAAGGTCAGCTTGCGGAAGATCACCATGTCGTATGCATTGGTCGTGTCGAAATACGACGGATGCGCGGCATTGGTGGCGTCGGCCAGGTGCAGGTCGAGGATCGCGGCGCCGGCGAGCTGGCGCACATTTTCGCGCCACGCATCAGGGGCGGCGGTGACTTCCTCGGTAGAAAAGTCCGCCCACACGAACAGCGCGGCGGCATTGCCGCTGAGGAAGCTGCCCGCCTCTGCGAGCGAGGCGAGCGGGTGTACCTGGCTGGCCGAGAAGCCGAGCAGTTCCATAGGCGCTTGGTTCCCGATAGGGCGATACAGGTCAGGCGGCCAGCAGGCGCGCGGCGTCGCGTGCGAAATAGGTCAGGATGCCGTCGGCGCCAGCGCGGCGGAAGGCCAGCAGCGATTCCATCATGACCTTGTCGTGGTCGAGCCAGCCGTTCTGCGCGGCGGCTTTCAGCATCGCGTACTCGCCGCTGACCTGATAAGCGTAGGTGGGGAAGCGGAACTCGTCCTTCACGCGGCGCACGATGTCGAGGTACGGCATCCCGGGCTTGACCATCACCATGTCGGCGCCTTCGAGGATGTCCTGTGCCACTTCGCGCAGGGCCTCGTCGGTGTTGGACGGGTCCATCTGGTAGGTCATCTTGTTGCCCTTGCCCAGGTTGGCCGCAGAGCCGACCGCGTCGCGGAAGGGGCCATAGAAGGCCGATGCGTACTTGGCCGAATAGGCCATGATGCGGGTGTGGATGTGGCCGTTGTCTTCCAGCGCCGTACGCACCGCGCCGATGCGGCCGTCCATCATGTCGGACGGGGCCACGATGTCGACGCCCGCGTGGGCCTGGGCCAGCGCCTGGCGCACCAGGATCTCGACGGTGGTGTCGTTGATGACGTAGCCGTTCTCATCCAGCACGCCGTCCTGGCCGTGGCTGGTGTAGGGGTCGAGCGCAACGTCGCACAGCACGCCGAGTTCGGGGAAGCGGTCCTTCAGCGCTCGAACCGCGCGCGGCACCAGGCCTTCGGGATTGATGGCCTCGATGCCGTCCGGCGTTTTCAGCGACGGGTCGATCACCGGGAACAGCGCGAGCACCGGGATGCCAAGCTTGACGCAGTCTTCGGCCACCGGCATCAGCAGGTCCACGGAAACCCGCTCGACGCCCGGCATCGAGGCCACGGACTGGCGCTGGTTCTGGCCGTCAAGGATGAACACGGGGTAGATCAGGTTGTCCGGCGACAGGCGATGCTCGCGCATCATGCGGCGGGAGAAATCGTCGCGGCGCATACGCCGCGGGCGGTACTCGGGGAAGGTCGACATGGCAGGCTTCTTGTGCTGGAGACGGGACAGAAGTGTCCTATTTGCCAGCCGGCGAGCACTGCGCGCGCGGCGCAAAGTTGCCGGCTGAAGAAAAACTAAACTTTTGTGCGTGCCCGCCATCATACTCGCGGACACTATGCGTTGCGCCTTGCGTGGCGCGGGTGTCCCCCGCTACTCCTCCCTGAGCGGGTACCCGCCCCAGCGGCGGGAAAGTTCGCCCCCGTTGCTTGCAGCGGGGTTTTTTTTGCGTGCTGGCTACGCTGCGGCGTTATGCCGCAGGACCTTCCGAAGCGGGAGGTTCAGCCGCCGTCGGTGCCGTGGCAACGTCTTGCGCCGCGTTCTTCTGCGCTTCCGGCAGGTTGAGCCACCCGGCGATCACACCCTGCGCTTCTTCGATGCCGCGACGCTTGAGGCTCGAAAACAACTGTGCCGTCAGGGGCACCGGCGTTTCAAGCTGCTCCGCATAGCCCTGCAGCATCTTGCGCGTCTCGCGCAGTGCCTTGGCGTTCTCGCTGTTGGTGAGCTTGTCGGCCTTGGTCAGCAGCACGTGGATCGGCTTGCCGGTGGGCAGGAACCACTCGACCATCTGGCAATCGAGATCGGTGAACGGCCGGCGCGCATCCATCATCAGGATCAGGCCCGACAGCTGCGGCCGCGTCTGCACGTAGTCGCTGAGCAAGCCCTGCCAGTGGTACTTGGCCGAGCCCGACACCTCTGCATAACCATAGCCGGGGAGGTCGACCAGGAACGCCTGCGGTTCCGGCGCCTTGACCGGGGCCACCGTGAAATAGTTGATGTGCTGCGTGCGTCCGGGCGTGCGCGAGGAAAACGCCAGCCGCTTCTGGTTGCACAGGATGTTGATGGCGGTGGACTTGCCGGCGTTGGAGCGGCCGGCGAACGCGACCTCGGGAACGGCCGTGGCGGGCAGGTCCCGCAGGTGGTTGACGGTAATGAAGAAGCGGGCCTGGTGGAGAAGGGACATACGCGATAGCGGTAGGGCGGGGCGCCGCGGCGGCGCAATTGGCGCTGGCCGTGGCCGGGTTACCGCCAGGGTGGGGAGGGGTGCGGCCGGGCCGCTTGCCGGGTTTGATTTGGCGCAGCGCAAGCCCGTTTCAACACGGCACAGCAGGGCGCAAGGCATCAATCCGGCACATAACTTATTGTACAATACGCCGGTTTACGGTCTCCTGACCGGGTGACGCGCGACATCCTTTGCCGCGTGGCTCGGCTGCCGTTGTCCGGACGGGAAGCCTCGTTGTGTCGTCCTATCGTGGGCACGGCCTTGTTTCGCATATGTGTTGCACCTCAGGTGCCGCAGCGGCGGAGCAAGGGCTGGCGGGAGTCTGCTGCCAGGCAAACCGCAGCGGATCGGTCATCCGCGCGGGTCGCCACGATGTCAGGCCTTTGTCCCGGCGCGTCCTCACCGCCGGCAGAGTGCCGGCCGGCACGCATTACGGTATCCAAAAACAATTCAGAGAAGGTGTGCGAATGAACCGCATTGCGAAGATTCTGGGTGTCCTGGCACTGGCCGTTCCTGCAGCCGCCCTTTCCGGACTGGCATCTGCCGCAGAGCAGGCCGCCGCAAAGGCCGACCCGGCCAAGGGTGAGACGCTGTACACGCAAGGCGCACCCGATCGCAATGTGCCCGCCTGCCTGAGCTGCCACGGCGCAGCCGGCAACAGCGCGGCCGCCGCCAACCCCAAGCTGGCCGCCCAGCATCCGGAATACGTCCACAAGCAACTGGCCGACTTCAAGTCCAAGGCGCGCAACAACGCGATCATGGTGCCGATGGCATCGGTGCTGACTGACGAGGAAATGCGCAACATTGGCGCCTACCTGGCCAAGCAGCCGATCAAGCCGGCCACCGCCAAGAACAAGAACACGATCGAGGAAGGCCAGAAGATCTACCGTGGCGGTATCGCCGCCAAGGGCGTGCCGGCCTGCGCCGCCTGCCATGGCCCCACCGGCGCCGGCATCCCGGCCCAGTATCCGCGTATTGGCGGACAATGGTCGGAATACACCGAGGCACAGCTGGTGGCGTTCCGCCAGGGCACCCGCAAGAACAATTCGGTCATGACGACCATCGCCGCCAAGATGTCGGATGCCGAGATCAAGGCGGTGGCGGACTACGTCGCCGGCGTCCGGTAACGACGTTAGCGCAGTACGCTGGCGCCGCCGGGCGCCGGCGCTTCGGCATGCAGCCCGCGTGGCATGCAACCGAACGCGCCAGTCAAAATCGAAAAGGGTGGCCTGCTCGTTCCAGCAAGTCCACCCTTTTTCATTTCAAAGCAGCACGTTGTCTTAGGTTTCACTGCACATGTCGACCGCTTCCACTTCAGGGCTGCACCTGAAGACCTCTCACCGCGTGTTGCGCGACGCGGTCGAATTGTTGTCCTCGATGCGCTTCGCGATCGCGCTGCTGACCGTGATCTCCATCGCCAGCGTGATCGGCACCGTGCTCAAGCAGAACGAGCCGTATCCGAACTACGTCAACCAGTTCGGTCCGTTCTGGGCCGATGTGTTCCATACGCTGTCGCTGCAGAAGGTCTACGGCTCGTGGTGGTTCCTGCTGATCCTGGCCTTCCTGGTGGTGTCCACCACGCTCTGCCTGGTGCGCAACACGCCCAAGATGATCGGGGACATGCGCTCATGGAAGGACCATGTGCGCGAGCGCAGCCTGCGCGCCTTCCACCATCGCGGCGAATTCGACGGCGCTCGCACGCGCACCGAGGCGGTCGGCAGGCTGTCGGCGCTGCTGCGCAACCGCGGCTACCGCGTCAAGGCCGTCGACCATGAGGGCGCCACGCTGCTGGCGGGCAAGGCGGGGGCCGCCAACAAGGTCGGCTATATCCTGGCGCATACCGCCATCGTGGTGATCTGCATCGGCGGCCTGCTCGATGGCGACATGCTGATCCGCGCGCAGATGTGGCTGGGCGGCAAGACCCCGATCAGCGGCAACGCGGTGATCAGCGAGATACCGCCGCAGCACCGCCTGCCGGCGACCAACCCTGGCTTTCGCGGCAATGCGTATGTGCCCGAGGGGCAGACCGTGTCCACGGCCATCCTGAACGTCGCCGACGGCGCGCTGGTGCAGGACCTGCCGTTCGCGCTGACACTCAAGAAGTTCTCGATCGATTTCTACGAGACCGGCATGCCCAAGCTGTTCGCCTCCGACGTGATCGTCACCGACCGCGTCACTGGCAAGCAGACCGAGGCCACCATCAAGGTAAACGAGCCGCTGATCGTCAACGGCATCGCCATTTACCAGTCCAGCTTCGAGGATGGCGGCTCGCGCCTGAAGTTCGTCGGCTATCCGATGCAGGGCGCTGCACGCGGCACCTTCGCCATCGACGGTGCCGTGGGCGGCAATGCGCCGCTGAAGGGCACCGGCACCAGCGCGGACAGCGAAGGCGTGACGGTGGAGTTCAGCGACTTCCGGCTGATGAATATCGAGAATGTCACTGACGCCTCGGGCAAGCCCGATGCGCGCGGCGTCGCGCGCAAATCGCTGAACGAGACGCTGGAGAAGCACCTGGGTGCCGCGGCCAGTGCCGACCGCGCCAAGACGCTGCGCAACGTCGGCCCCTCGGTGCAGTACAAGCTGCGCGATCGCACCGGGCAGGCGCGCGAGTACAACAACTACATGGTGCCCGTGCAGATGGACGGGCAGTCGGTGTTCCTGGCCGGCATGCGCGAATCGCCGAGCGAGCAATTCCGCTACCTGCGCATTCCCGCTGACGACCAGGGCAGCGTTGCCGACTGGATGCGCCTGCGCGCTGCGTTGCAGGACCGCGCGCTGCGCGGCGAGGCCGCGCGCCGCTTTGCATTGGCCTCGATGCCGGGAGATGACAAGGCCGACCTGCGCCGCCAGCTTGCCGAAAGCGCGCTGCGCGCGCTCGACCTGTTTGCCGGCGCCACGCGACCGACGCCGGACTCGCCGCCGGGCGGCTTCACCGCGATCGCGGCATTCCTGGAAAAGTCGGTGCCACAGGCCGACCAGCAGAAGGCCGCCGACGTGCTGCTGAAGATCCTGAATGGCTCGATGTGGGAGCTGTGGCAGCTGGCACGCGCCCAGGACAACCTGCCGGTGGTGCCCAACAGCGCACAAAGCGGCACCTTCCTTCAGCAGGCGATCAGTGCGCTGTCGGACAGTTTTTTCTACGGCGCGCCGGTATTCTTGCAGCTCGACGAGTTCAAGGAAATCAAGGCCAGCGTGTTCCAGATGACCCGTGCGCCGGGCAAGAACATCGTGTATCTTGGTTGTCTGCTGCTGACGCTGGGCGTGTTCGCGATGTTCTATATCCGCGAGCGCCGCGTCTGGGTCTGGATCAAGGACAAGCCCGCCGAGGGAATGGCCACGCCGTCCAGCAGCCATGTACTGATGGCGATGTCGACCCAGCGCCGCACGATGGACTTCGAAAAGGAATTCACGGCACTGCGCGACGACGTCGGCCGTGCCGCCGGCGGAACCCCCGCTGAAGCGCCTCATCAAGGCGGCAGCCATTAAACGAGCAGGTACGCTATGTCTTCAAACGTGAATCCGGGCGACCAAACCATGCGTGGCGCCACGCAAGCCACGCCCGCCCACGGGGGCGCCGGCGATGAGGCCTATCTCGAACCTTCCTTCCTGCGCCGGCTGACGTGGGTGGACTGGCTGTTCGCGCTGGCGCTGGCCGTCGGCGCGGGCATTGCGCTATCGCAATACGGGCAGTGGATGGATGGCTACGACAAGGCCGTGCTGATCAGCGCGGTGCCTACCTTTGCACTGCTCGGCTGGCACTGGAAGGCGGTACGTCCGCTGATGCTGGGACTGACGGTGCTGTCGCTGTTCGCGATCCAGCTCTACCAGGGCCAGCTCGCGCGCGCGGACCAGGCCTTCTTCCTCAAGTACTTCTTGTCGAGCCAGTCGGCCATCCTGTGGATGAGCGCGCTGGTGTTCCTGTCCACGCTGTTCTATTGGGTCGGGCTGGCAACGCGCTCGGACACCGGATACAGCATCGGCAGCAAGCTGTGCTGGGGTGCGATCGTGCTGGGCTTCACCGGCATGCTGGTGCGCTGGTACGAGTCGTACCTGATCGGCACCGACATCGGCCATATCCCCATCTCGAACCTGTATGAAGTGTTCGTGCTGTTCACGCTGATCACTTCGCTGTTCTACCTGTATTACGAAGGCCGCTACGGCACGCGCGCGCTGGGCCCGTTCGTGATGCTGGTTGTGTCGGCAGCGGTGGGCTTCCTGCTGTGGTACACGGTCACCCGCAACGCTCAGGAAATCCAGCCGCTGGTGCCGGCGCTGCAGAGCTGGTGGATGAAGATCCACGTGCCGGCCAACTTTATCGGCTACGGCACCTTTGCGCTGGCGGCGATGGTGTCGGTCGCGTACCTGCTCAAGCAGCGCGGCATCCTTGCCGAGCGGCTGCCGTCGCTGGAATTGCTCGATGACGTGATGTACAAGGCCATCGCGGTCGGGTTTGCCTTCTTCACCATCGCCACCATCCTCGGCGCGCTGTGGGCGGCCGAAGCCTGGGGCGGCTACTGGAGCTGGGATCCGAAGGAGACCTGGGCCTTGATCGTGTGGCTGAACTACGCGGCGTGGCTGCACATGCGCCTGATGAAGGGTCTGCGCGGGACGGTGGCTGCGTGGTGGGCGCTGGTCGGCTTGCTGGTGACGACCTTCGCTTTCCTTGGCGTCAACATGTTCCTGTCCGGCCTGCATAGCTACGGCGAACTTTGAGCGCCACGCGAGACGCACCATGGTGCAATGCAAAAGAACCTGCCTCCGGGCAGGTTTTTTTTCGACATTTTTGCAACGTGACGGAATAAAGGCATCCCATCCGGTGTTTACTGGAGGAGCGGTGCCGGCTGGCGGCACCGGTTAGCATGGAGAACAAGATCATGGCACGTGTGCGTCTTACCTCTGCAGCATCCCTCGTTCGTCCCGCCGCGCTGGCGGTCGGCTGCGCGGCAGTCCTGCTCGCCGGATGTTCCGGCATGGGCATGGGCGGCAGCAGCGCCGGCAACATGCCGCCCACGGTGAAGGTGACCAGTGGCGTGCTGACCGATCCGCAGGGCTTGACGCTGTACACCTTCGACCGCGACACCGCCAACAGCGGCAAGAGCGCCTGCAACGGCCCCTGTGCCACCAACTGGCCGCCGCTGATGGCCGCGCCGGGCTCCAGCGCGTCGGGCCAGTACACCGTCATCACGCGTGATGACGGCGCCAAGCAGTGGGCCTACCGCGGCATGCCGCTGTACCGCTTTGCCAAGGACGCCAAGCCTGGCGACAAGACTGGCGACAATCTCAACAACGTCTGGCACGTCGCCAGGCCCTGACGGGCTGATGTCCTGGACGCCCTGAAGCAAGCCACGGCATGGAAGGCTTTGAAGGCCAGCTCGTAGCGCTGGCGCCGCGGCTGCGGCGCCATGCGCGCGGCCTCACCGGCGACGCGGCGCAGGCCGACGACCTGGTGCAGGACACGCTCGAGCGCGCGCTGCGCTACCGCTGGCGCTTCCGCCTGCGCCCCGGCGCCTGGTGGGGCGACGGCGCCGACGGCCTGTTGCCGTGGCTGCTGACCCTGATGCACCGGCTGCGCCTCAACAGCTTGCGGCGCAAGGACCTGGTGGTGGCCACCGATACCCTGCCCGAGGTCAGCGCGCCTGTGGCGGACCCTGGCCTGCGCCGCGACCTGCTTCAGGCGCTGGCGCAGTTGCCCGAAGCCCAGCGTTCGGTGCTGCTGCTGGTCAGCCTGGAGCAACTGACCTATGCCGAGGCGGCGCGCGTGCTCGACATCCCGCAAGGCACGGTAATGTCGCGGCTGGCACGTGCACGCGAGCAGATGCGGCGACTGCTCGACGGCGCTGCCTCCGCCCAGCCAATGGCTGCCGCCAGCTCACTGCAGCGGGTGAAATGATGTCCGCGATCCACGAAGCCGATCTCCATGCCTACGCCGACGGCCAGCTGTCCGGCGCACGCCGCGCCGCGGTGGAAGCGTACCTGGCGCAGCACCCGGATGCAGCGGCGCAGGTCGCCGCGTGGCGTCGCCAGGCCGATGCGCTGCACGGCATGCTGGATCCCGTATTGAACGAACCAGTGCCGCTGGCCGCGCTGCCGCCCGCCCTTCACGGCGAGCCGCGCCAGGCCGTGCGCCGGCGCGCGCCGCGCTGGACCATCACGCTGGCCGCGGGCTGCGCGTCGATGGCATTGCTGGCGCTCGGGGGCGTGCTCGGCTGGATGGCCCACGATCGGATGGGTAGCAGCACCGTGGCGATGGCACCCGGCGAGCGCTTTGCTCGCGAGGCGCTTGCCACGCACGTGGTCTACGCGCCGGAAATGCGCCACCCGGTGGAGGTCGCCGCCAGCGACGAGGCACACCTGATCGCGTGGTTGTCCAAGCGCCTCGGCATGGCGCTGCAAGTGCCCGACCTGCGCGCACAGGGCTTCCACCTGATCGGCGGACGGCTGGGCGTGGCCGAGGGCGGCCCGTCCGCCATTCTGATGTACGAAGCGGACGACGGCACGCGCCTGTCGCTGCAGTTGCGGCGCATGGCGCAGGGCACGCCCGACACCGGCTTCCGCGTCGAGCGCATGCCGCGCGAAGGCACCCTGCGGCCGCCTGCGAGGCCGGCTACAGGGCCGGCGCCGATGGCGTTCTACTGGATCGACCGCGACCTCGGCTTTGCGCTGGCCGGGCCACTGGAGCGCGCCCGGCTGCTGACGCTGGCGCAGGCGGTCTACCAGCAATACCAGGGGGGGTAGCCGCCGGCGCGGCGCCTACGCCGCACATGCGCCGCCCCTGCGCCGCACCGAAAAATTTTGTCAGGATTGGCCCGCACGCCACGACCAAGCCCTGAGTCCAATCCTGCAAGCGCAAGGCAACGAGGAAAACCATGTTGATTCCTTCCCCCAAATGGCTGCGCGGCGGCGATATCGCCGCCGGCGAGATCACCCCCCGCCATGTCTTCGAGGCGCGTCGCCGCATGCTGGCGCTGGCCGCTGCAGGCGTCTCCGGCGCCACGCTGGCGCCATGGTTTGCCCGCAACGCCTGGGCGCAGGGACAGCACGGCCCGAAGCTGGCGGCCACGCCCAACAATGCCTACGTCGTGACCGAGAAGCGTACGCCTTACGAGGATGTGACCACCTACAACAACTTCTACGAGTTCGGCACCGACAAGTCCGACCCGGCGCGCAACGCCGGCACGCTGCGCCCGCGCCCATGGCAGGTGTCGGTGGAAGGGCTGGTGAAGAAGCCCAAGGTCTACGATCTCGATGAGCTGATGAAAATCGCGGCGATGGAGGAACGCGTCTACCGCCTGCGCTGCGTCGAAGGATGGTCGATGGTGATTCCGTGGATCGGCTTTCCGCTGGCCGAGCTGATCAGGCGCGTCGAGCCGCAACCCGGGGCGAAATATGTGCAATTCATCACGCTCGCCGACAAGAAGCAGATGCCCGGCATCAGCAGCAGCGTGCTCGACTGGCCCTACAGCGAAGGCCTGCGCATGGACGAGGCGCTGCACCCGCTGGCGCTGCTGACCTTCGGCCTGTACGGCGAGGTATTGCCCAACCAGAACGGCGCGCCGGTACGCGTGGTGCTGCCGTGGAAATACGGCTTCAAGAGCGCCAAGTCGATCGTCAGGATCCGCTTTGTCGACAAGCAGCCACCCACGAGCTGGAACCTGGCGGCGCCGCAGGAATACGGTTTTTATTCCAACGTGAACCCCGACGTCGACCATCCGCGCTGGAGCCAGGCGACCGAGCGCCGCATCGGCGAAGAGCGCGGCGGCGGTTTCGGCGCGCTCTTCGCGCCCAAGCGCAAGACGCTGCCGTTCAACGGCTACGGCCAGCAGGTGGCATCGCTGTACCAGGGCATGGACCTGAAGAAGAACTTCTGATGGTGGGTGAACGCATGGCTTCCACTACCAACGCCGCGACTGCCGCAGGCGGTGTGGCGCGCAAGCAGCCGGCCGGCCTGGTTGCCCTGTCGCCGCAGCGCGTGCGCGCCATCAAGATCGCCTTGTGGCTGCTGGCGCTGCTGCCGTTCATCCGGCTGCTTTACCTGGGCGCAACCGGGCAATACGGCGCCAACCCGCTGGAATTCGTCACCCGCTCCACCGGCACCTGGACACTGGTGATGCTGTGCCTGACGCTGGCGATCACGCCGCTGCGCCGGCTGACCGGCTGGAACTGGCTGATCAGGCTGCGCCGCATGCTGGGTTTGTTCGCGTTCTTCTACGGCTTGCAGCACTTTCTGCTGTGGATCGGCGTGGATCGCGGCTTTGACCTGGCCTACATGATCAAGGACGTGTACAAGCGTCCCTTTATCACGGTGGGGTTCACGGCCTTCGTGCTGATGGTGCCGCTGGCGCTGACGTCGACCAACGGCATGGTGCGCCGCCTGGGCGGCAAGCGCTGGCAGGCGCTGCACAAGCTGGTCTATGCAACCGCCGTGCTGGCGATCCTGCACTACTGGTGGCATAAGGCGGGCAAGAACGACTTCGGCGAAGTCTCGATCTATGCCGCGGTGGTGTTCGTGCTGCTGGGGATGCGGGTCTGGTGGTGGGCGCGCAAGGGCAGGGCTGCCTGATGCGCTGCAGCGCCGCAGCGCCGCAGCGCCGCAGCGCCGCGACCGGCCGCGTAGCCGGCTGCGCGGTGGCGATCAGTCCTGCAGCAGGCGCTCGTCGCGGAACAGGTCTTCGACCAGTTCGCGCTCGCGCACCAGGTGCACGCGGGCGCCGTCCACCATCACTTCGGCGGCGCGCGGGCGGGTGTTGTAGTTCGAGCTCATGGTAAAGCCGTACGCGCCAGCGGACATCACCGCCAGCAGGTCGCCCGGCTGCACCGCCAGCGCGCGGTCGCGGCCGAGCCAGTCGCCCGACTCGCACACCGGGCCGACGATGTCGTAAGTCACCGGCGCAGCGTCGCGCAGCGCGACCGGCTCGATGCGGTGGTAAGCCTCGTACATCGCCGGTCGGGCCAGGTCGTTCATGGCCGCATCGACGATGCAGAAATTCTTGGCTGCGCCGGGCTTGAGGAATTCCACCTGCGTCAGCAGCACGCCGGCATTGCCCACCAGCGAACGGCCCGGTTCGAACAGCACCTCGCGGTGGCCGTGGCCACGCGCGGCCACGCGTTCCAGCAGCGTGGTGGCAAAGCCGGTGATGTCGGGCGGCGTCTCGTCGGTATAGGTGATGCCCAGGCCGCCGCCCACGTCGATGTGCTCGAGGTTGATGCCCTCGCGCTCAAGTGCCTCGACCACGTCCAGCACCTTGTCCAGCGCTTCCAGGTAGGGCTCGACCTCGGTGATCTGCGAGCCGATATGGCAGTCGATGCCGGTCACTTCCAGGTGCGGCAGCGCCGCCGCGGCGCGGTAGGTCGGCAGCACGTCCTCGAAGGCGATGCCGAACTTGTTGCCCTTCAGGCCGGTGGAAATATACGGATGGGTCCTGGCGTCGACATCCGGGTTGATGCGCAGCGACACGCGCGCGCGCTTGCCGACCCGGCCGGCAACCTCGTTCAGGCGGTCCAGCTCGGGGATCGACTCGACATTGAAGCAGCGCACGTCGTGCGCCAGCGCCAGTTCCATCTCCGCCGCGCTCTTGCCCACGCCCGAGAACACCACCTTGCGCGCGTCGCCGCCGGCGGCCAGCACGCGCCTGAGTTCGCCGCCCGAAACGATGTCGAAGCCCGCGCCCAGCCTGGCGAACACCTGCAGCACCGCCAGGTTGGAGTTGGCCTTCATGGCGTACTGGACCTGCGCCTTGCGGCCCTGGCAGGCGGCTGCATAGGCCTGGTACGCGGCGGTCAGCGCCGCGCGCGAATAGACGTAGGTGGGCGTGCCGAATTCAGCGGCGATCTGCGCCAGCGGCACCTGCTCGACGGCAAGCGCACCGTCC
The DNA here is from genome assembly GCF_017815025.1 of Cupriavidus phytohabitans. Classification (NCBI taxonomy): domain Bacteria; kingdom Pseudomonadati; phylum Pseudomonadota; class Betaproteobacteria; order Burkholderiales; family Burkholderiaceae; genus Cupriavidus; species Cupriavidus phytohabitans. The sequence continues at coordinate 57,551 of NZ_JAGIQB010000047.1, forward strand.
TGGCGATGGAAAAAAGCGGTCATGGTTATCGGGTAGTGGGGGCGGCGGGCGACGATGCCGGCTGGCTGGCCGGGCCCGGAGCGGGCGCCGGAAGCGGCACCACATCGGTGCGGCCCAGTCCGGGATCGGCCACGGTGGGCGCGGTCGGCTCGGGCGGTACCTTGGGCATGGTCAGCGGCCCGCGGATGCCGCATCCGGCCAGCAGGGGCATCGCAAGGGTGGCGGCAAACGCCGATACAATCGCAACACGACGCAGCATCGGTCGTCCCATCGGTCGTCCTTTAGGCTGTTGGCATGGCGTTGGCGGATTCCGGCGCAATGACGCCAATGACGCATATCCGGCCGGGTCGTCCAAGCTCTGCGCTACATGAATTCTCAACAAAAAAGCCGTTCGCGCCACGTACGCCCGATCCGGGCAGCGGCGGCAACGGCGGTCTCGGAGTTTAGCATGCCCCCCTTGAGCGAAAGCGAGTTCCTGGCCCTGGCCACGCAGGAGCTGGACCGCATCGAAGCCGCGGTCGAAGCGGCCGCCGACGCGGCCGATGCCGATGTGGAAATCAGCCGCACCGGCAACGTGATGGAGCTGGAGTTCGAGAACGGCTCCAAGATCATCATCAACAGCCAGGCGCCGATGCAGGAACTGTGGGTGGCGGCGCGCTCTGGCGGCTTCCACTTCCGCCGCGAAGGCGAGCGCTGGGTCGACACGCGCAACGGCGGCGAGCTGTACGCGGCGCTGTCGGGCTATGTGAGCGAACAGGCCGGCACCGCGCTCAGGCTGGGCTGAAGCACAGCACGCGTTGTGCAAAGAAAAAGCCGGCCACGGGCCGTAATGGCGTTCAGTTAAGGTCCTTTCTGAGGTACCGGACGGTGTAGCGCTTAGGCAGGGCTTTGACCACACGGGGGC
>NZ_JAGIQB010000048.1:0-56218 GCF_017815025.1 Cupriavidus phytohabitans
CACCGAGGTAGCTCCCCTCTCCCGCTCGCGGGAGAGGGGAGCAAACACGCGCTATTCAGCGGACGCCATCGCCTGGTTTTCCACCGACGCCGACGCCTTGCGCCGCTCCCCCCGCGTAGCAAACAACCGCAGCGCCACATAGAACACCGGAGTCAGGAACAGCCCGAAGAAAGTCACGCCGAGCATGCCCGCGAACACCGCCACGCCCATCGCATGGCGCATTTCCGAGCCGGCACCGCTGGACACCACCAGCGGCACCACGCCCATGATGAAAGCGAACGACGTCATCAGGATCGGGCGCAGGCGCAGGCGGCTGGCTTCGATCGCGGCCTGCACGACGGTGCGGCCGTGATGCTCCAGTTCGCGCGCGAACTCCACGATCAGGATCGCGTTCTTCGCGGATAGCCCCACCAGCACGATGAAACCGATCTGCGTGAAGATGTTGTTGTCGCCTTGCGTCAGCCACACCCCCGTCATCGCCGCCAGCAGGCTCATCGGCACGATCAGGATCACCGCCAGCGGCAGCGTCAGGCTTTCATACTGGGCAGCCAGCACCAGGAACACCAGCAGCACGCACAGCGGGAAGATCCACACCCCCGCATTGCCGGCAAGGATGTCCTGGTAGGTCAGCTCGGTCCATTCGAACTTGATGCCCTTCGGCAGCGTTTCGGCGGCGATGCGCTCGGCGGCGGCCTGCGCCTGGCCCGACGAAAACCCGGCCGCGGGCCCGCCGTTCATGTCGGCAGCCGTGAAGCCGTTGTAGCGCACCACGCTGTCCGGGCCAAAGCCCTGCTTCACCTGCACCAGCGACGACAGCGGCACCATGTCGCCGGCGGCGTTGCGCGTCTTCAGCTGCAGGATGTCCTCGGCATGGGCGCGGAACGGCGCATCCGCCTGCACCTTGACCTGGTAGGTCCGGCCGAACTTGTTGAAGTCGTTGACGTAGGCCGAGCCCAGGTAGGTCTGCAGCGTGTCGAACACTTCCGTCACGGGCACGCCAAGCTGCTTGGCCTTGACGCGGTCCAGCTTGACGTCGAGCTGCGGCACGTTCACCTGGTAGTTGCTGAAGATGCCGGTCAGCTCGGGCGTGGCGCGCGCCTTGCTGGCGAACGCATTGGTCGCCTCGAACAACGCGTCATAGCCCAGCGCCGCACGGTCCTCGATCATCAGCTTGAAGCCGCCGATGGTGCCGAGGCCCTGCACGGGCGGCGGCGGAAACACCGCGATAAAGGCATCCTGGATCGCCGCGTACTTCTTGTTCAGGTCCGCCGCAATATTCGCACCCGACAGTTCGGCGCTCTTGCGCTCCTCGAACGGCTTGAGCGTGGCGAACACGATGCCGGCGCTCGGGCTGTTGGTAAAGCCGTTGATCGACAGGCCCGGGAAGGCCACTGCCGATTCCACGCCCGGATGCTTCAGCGCGATCTCGCTCATCTTGCGGATCACGTCCTCGGTGCGGTCCAGCGTGGCGCCGTCCGGCAACTTGGCGAAGCTGACCAGGTACTGCTTGTCCTGCGCCGGCACAAAACCCTTGGGCACCAGCTGGAACACGCCCCAGGTCAGCGCCAGCATCACCGCGTAGACGCCGAACACCGAACCCTTGCGGCGGATCACACCCTTCACCCCGCGGCCATAGCTTTCCGCGCTGCGGCCGAAGAAATTGTTGAAGCGCTTGAAGAAGCCGCCGAACACGCGGTCCATGCCGCGCGACAGCCAGTCCTTGGGCGCGTCATGGCTCTTCAGCAGCAGGGCCGACAGCGCCGGCGACAGCGTCAGCGAGTTGAACGCGGAGATGATGGTCGAGATCGAGATCGTCAGCGCAAACTGCTTGTAGAACTGCCCGGTCAGGCCGGTCATGAAGGCCAGCGGCACGAACACGGCGATCAGTGTCAGCGCGATGGCGATGATGGGGCCGCTGACCTCGCGCATGGCCTTGTAGGTGGCCTCCTTCGGCGTCAGCCCTTCCTCGATATTGCGCTCGACGTTCTCCACCACCACGATCGCATCGTCAACCACGATACCGATCGCCAGCACCAGCCCGAACAGCGACAGCGCGTTGATCGAGAAGCCGAACGCATGCATCAGCCCGAAGGTACCGACGATCGACACCGGCACCGCCAGCAGCGGAATGATCGATGCGCGCCAGGTCTGCAGGAACAGGATCACCACCAGCACCACCAGCGCGATGGCCTCGAACAGCGTATGCGTCACCGCCTCGATCGAGTGGCGCACGAACTGCGTGGGGTCGTAGGCGATGCTGTAGTCGATGCCGTCCGGGAAGTTCTGCTTCAGCTCTTCCATGGTCTTGCGCACGTCATCCGAGATCTGGATGGCGTTGGAGCCCGGCGCCTGGAAGATGGGGATCGCCACTGCCGGCTTGTTGTCCAGCAGCGAACGCAGCGCGTACTCGGATGCGCCCAGCTCGATGCGGGCAACATCCTTCAGGTAGGTCACGGCGCCGTCCGCCGAGGTGCGCACGACGATATCGCCGAATTCCTCCACCGTACCCAGGCGGCCCTGGGCATTGACCGACAACTGCAGGTCGGCACCCGGCAGCGACGGCGACTGGCCGATCACGCCGGCCGCCACCTGCACGTTCTGCTCGCGGATGGCCTTGATCACGTCGCTGGTGGCGAGCTGGCGCTCGGCCATCTTCTCGGGATTGAGCCATACGCGCATGGCGTAATCGCCCGAGCCGAACAGCTGCACCTGGCCCACGCCCTGGATCCGCGCCAGGCGGTCCTTGACGTTGATCACCGCGTAGTTGCGCAGGTACGTCATGTCATAGCGGTCGTTGGGCGAGACCAGGTGGACCACCATGGTCAGGTCCGGCGAGCTCTTGACCGTGGTGATGCCCAGCCGGCGCACGTCTTCCGGCAGGCGCGGCTCGGCCTGCGACACGCGGTTCTGCACCAGCTGCTGCGCCTTGTCCGGGTCGGTGCCCAGCTTGAAGGTCACGGTCAGAGTGAGCAGGCCGTCGCTGTTGGACTGCGACGACATGTAGAGCATGTCCTCGACGCCGTTGATTTGTTCTTCCAGCGGCGAAGCCACGGTTTCGGCAATCACCTTGGGGTTGGCGCCCGGATACTGCGCGCGCACCACCACCGACGGCGGCACCACTTCCGGGTACTCCGAGATCGGCAACTTGAACATCGAGATGGCGCCAATCAGGAAGATCAGCACCGACAGCACCCCCGCGAAGATGGGGCGGTCGATAAAGAATTTAGAGAGATTCATGTTGGTCTCTGCCTGCATTGGCCTGCGTTGGCGTAGCACGCCCCCTGGCGGCCCGCCGCGGCGGGCGCCATCTACATCTACGGGGAAGTGCTAGCGTTTTTCTGCTGTCGGTGGGCGGATCAGCTCACCGGCTTGCCGTCGTTGCCGTCGTTGCCGTCGCCCTTGCCGCTCGCAGCCTGCTTGCGGTCAGGCGCTGCCTGGCGCGGCTCCAGCTCGCTGCGATAGGCCATGGCCACCGCCTTGGGCTGCACCGTATCGCCCGGCCGCACGCGCTGCAGCCCGTTGACGACGATGTTCTCGCCCGGCTGCAGGCCCTTGCGGATCACGCGCAGCCCTTCGTAGTTCGGCCCCAGCTCCACCTCGCGGTAGACCAGCTTGTTGGCCTTGTCGACCACCAGCACGAACTTCTTGCCCTGGTCGGTGCCCACCGCACGGTCGTTGACCAGCACCGCCGCATGCGGCGCGCCGCCGCCCATCTTGACCTTGGCGTACAGGCCCGGCAGCAGGCGGCCATCGTCGTTGTCGAACACGGCGCGCACGCGGATCGTGCCGCTGCGCGGATCGAGGCGGTTGTCGACCGACTGCACCTTGCCTTCATGCGGATGGCCGTCCTCGTTGGCCAGGCCCAGGTACACCGGCAGCCCGTTCTTGCCACCGCCGGCGCCCGGCGCGGTATAGCGCAGGTAGCTCTGTTCGTCGATCTCGAAGCTGGCGTAGACCGGCGACACCGACACCACCGTGGTCAGCGGCGGCGCCGACGCGCCGGGTGCCACCAGGTTGCCCACGGTGATCTCGGCGCGCGACACGCGGCCGGCCACTGGCGCGGTGATGCGGGTATAGGTCAGGTTCAGGCGCGCGGCTTCGAGCTGCGCCTGCGCGCCACGCACGTTAGCGCTGGTCTCGCGCGCGGCGTGGATGCGCTCGTCGAACTCGCGGCGCGAGATCGCGTTGTCATCCAGCAACCGCTGTGCGCGTTCGCCCTCGCTCTTGGCGTGCGCAGCGCGAACCTGCGCGGCGGCCAGCGCGGCTTCGGCGCGTGCCACTTCCGCGGCATAGGGGCGCGGGTCGATGGTGAAGAGCGGATCGCCCTTCTTCACCAGCGCGCCTTCGCGGAAATGGACCGCATCGATGTTGCCGCCCACGCGAGGACGTATCTCCACGCGCTCGACCGCTTCCAGGCGCCCGGAGAACTCGTCCCACTCGGTGATGGTCTGTCCCACCACGGCGGCGACTTCGATCGGCGGCGCGGGAGGCGGGGTATTGGCATGGGCCTCGCCGCTGTGCCACGGGCGCAGGACCGAACCGGCCACGCCGGCACCGAGCACCACGACGATGGCAAGGGCAATCAGGGTACGTCGCTTATGCTGCTGCATTTCTCAAACTCCTGTTCGGGTTTTCTTCAACCGGAAAAGCAAATGGCCGAACGCCGCCTGCCGGTCCGCGCGGGCGGACCGGAATCGAGTCAGATTGGATAGTCGGACTTAGGGCCGCCCATGCAAACCGGCGGACCTGGCTCTGGCCGATACAGAGCCGGCTGGCGATTGGCTGGAGCGGCTCAGCCGGCGGGCTTGGCTCCAGGCCGGCTGGCGCTTGCATTTGCAAATGCGCCAGCCTGGCGTTCGGTCAGGGGTGAGGTATCGTCGGCCGCAGCCAGACATCGCTGCAGGAACCGCGCACCTTCGTCGACCCATGCCTGACACGCGTCATGGGCCTCTTCCACGCCGTCGCCACAGGCGCCGGGCATGATCATGGCCTGGGCCGGCACACCGGCCCTGCCCAGCCGCTGCGCGAAGGCTTCGCCTTCCGCTCGCAGCGTATCCTGTTCCGCGACCTGGACCAGCGTGGGCGGCAGCCCGGCCAGGCGCGAAGCCATCGCCGGCGCGGCATAGGGATGCACGCTGTCCGCCGGCGTCGGCAGGTAATCACGATAGTTGCAGGCCATGCGCCGCAACGTTTCCATCAGCACCTGCCCGCTGCCGAAGCCCGCGCATGACGCGTGCTGCAGGCACGGGTCGGTCACCGGCCGGATCAGCCACTGGCCACGCGGCTGCGCGGTGCCGCGGTCGCGCAGCATCTGCGCCAGCGCGATCGCCAGGTTGCCGCCGGCTTCCTCGCCCACCAGTGCGAAACGTGTCTTGTCCAGCTTCAGGCGCCGGGCATTGCGCAGCACCCATTGCACCGTGCTGTGCGCGTCTTCGGGCGCGGCCGGAAACGGGTTTTCGGGCGCCAGCGAATAGGCCGGCGTCACCACCACGGCCGGCACTGCCCTGGCCAGGTCCTGCACCAGCTTGCGCGCCCGCTCCAGGCCGCCATCGACAAAGCCGCCGGCATGCAGGTACACCAGCCAGGGCAGCCAGCTGGCGGCCTCGGCGCCCGGCGCGGGATAGCCCGGCGGGTAGCACACGCACACCGCGATCTCGCGGCCGTCGCTCGTTACCGTATGCTCGGCCACGCGCGGCTCGCCCTGGCCGGTGGCGGCGGGAGCGGCATTCTGGCGTTGGCCTGGCTTGTCTGGCATGGCGTCCGGCGCACGGGGAAAAACAATGCGCTTGAGTGTTGCGATGCAACGGATTATGGTGATTGACGAGGATGGGATAAAGCGAGAGATCGCTAATGCACTGTTCCGGGATTGGAATAATCGGGAGCATTGCCACGGATGCATTGGAATGATCGAAACCCCACGCGTGACAGGGTCATCGGAAATGTGATTCACTCCAGCTCCTGGCACGCATGGCGATCCGCAACCCTGTCTTTCATTCGTTGCGGGCGCTGCACGCCCTGACAAACCCACGCCGGACCCGCGCCCCCGCGCACCCCGGCGCCAGCCAGCCGGCAGCACTCCCCCAATCACAACAACAAGCCACGCCGTGCGCGTCACGAGCGCGCGCGGCACGCCGTTCGGATCTATCGTCGGAACCTCATCATGGACCGTCTCGTATCAATGCAGGCATTCACACGGGTCGTGGACGTCGGCAGCTTTGCGCGCGCCGCCGAATCGCTGGACCTGCCCAAGGCCACGCTGACCCGCCTGATCCAGAACCTGGAGACGCACCTCGGCGTCAAGCTGCTGCACCGGACCACACGCCGCATCAGCGTGACCAACGACGGCGCGGCCTATTACGAACGCTGCGTGCGCATCCTGGCGGACGTGGAAGAAGCCGAGCAGTCGCTCACGCGGCAGAACAATTCGCCGCGCGGCACATTGTCGGTCGACACCACCGCGCCGCTTGCCAACCTGGTCCTCGTGCCCGCATTGGATGACTTCCTGCAGGCCTACCCCGACCTGAAGCTCGAACTGACCATCAACGGCAAGCCCATCGACCTGCTGCAGGAAGGCGTCGACGTGGTGTTGCGCGTGGGGATCCCGCTGGACGAATCGATGGTGGCCCGCCGCATCGGCCACGTAAAGCTGGCGTTCTACGCTTCGCCGATCTACCTGAACCGCGCCGGCACGCCGCGCGACCTCGCCGAGCTGGCGCAGCACAAGGCGGTGAACTACCTGTCCAACCGCAACGGGCGCGAAATGCCGTGGCCGATGGCGCGCGGCATGGAGCGCAGCGAGGTGCTGCTGCCCTCCGCGATCTCGACCAACGATGCCGAGGTCTACGTGGGCTGCACGCTGGAGGGCCATGGCATCGCCCGCATCTCGCGCGCGATGGCGGAGCCGTATGTGGCCAGCGGCCGGCTGGTCGAAATCCTGTCGGACTGGCAAACCGACGAGCTGCCGATCTCGGCGATGTATCCGCAGAACCGGCACCTGTCGGCCAAGGTGCGGGTGTTCGTCAACTGGGCGGCGGACCTGTTCTCGCGCCACCCGCATTTTGGTGCGGGACAGCAGCGCCTCGCCGTGGCGGCCTGACCTGCTTTCTGGCGCAAGCTGCAAGCGCCGGGCATCCGAAACGTGCCGAATAGGACAAAACCGGAAGCCGCGAGCGCGTTGCCCGACCTATACTGTTTCATCCGAAATCACGACGAGAAGAGGATTCCGATGAAACCAGTGCTTATCCCCCTGGCCGCCTGCGTTGCCGCGACCGTGGTGCTGGCCGGCTGCGCCGGTTCCGGCAAAAGCGCCTCGGCCTCATCCAGCGCCACGGGCGCCACCGCGGCCGCCGCGGCCTCGGCCGGCACGAGCGGGGCCCGCGCCGCAGCGCAACTACAGCCCAAGAGCGGCACCAATACCGCCGGCACCGTGACCTTCCAGCAGCAGCCCGGCGGGGTACTGATGACCGCCTCGATCACGGGCCTGCCGCCCAATACCGTCCATGGCTTTCACGTCCACGAAAAGGGCGACTGCTCGGCGCCCGACGCGATGAGCGCCGGCGGCCATTTCAACCCGGGCGGCAAGCCGCACGGCCAGATGACCATGCCCGAGCACCATGCCGGCGACATGAACAACATCACCGCCGACGCCAACGGCAACGTGCGCGTCAGCATGCTGCTGCCGTCATTATCGGTCGGCACCGGCGCCAACAGCGTGATCGGGCGCGCAGTGGTGGTGCACAAGGATCCGGACGACTACAAGACGCAGCCGACGGGCAACGCAGGGGGGCGTATTGCTTGTGGGGTAGTGGCAGCATCGTAAGCCGCAAGCGTTTCGAACCCTGTCGGTGTTCTCCCTCTCCTGCTCGCGGGAGAGTGGCGGGGTCGGGCCGGTGTGTCAAAGAAGTTCGCGCGCCGGCATAGCGATTGCCGGAAGCCAGACACCGCGCCGGCATGGCAACATGGCGGACATTGCCGCCACGCGCGGCCCCGCTCGCGGGACGCGCCGACCATCGCCATGCCATTGCCGACAGACGCTGCGTTCGTGCCCCACCACCGCCTGCACGCCAGTTCGCTGCTGCTGTGCTGCGCCACCCTGCTGGGTGGCTGCGCGCTGCCGCCACTGGACCACCGCACCGAATCCACCGCCATCACGCCGGCCGAGGCCGCGGCCACTCCGCTGGGCCGCGCGGTCGCGGCCGCGCTGGCCGGCCATTCCGGGCTCAGCGGCATCCACCCGCTGAACAACGCCTACGCAGCCTTCGCCGCGCGCGTGCACCTGGCACGCACGGCGCAGCGCACGCTCGATGTGCAGTACTACATCTGGCGCAACGACCTGACCGGCACGCTGCTGCTGGAGGCGCTGCACGAGGCCGCCGGCCGCGGCGTGCGCGTGCGGCTGCTGCTCGATGACAACGGGCTGTCCGGCATGGACGAGCTGCTCGCGGCCATGGACGCGCATCCGCAGGTCGAAGTGCGGATATTCAACCCGTTCGTGCTGCGCCAGCCCAAGGCGCTCAATTTCCTGACCGATTTCCGGCGCCTGAACCGGCGCATGCACAACAAGTCGTTCACCGCCGACGGCGTCGCCACGATCATCGGCGGGCGCAATGTCGGCGACGAATATTTCGGTGCCACCGATGGCGTGCTGTTCGCCGACCTGGATGTGATTGCGATCGGCCCCGCCGCCGCCGACGTGGCGCAAGACTTCGACCGCTACTGGGCCAGCGCCTCGGCCTACCCGGTGGACCGGCTGGTGCCGCCGGTCAGCATGGAGCGCCTGCACGAGCTGGCCGGCAGCGCCCGCGCGGTCGAGCAGAACCCGGCCGCCGGCGCCTACCTTGCCGCGCTGCGCGAGGTGCCCGACGTGCAGCATATGCTCGACGGCACGCTGGAATTCGAGTGGGCCGCGACACGCATCGTCAGCGACGATCCGGCCAAGGCCCTCGGCGAGGCTTCGCGCAACACGCTGGTCGCGCACCAGTTGCGCGAGATCCTGGGCGAGCCCCAGCGCGAGCTGGACCTGGTCTCGCCCTACTTCGTCCCGTCCACCGCCGGCACCGCCTACTTCTCGCAGCTGGCCGAAAAAGGCGTTGCCGTGCGCGTGCTGACCAACGCGCTGGAGGCAACTGACGTCGCCGCGGTCCATTCGGGCTATGCCAAGCGCCGCAAGGCGCTGCTGGAGGCAGGCGTGGACCTGTACGAGCTGCGGCGGTCGGCGGCACCGGCCAAGGGCCGCGCCGGGCCGTTCGGCAGTTCCGGCTCCAGCCTCCATGCCAAGACCTTTGGCGTCGATGCCAGCCGCGTGTTCGTGGGCTCGTTCAATTTCGACCCGCGCTCGGCCAACCTCAATACCGAGCTGGGCTTCGTGATCGACAGCCCGGCGCTGGCCGGCCGAATCGAATCGACCTTCGCCACGGTGGTGCCGGAAGCGGCCTACCAGGTCAAGCTCGACGAGCAAGGCAAGCTGTATTGGCTGGAGCGGCGCGGCGACGAGGTGGTGCGCTACGACACCGAACCCAACACCAGCTGGTGGCGCCGGCTCGGCATCTGGTTCCTGTCGATCCTGCCGATCGAGTCGATGCTGTAGCCGCGCCGTTGTTCAGATCTGGTCGATCAGGCTGCGCACGATGTCGGCCAGCCGGCCCGCGCGCTGGCGGCCGTTGGCGTCCAGGTCCATGCCACTGCCGCTGGCGAGCGCCTTGAGGCCGAACAGGGCGTCGCCGACATCGCGCCAGCCCGGGTAATCGGCATGGATCTTCTCCAGCGCGGCGGCGCCTGCCGCGACTTGCGCGGCAGCCGGCACATTGCCGGCCGCCAGGTCTTCCAATGCCGAGGCGGCATCGAGCAGGCCTTTGCGGTTCATGCTGCGGTCTCCCCACTATGTCTTTGTCATGGCCGCCACTGGTGGCGGCCATGACACTGTAGCAGGATGCCGGAGCCAGTGGCCGTGCGCGCGCGCGGGGCGTGGTGTCCTGAACGCATGCGAAGCGCCGCTTCGGCGCAGCCGGGTGCCATCCGCGGCACGCCGGTGCGGGGACTCAGTTACGCCTGCTCAGTGACGTCCAATATCCTCCAGGATCCGCGTCATCAGGTACAGCCGTGGCACGATCGAATCCAGCTCGATGTACTCGTCGCGCGCGTGGTAGCCGAAGCCCGCCAGGCCGAAGCTCTCCACCACAGCCGGCTTGCCCGAGCGCGCGGCATAGCTGGCGTCGGTGGCGCCGCCGGTGCCTTCGGCCAGCGCCAGGGTGCGGCCATCCAGCTCGGTGTAGATCTCCTGCGCGCGCCTGGCCAGCGCGCGGCCGCGGGCGTCGGCCACGAACGGCGGGCGCCCTTCTTCCATCGTCACCGTGGTCTGGGTGTCAGGCACCATCTGGCCCGACTTGACCTTGTCCTGCAAGGCGACTTTCAGCTTCTCGGCAGCGCCGTTGGCAGTGGTGCGCACGTCGCCGTAGGCCACCGCGCTTTCGGGAATCTGGTTGCGCACGGTGCCAGCCTGCGCCTGGGTCCAGTTCAGCTGCGAGCCGGGCACATGCGTGGCGACGTCGCGGGTCTGCTGCAGCTGGTAGACCAGCTCGACCAGAGCATTGCGGCCGCGCTCGGGCGCGGCGCCGGCATGCGCGGCGCGGCCCTTGACCTGCATGGTGGCAGTGGCGGTGCCGGACGCCCCCAGCAGCAGCGACTCGGCCTTGACCACGTCCTTGGCGGCGGTGGGCTCGCACGACAGCACCACGTCATGCTGCGCGGCCAGCGCGGCAATGGTCTCGCCGGAGCCGACCGAACCCACTTCCTCGTCCGGGTTGAACAGCACGGTGATCTGCGCGTAGTCGCGCCAGCCCTTGTTCTTCAGGATCTCCAGCGAATGCAGGATGACCGCGATGCCGCCCTTGTCGTCGGCAATGCCGGGGCCGTAGAGCCGGTTGCCCTCCTCGCGGATCGGCTGCGTCGCCAGCGTGTTTTCCGGGTAGACGGTGTCCATGTGGGCGATCAGCATGATGCGGCGCTTGCCGTTGCCGATCAGCGTGCCCTTGACCATGGTGCCCGGACCCTTGGTGACCGGCACGCGCTCCACCTGGGCACCCAGTGCCTGCAGCCGCTTCTCGGTGTAGCTGGCCATCCGGGCCAGGCCCTGCGCGTTGGCGCTGCCGGATTCGATCGACACCATCTCCTTGAGCGACTGCACCACCGCCGGCTGGGCGGTGCGGGCGGCGGCCAGCAGCGCGGCATCGGGCTGGGCGGCAGCGGCCAGGTGGCCGGCGCCAGCAAGTGCCAGGGCGGCTGCGACTGCAACGTGTCGAACGGAAAACGGCATGGAAGCTCCTCGGATTGGTCTTGTTGGGGCCATGCCGTGACGCAGCGGCAACGCCGGCGTCCACGGCACAACGGCAAGATGCTAGCCCTTGCCAGCGGGCATGGGGAGGATCAATATCGCCAATCATAATGCCGATCCCGCCACGCAGTCCCGGGATCAACCATGCACCAACTCCCCTGAAATGCGCGTCCCCACCGATCCACTGGTTCCCGACACCCCCACCGCGTCCGCAACACCGCTACATGTCCGCCTGCTATGGCTGCCCCATGCGATGCCCGGCACTCTCTTCACCACGCTCGACGTGCTGCGCACCGTCGCCGGCGTGGCGAGCCTGCAGCGGCCCGATGCCGCGCCGACGCTGAGCTGGCAGCTGTGCGGCGCCAACGGGCGCATACTCTCGGCCGACCTGCCGGGCCTGGAAGCGTCCACGCGCCGCATCCGGGCGGCGGGCAGCCGCTCGCTGCTGGTGATCCCGGCTTTGCTGGCCAGCAATGCACACCAGCTCGGCGACATCGTGCGCCGCGATACCGCCGCGCTGCGCATGGTCGAGCGCCATGTGGCTGCGGGCGGGTGGCTTGCCGCCTGCTCGTCGGGGATGATGATGCCGCTGCAGCTCGGCCTGCTGGATGGCGCCCGCACCGGCGCGCCCTGGATGTACCAGAGCTGGATGACGCACCAGTTCCCGCGCGCGGACCTGGGCGCAGACCAGGCCATGAGCGTGCACGGGCAAGTGTTCTCATGCGTGGCACCCGCGCTGCAGGTGGAGTTCATGCTGCGTGTGCTGGGCCACCTGCATGACCCCGACCTGGCGCAGGCCGCCGCGCAGCTGATGCTCTACCAGCTCGAGCGCCAGCGCAGCGTACCGGCGCTGGTCTCGCAGCGCTGGCTCAGCCGCACCGCGGACAGCCCCGTGTACCGGGCTGTGCAGTGGCTGCAGGAACATGTGGCCGAGCCCTACCAGCTGGCCGCGGTAGCGCAGGCCGCGGCGGTCAGCGAGCGGACCCTGCTGCGGCATTTCCGGCAGGTCACCGGCATGACGCCGCTGGACTACCTGCACACGCTGCGCGTGGAGCGCGCGCGCATGCTGCTGGAGGTGACGCTGCACGGCACGCAGGCGATCGCCGAAGCCTGCGGCTACAGCGACGCGGCCGCGTTCCGGCGGCTGTTCCAGCGCATCACGGCGATGTCGATGTCGGACTATCGCGCCCGCTTCGCGCTGCGGGCGCGGCGGCGCTACTGGCGCATGGAGGGTGCGGCGGCCCGGCGCGGCATGCCGGGCTAGGCCGCTGCAAGCTCAGGCGCGCAGCGAGATGTGGTTGACCACGTCCTCCACGCCTTGCACGTACCACGCATCGCGCTCGACCTGCCGGCGCGTGTTCTCGCTGGCGACGCAGCCTTCCAGCGTGACGACGCGGTTTTCGGTATGCACGCTGACCTGGGCCGCGTCGACGAAGGGATCGGTCTCCAGCACCAGCATCAGCGCCTCGGTGATCTCGTCGTCGCGGTCGGCTTCGGCGGGCGCCACCACCAGTTCGTTGACCACGCAGCGGCAGCCGCGCGACCACCAGGCCAGCACGCCGGCCAGGCGCATGTGCGACAGGCTGATCACCTGGCCCCACAGCGTCACCACGCCGTCGTGCGCCTCGACCTCGATCCAGCCGCTGCGTTCGCCAACGGGCTCGCGCACGGTCTCGTGCTGGCCCTTGACGCGCGCGCAGATCCTGCAATTACGGAACTCGATGGCATTGAGCAGGCGCTCGCATACCGCGTCGCGCAGTTCGCCGTCACCGACGGTGACCGCGCCGTTTGTCACGCGCAGGTGGTCGATCACGCTGGTCACGCCGTCCACGCGCCGCAGCGCGGTGGCCGCGCGGGTCTTGTCGACGATATCGGCTACCTCGCCTTCCAGGATCAGCGCGCCGTCCGACAGCCGCAACTGGATGGTGGGATGGAGTACATGCCCCTGATAAGGCACATGCGCCAAGGCTGCGCGCGCCTGCGTCAGCACCGCTTCGCTAGTCTGCATTTTGATCGCCTCGCCCGAATGGTCTGGAGATGAAAAGACGTGCGCCCGGCCTGCGGGCGCGCCTGGCGCGGCGCCGCAGCCTCCATCACCGCCGGGGACCTGGCAACCGCTTCCTCATTATAGGAAGCGGCCAGGGCCGTCCGGGATCAAGCCGAGGCCGCCTCGCGGGCGCGCGCGACCTCCTGGTTGCGCAGGATGAAGCGCTGGACCTTGCCGCTGGGGGTCTTGGGCAGCTCGGCGACGAATTCGATCTCGCGCGGATAGGCGTGGGCGGCCAGGCGCTTGCGCACATGCTGGCGCAGCGCCTCGGCCAGTTGGGGCGTGGCCGCATGCTGCCGGTCGAGCACGACGAAGGCCTTGATCAGCTCGGTGCGCTCCGGGTCCGGCTTGCCGATCACCGCGGCCTCGACCACGGCCGGATGCTCGATCAGCGCGCTTTCCACGTCGAACGGGCCGACGCGGTATCCGGAGGTGGTAATGACATCGTCGGCGCGGCCGATAAAGCTGATGCTGCCGTCGTCATTGAGTTCGGCGGAGTCGCCGGTCAGGTAATAGTGGCCCGCGAATGCGCTGGTGGGCGTGCCGTGGTAGCCGCCGAACCAGCACATCGGCGAGCGCTCCAGGTCCAGCGCCAGCGTGCCAGGCTGCCCGGGGGGCAGTTCGCGCTGCTCGTCGTCGACCACGACCACGCGGTGGCCCGGGCTGGCAAAGCCAGCGGCGCCCATGCGAACGGGGTGCGACAGCGCATGATGGTTGCACAGCACCATGCCCAGTTCGGTCTGGCCATAGTGGTCATGGATGGGCGCTTCCAGCTCGCTGGCGAACCAGCGGATCACTTCGGGGTTGAGCGGCTCTCCCGCGCTGCTGACCGCGCGCAACTGCCCGCGCAACTGCTCCGATACGGCCTGCCCGCCGGCGATCAGCAGCCGGTAGGCGGTGGGCGATCCCGCCAGGTTGGTGATGCCGTACTTGCGAATCACGCGGCAGGTGCTTTCCACGGTGAACGGGCCATCGTAGAAGGTGGTGGCATGCCCCAGCGACAGCGGCCCCGTCACCGCGTAGTAGAGGCCGTAGGCCCAGCCCGGGTCGGCCAGGTTCCAGAACGCGTCTTCGTCGCGCAGGTCGACGGCGTCGCGCATGTAGCCGGCAAACGCGGCAATGGCCTTCAGCGGCACCAGCAGCGGCTTGGCCGGCCCGGTGGTGCCCGACGTAAACATCATCAGGAAGGGATCGTCGCCGCTGCGCATGACCGGCTCGAAGCTGGCCGGCTGGCGCGCCAGCTCGGCCCAGAAGCTGACATCGCCGGAGCTTACGTCCCCCGGCGCCTCACTGGTGCCCGCCACGGTGACGACCGGCGGCGCGCCCTCCACTTCATCGAGCTTGGGACGGTTGACGGTATCCGTGACCACCACTTTCGCGCCCGAGCTGTTGAGCCGGTGCTCGATGGCCTTGGGGCCGAACGCCGTGAACAGCGGCTGGTACACCGCACCGGCGCGCCAGGTACCGAGGATGGTCACGAGCAGCTCGGCCGTGCGCGGCAGCAGCCCCGCAACGCGATCGCCCGGCTGCACGCCCTGCGCCTTCAGGAAGCCGGCAAACCGCGCCGACAGCGCCTGCAGTTCGGCAAACGTCCAGCTGCGCGCGTTGCCGTCGCGGCCTTCCCAGTACAGCGCGATGCGGCCGGGCTCGGCATGGCGGTCGCAGCATTCCACGCAGGCGTTGATCGCATCGAGGCTGCCGTGCAGTTGCCGGGCCACCGCCTCGTGATAGGAAAAGCCGTCGTAGGCCTGGGCGTAGTCGCGCATGGTGTCTCCTGTATGTCCGGCTGCCTGCCGCGGACGCCGCCCGGGCCATGGTGCCTGTTGTCGTCTGTGAGTCTGTGATCGTCGGTGCCGCGTGGCGCGGCTGCCGCAAGAGTGTGCGCCCGTGCCGGGGCGGCGGGCAATAACCGATTCCGCCAGCGCGCCTGACGGTTTTTGCCATGCCCCGGATGCAACGCGCGGTGCGCTTGACGCCATCCGGCCCGGCGCCGACGATATGGAAATCACGGCGGGAGATCACGGCGGAAAGTCGCGGCGACCATCACGCCAGGGAGGCCAGCGCATGTGCACCAACTACGCCCCGGTCCAGCGCCAGATCCTGCGCGACATCTTTGGCGTGGAACCGCCGCCGGGCCTGTTCAAGGCCGAAACCTATCCCGATTACCTGGCGCCGATCGTACGCGCCACCGACGACGGCGTGCGGCATGCCGGCCTGGCGTCATTCGGCATGGTGCCACGGCAGCGCATCCCGCCCGGCACGCGCCGCTATGACACCACCAACGCGCGCAGCGAAACCGTCGGCGAGCGCCCTGCCTTTGCCCGCTACTGGCGCCAGGGGCAGCTGTGCCTGGTCCCGGCCACCGCGTTCTACGAGTACGCCTATCCCGAGGACGCGATGCCGGGCGGCCCGCCTGGCAAGCCGGTGCGCTGGCGCATCTGGCTACCCGGCGAGCCCGCCTTCGGCATCGCAGGCCTGTGGCGCGGCTGGCCCGATGCGGCGCTGTCCTTCACCATGCTGACGGTGAACTCCACACAGCACCCTGTGATGGAGCGCTTCCACAAGCCCGGCGATGAAAAACGTTCAGTGGTAGTCATCCCGCGTGAGCAATGGGACGACTGGCTTGCCTGCCGCGATCCCGAGGTCGCCCGCACCTTCCTGAAACTGTTTCCCGCCGAGGCCGTGCAGGCGGAACCGGCGCCCAGGATCACCGGCGCGCCGATCCCGGACGCCGACTGACCCGTTGCCAAGCCGGTGCAAGCCGGTGCAAGCCGGGCATCAAGCGCCCCGTGCCCTCCCTCAAGAGGGTGTCCGGCGTTACGAATGCTGCGCATACTGCCGCGCACACGGCCACAAGAGCCGACATCCCCGGGTCAAGCCATCATGCAAAACGTCGCCGCGTTGTGCGCGTATTTTTTTGGGTTCCTTATCGCATTGCTGTTGGCCGCGCGCTGGATTCTGCGAAACCATCCGGCGCTGCGCGAGCGGCCACCCGCCGGGCCGCCCAGCGCTACCAAGGACAGTCCGCCAAGCCCTGGCTGACCGGTCTACTGGCGCGAAATGCGGGCTGCCAATTTCACAGAATCACTGCCAAGTTCCTCGAATTTCTATCAACTAGCGGGAACTCATAGCCTTCTCGTTTGCCATATCCCTGTTGCCGCCGCCATAAAAGTGGTCTAAACAGCATATCTCCGGACTATCATGCGTGCCTGCATGGCACGCCCGTGCCGCCCGGCACGGCATAACGACAAGAAAGGACACACACAGGGATGGCTCTGACTTCCAACAGGCTGCCGGCCTGGACCGTTGGCGCGCCGCTCGCTGCCGCGGCCACGTTGGCGCTCGGCTGGCTGATGCCCGGCCAGGGCTGGCTGATCGCGCTGGTGGCCGTCGCGCTGGCCGGCGCAGTATTTGCCGCCGTGCACCACGCCGAGGTGGTTGCACACAAGGTGGGCGAACCGTTCGGCACGCTGGTGCTGGCGATTGCCGTGACCGTGATCGAAGTGGCACTGATCGTCTCCGTGATGTTGTCGTCCGGGCCGGAGAAAGCCGGCCTGGCACGCGATACGGTGTTTGCCGCGGTCATGCTGATCTGCAACGGCATCGTGGGCCTGTGTCTGTTCGTCGGCGGCCTGCATCACCGCGAGCAGGCGTTCCAGGCGCCCGGCGCCAATGCCGCCATGGCGGTACTGGCGGCGCTGCTGGCGCTGACGATGGTGCTGCCCAACTACACCAGCTCGTCGCCGGGGCCGGTGCTGACGCCGGCGCAGCTGGCGTTCTCGGGCGTGATGTCGCTGGTGCTGTACGGCTCGTTCGTGTTCGTGCAGACCATCCGCCACCGCGATTACTTCCTGGCCGAAGGCAGTTCCGACGAGAACGTGCATGCACCGCCGCCGCCCGCGCGCGTGGCGCTCGCCAGCGGGGTGCTGCTGCTGACCTGCCTGGTGCTGGTGGTGGGGCTGGCCAAGCTGCTGTCGCCGTCGGTCGAGGCGGCCGTGCTGAAGGCGGGCGCGCCGGCCGCGGTGGTGGGGATCGTGATTGCCGCCATGGTGCTGCTGCCCGAGGGGCTGGCGGCACTGCGCGCAGCGCGCGCCGACCGCATCCAGACCAGCCTGAACCTGGCCCTCGGCTCGGCGCTGGCCAGCATCGGGCTGACCATCCCGACCGTGGCGGCAGTGTTCATCTGGATCGGCCAGCCGCTGGAGCTGGGGCTGGTTCCGAAGGACATGGTGTTGCTGCTGCTGACGCTGGTCGTGTCGTCGCTGACGCTGGGCATGGGTCGCACCACGATCCTGCAGGGCGTGGTGCACTTGGTGATCCTGGCAGCCTACCTCTTCTTGTCGATCGTGCCATAGCCGGCCCGCCGTCCGGAACCGCAGTGTGTTTCGGGTGGCTGCGGGGCCTTGGCCTGGCGTCTGCGGGGTCTACACTGGAACCTCCCCACCGGGAATCCGCGCATGCCTTGCCGCGCACGCACCGGAGAACGCCAATGCTGGAAGTCGCCGTCACCGCCGCCGACCATGCCGTCGGCCCCGATACCGCCAGGGTCACCGTCGTCGAATACGGCGACTTCGAATGCTCCTACTGCCGCATCGCCTACGGCGCCATGAAGATCCTGCTGGAGCACTATGGCCCGCAGGTGCGCTTTGTCTACCGGCACTACCCGATGGCCAACTGGCACCCGTCCGCCGAGCCGGCGGCCGAGTGCGCCGAGGCCGCGGCGGCGCAGGATCGATTCTGGCAGATGTACCGCATGCTCTACGAGCACCCGGAGGGGCTGAAGCCCGACGCCCTGCGCCATTACGCCGGCATGACGGGCCTGGATCTCGACCGCTACGACAGCGACATGTCCACGCACCGACACCTGCCGCACATCCGCGCCGACCAGCACGGCGGCACGCGCTGCCGGGTGCGGGGCACGCCGTCGTTCTTTGTCAACGGCACGGTGCAGGACGTGACCTTCGGCATGGAGCGGCTGCAGCGCGCCATCGATAGCGCGCTGGCAGCCTAGCCGGCCGCGTCAGAAGCGGTACGTCACGCTGCCGACCACGGTACGGCGCGCGCCGAAGTAGCAATCGCCGCGTGCCAGGCAGGTGGTCAGGAACTGCTTGTCGAACAGGTTGTTGGCGTTCAGCGCGACGCGCAGCGGACCGTGGTCGTAGGCGATCATGGCGTCGTACAGCGTCACCCCGCCGACGCGGTTCTGGTCGGTGCCGTCGTAGCTCGGGCCGACATAGCGCACGCCGCCGCCGGCCACGAAGCCCGGCAGCCCGAACAGCTTGAAGCGGTAGTTGGCCCACAGCGAAGCCATGTTCGAGGGCGTGCTGGCCAGGCGCTTGCCGACCTCGGCGGCGCTGCCTTCGATCACGCGCGCATCCAGGTACGTATAGGTCGCAATCAGGTCCAGGCGGCTGGTCAGCGAAGCCAGTGCCTCGACCTCGATGCCGCGCGTGCGGGCCTCGCCCACCTGCACCTGGTCAGGAATGCCGTTGACCACGCCAGCGGTCTTCCGGTTCTTCTCGCGCATGTCGAATGCCGCCACGGTCAGCGAAGCATTCTTGCCCGGCGGCTGGTACTTGATCCCCGCTTCCCATTGCGAACCGCGCAGCGGCTTGAAGGCCTGGTTGGAGCGGTTGAAGCCGGGCAGGCCCTGGAACGACTCGGTATAGCTGACGTACGGGTTCAGGCCGATGTCCGAGCGGTACATCAGGCCGGCGCGCTTGGTCAGTTCGTTGTCTTCGCGGCTGGCCCCGGGCGTGTTGTCCTGCGCCGCGCGCGACCAGTCATAGCGCAGGCCCAGCATCAGCAGCCACTTGTTCCAAGACAGCTGGTCCTGCAGGTACACGCCGGTCTGGATCTGCTTGCTGGGATTCAGGTCGCGCGTGCCAGGCAGCGTGAAATTACCGTAGACCGGGTTGAACACATCCAGCGGCGCAGCGGTGCCGCCCACGCCCGAGCGACCGGTGATCTCGGCATGCTGGTAGTCCATGCCGGCCAGCAGCGTATGGTCGACCGGGCCCGTGCGGAAGTTGCCTTGTGCCTGCGTGTCGACCACGAAGGCATTCAGCGTCGGCTGGTTCAGGTAGACCGTGCGGCGCATCAGCGTGCTGCTGCCGGGCACCCAGCCGTGCGTCGCGCCGGTGAAGCCGGCGGCGTAGATGCTGCGGTAGTCCACGGTGCTGTGCGAGTAGCGCAGGTTCTGGCGGACGGTCAGCGCATCGTTGACCTTGTGCTGGAACTCGTAGCCGACCGAGGTCTGCTCGGCGTTGTAGCGGTCGTAGCCCGGCTCGCTGATGAACAGGTGATCGGGAATCTGCCCGCCCGGGTTCGGATAGAGCGTGCCGCGCCACGGAAAGAAGCCGACTGACGTCCCGCTTTCGTCGCGCTGGAAATTGGTCAGCAGCGTGAACGAGGTATCGGCATTGGGCCGGTACGTCAGCGACGGCGCGATCAGGTAACGGTTGTCGGGCACGTAGTCCACCTGCGTGTCGCTGTCGCGCGCCAGCGCCACCAGCCGGTACATCCACTTGCCCTCGGCATCGAGCGGCCCGGTCAGGTCGGCCTGCACCTGCTTGCGGTTGTAGTTGCCGAACTGCACGCCGACCTCGCGCGCGGCCTCGGCCTGCGGACGCTTGCTGACCAGGTTCAGGATGCCGCCCACCGCGCCCTGCCCGAACAGCATCGACGACGGGCCGCGCAGCACGTCGATGCGCTCCAGCCCGTAAACGTCGGCGCGCACGTTGTTGTAGAAGCCGACCTGGTTGAGCAGGCCGTCGCGGTACTGCGTGAAGTCCGTGCCGCGGAACTTGCCCCAGTCGCCGCGCGCGTCATTGCCATATGGCCCGGCATAGACGCCGGCGGTATAGCCGATGGCCTGCTGCACCGACTGCGCCCCCTGCGCTTCCATCCGGTCGCGCGTGATCACCGTGATCGACTGCGGCGTCTCCATCACCGGCGTATCGGTCTTGGTCGCGGTGGCGCTGCGTCTGGCAACGAAACCGTGCACCGGCCCCGTTGCGGTTTCCTCTGCGCCAGAGGCACGCACGGTCACGGCCGGCAATTCGGCGGCCGCGCCAGAGGCAGCCGCGGGCGTGGCTGCGGACTGGGCAAACACGCCCCCGGCGTGCAGGCTCAGGGCCAGGGTGGTCAGCGAAAGGCCGCGGGGAGGCGTCAGCCGGGAACGGGCAAGGCGCGGCTTGGCCCGGGAGATCGGATCAAAGGACATCACTTCAGGAACAGTGGAAATTTATGATTACGAATACGAATAATTCGTAATTGCATTTCGATTGTAACCTGAATGTGTCAAAGGCGATACATTTTCCGGGGATACCTTACGGAATGAGCGCAGGGACTGCTTCCATCGTTCGACGGTGTCGGATCGAGCGCGGTGTCGAATCGAGCGCGGTGTCGAATCGAGCGTTTACTCGCCCTGCAACCTGCCCAGCAGCCGTCGCCCAGCCTCGATCACTGCCGGATCGCGGTGCATCTGGTAGCGCACGATCATGCCTTCAATGCACAGCATGGCTTCTTCCGCCACCTGGACTGGCTGGCGCAGTCCGAGTCGCGTGGCAATATCGGCTACGAACGCCGCCAGTTCTGCCTTGTGCGCGGCGGCCTGTGCGGCCGCGCGGGCATCGCCACCGGCCTCGGCGACGACGTTGATGAATGCGCAGCCGCGGAAGTCCGCCGCGAACCAGTCGGCCAGCGCGTCGGCAATCACGTCCAGATGCGGGCGCGCGGCCAGGCGGGCCTCGACGTCGCCGCGGAACCAGGCCATCCATTCCTCATGGCGCCGATCCAGGAAGGCCGAGATCAGGTCGTTCTTGGAGGCGAAATGCCGGTACAGCGACATCTTGGCCACGCCCGACTCCGCAATGATCCGGTCGATGCCGGTGGCGCGATACCCCTCCTGGTAGAACAGGCGGGCGGCGGTGTCGAGGATGCGGTCGCGGGCGGAGGGGTTGGCCATGGTGGCGCGGCGAAAGGCTTGTTGGGAAATCGGCAACGGGCCGGCGGCAAGGAAATGCCGCCGGCCCGCCTGCATCAATACTATGACAGACAGACCTGTCTAGCAATTACGGTCAACGATCATGCCGCAGCCTCGCCGCCGCGTCGCGCAGCGCCGTGCGCAGCCCTTCTTCCACCACCGGGTGGTAGAACGGCATGCCCAGCATCTGCTCGATGGTCAGGCCCTGCTGGTACGACCACGCCAGCAAGTGTGCGATGTTTTCCGCACGCGGCCCGATCCATTCCGCGCCCAGGAACCGACCGCTCGCCTTGTCCGCGTAGACGTGCATCAGCCCGCGGTTCTTCAGCATCACGCGGCTGCGGCCCTGGTCTTCGAAGCTGACTTCGCCGGTGACGAAGCTGCCCTCGGCCAGGTCGGCGTAGCGCTGCCCCACCATCGCGATCTGCGGGTCGGAGAACACCACCGCCAGGGGCGCGCGGCGCGCCAGCCGTTCCACCTGCGGATAGCTGGCGGCGTTCTCGCCGGCGGCCTTGCCCTCGTCCGCGGCTTCGTGCAGCAACGGCAGGATATTGTTGGCGTCGCCGGCAATAAACACCGGCGCGTTGCCGCACTGGAGCGTTTCCGGGTCGAACACCGGCACGCCACGCTGGTCCAGCGCCAGGCCGGTGTTCTCCAGGCCGAGGCCGCGCACGTTCGGCTCGCGGCCGGTGGCGGCCAGTGCGTAGTCGAAGCGCTCGGTCACGCTACGTCCTTCTCGGTCGGCATAGGTCACCACCACCTGCTCGCCGTCGCGGGCCATTTCGGTCACCCTGGCTTCCGGATCAAGGTAGAACTCATCGTTGAATGCCTTGGCGGCATAGGCGCGAATCACCGGATCGGTCAGCGGCCCGAGCGAACCGCTGACGCCGAACACGCGCACCCGCACGCCAAGGCGCGACAGCGCCTGCCCAAGCTCCAGACCGATCACGCCCGGCCCGAACACCACCACGCTGCCCGGCAGGTCTTCCCATGCGAACACATCGTCATTGACGATCAGGCGGTCGCCGAAAGCCTTGATCGGGGCCGGCAGCGCAGGCCTGGAGCCGGTGGCGATGACCACGCGGCCGGCGCGTACGGTCGTGTGGCCATCGACCTCCAGCGTGGTGTTGTCGATAAAGCGGGCGTAGCCGCGAATCCGGTCGGCTTCGGGAATATTCTCGACGCCGCGCACGACAAAGCCGACAAAGCGATCGCGCTCGCTGCGCACGCGGGCCATGACCTCGCGGCCATCGATGCGGACCTGGCCATCCACGTGCACACCGAACGGCGCCGTGTGGCGCAGTTCGTGCGCGGCCTCGGCGGCGGCGATCAGCAGCTTCGAAGGCATGCAGCCGACCCGGGCGCAGGTGGTGCCGTACGGGCCGCCTTCGATGATCACGGCGCGCTTGCCGGCGGCCACCGCTGCGCGGTAGGCGGCAAGGCCGGCGGTGCCTGCACCGATCACGGCGACATCGGTCTGGATGATAGTCATGGCGTAGGATTCCTTGGTGGTCATGGCGTGAATCAGGGGTCAATCAACGGGCTGGATGGCACCGCCTTGCCCTTTGCCAGCAATCAGCGGGCAAAACGGTGCCATCGGGTCCGGCGACTGCCGGTCCGCGCATGCGGAAGCGAAAGGATTTGAGTGGCTTGTTTGGCCACTTACCTCGCGAGGTACTGCTGCAGCGCCTCGGCGCCGCCGACCAGCTTGCCGTTGATGAAGACCTGCGGCGCGGTCATCTCGCCCGACACGGCGCCCAGCACCTTGCCGCGCACCTTGTTGTCCAGCGGCACGTCGATGTAGTCGAAACCGTTGTCGTCCAGCAGTTGCTTGGCCTTGGCGCAGAACGAGCAGCCCACCTTCGAGAACACCACCACCTGGTCAGGCTTGCGCGCGCCCGGGGCGATGTGGTTCAGCATGGTGTCGGCGTCGGAAACCTTGAACGGGTCGCCCGGCTCTTCCGGCTCGATGAACATCTTCTCGACCATGCCGTCGCGCACCAGCATCGAATAGCGCCAGCTGCGCTTGCCGAAGCCCAGGTCGGCCTTGTCCACCAGCATGCCCATGCCTTCGGTGAATTCACCGTTGCCGTCGGGGATCATGGTGATGTTTTCGGACTCCTGGTCCTTGGCCCACTCATTCATCACGAAGGTATCGTTGACCGACACGCACAGGATGTCGTCGACGCCGTGTTTGGCGAACACCGGCGCCAGCTCGTTGTAGCGTGGCAGGTGGGTGGACGAACACGTGGGCGTGAAGGCGCCCGGCAGCGAGAACACGACCACGGTCTTGCCGCCGAACAGCTCGCCGGTGGTGATGGTCTTCCACTCGTTGTCTTCACGGACGCGGAACGAAACGTTGGGAATGCGTTGGCCTTCACGGGATTGCAGCATCGGAATCACTCCTTGATCTGGATTCATTCGGTTGTTTCGGCTGCGTGTTGCAGCGAAGGCCCCATTTTGTCGATCGCGATGTGATTTGTACAATTCATCGTTTCAAATAAGACGATTGTATTTAGCTATGACGCTGACATAGGGGTCTTCTATTGGGGCCTGGGACACACCCCGCGCGGGGCATTCCGCGCCATATTTGTTCGGCAAACCCCGGCAAGTGCCCTATCATGCGGCATCCAACCTTACTTCCTGCTTCGCAATGACCCGATCTTGCCGCCCGCACCACCGGCTGACGCCACGCCGGTGGGCTGCCCTGCTTGCGCTATCGCTGCTGATCGCGCACCCGGGACAGGCGCAAACCCTGAAGAAGCCGGCGCTCGACGCGCTGGTAAGCAGCACCCGCGCCGCCGCGCCGGCCGACCTTCAGGCCTTTATGGCAGCCGCCGCCAGGGCCGAGCCGGCGGTCGCCCCGGCCGTGGCCGCGTGGCAGGCCAAGGCGCCGCTGGCTGGCGACAACCTGGTCAATATCGGACGCCTGCTGGGCGTCTACAACCGCGTCCGCAACGAGGCTGCGGTGATCGACACCATCGGCAAGATGGTGGCGCTGCGCACCGTGCGCGATGAAAAGATCGCCCAGCACGACAACCCCGCCATTGTGGAGTTCGGCAAGCTGGTGGAAGGCATGGCGCGCGACTTCGGGCTGGCCTACCGCAACGTGGACAACCGCGTGTTCGAAGTCACGCTGCCTGGCGGCGGCAAGGACACCTTCGGCATCCTGACGCACGCCGACGTGGTGCCGGCTGTAGCCGAGGAATGGGTGCTGGACGACGGCACCCGCCTCGATCCGTTCCGGCTCACGCGGATTGGCGACACGCTCTACGGGCGAGGCACCATCGACGACAAGGGCTCGATCGCCGCCGTGCTGTATGCGATGAAGACCGTCAAGGAAAGCGGCGTGCCGCTGGAGCGCACCATCCGCCTGATGATCGAGACCACCGAGGAGACCGGCGGCGACGGCATGAAGTATTACCGCCAGCACACCACGCTGCCGGAATACAACATCGTGCTCGACAGCAAGTACCCTGCCGTGGTCGCGGAGAAAGGCGCCGGCACCCTGACGGTCTCGTTCGGCATCAAGTCGGCCGACGGCAAGGCCGAACGCGGCAAGGCTGACAGCAAGGGCCCGGCCATCGTGGCCATGCGCGGTGCCGCCTCGGCCAATGCCATTCCCGAGACCGCCACCGCGCGCATTGCCGGCGGCGATGCCGCCGCCGTGGCCGCGGCACTCGAACAGGCGAAGGCGGACTTCGTGCGTCGCAACGCGCCGCGCGGCAAGTTCTCGATCGATGTGAAGCGCGAGGGCAATGAAGTCGAGGTCAAGGTCACCGGCGCCTCTGCGCACGGCTCGCGCCCGGAAGAAGGCGTCAACCCGCTGCCGCGGCTGGCGCTGTTCCTGCAGGCCAGCGGCGTGCGCTTTGCCGACAACCACTACCTGAGGGCGGTGCGCTACCTGAACGACCTGTACGGGCTGGACTACCTCGGCAACAAGATGGAGGTCGCCTATCGCGACGCCTTCATGGGGCCGCTGACGATGTCGCCCACGCTGGTGCGCGAGCGCGGCGAATACGTCGACGTGGTCACCAACGTGCGCATGCCGCGCGGGCGCACGCCCGATGAGCTGGGCGCCCGCATCACCAAGCGCATCTTCGGCTGGGCCGCGACGCACGGGCCGGTGGAGATCAAGTACGACCAGGGCAACTGGATGGCGCGCGACCCCAAGGGCGCGTGGCTGTCCACGCTGCTCAATATTTTCGGCGACACAACCGGACTGGAAGCCAAGCCGGTCGCGACCGCGGGCAGCACCACCGCCAAGCTGATGCCCAATGCGATCAACTTCGGGCCGGCGATGCCGGGCAAGAAGTACACCGCGCACAACGCGCGCGAGCACAAGGAAGTGGCCGATCTGAACCTCGACATGCAGATGTTCACGGAAATGCTGGTGCGGATCGGCAACCTGGACAAGATGCAGTAAGCGAGCGCAAAGCGGCTGCTTTTCTCCCTTCCCTCGGAGACCCCGGAACTAGGGAAGGAGGCGCTCCGTTACAACCCCAGCTCGCTCAACCCCGGATGCGCGTCCGGGCGCCGCCCCAGCGGCCAGTGGAACTTGCGGTCCGCCTCCCGGATCGGCGCATCGTTGATGCAGGCGAAGCGGCGCCGCATCAGTCCCGACTCATCGAATTCCCAGTTCTCGTTGCCATACGACCGGTACCAGTTGCCGGAATCGTCGTGCCATTCATAGGCAAAGCGCACCGCGATGCGGTTGCCGTCGTGCGCCCACAGCTCCTTGATCAGGCGGTAATCCAGTTCCTTCTGCCACTTGCGCTGCAAGAAGGCGACGATATCGGCGCGGCCGTTCACAAACTCGGCACGGTTGCGCCAGGCACTGTCAACGGTATATGCCAGCGCCACGCGCTCCGGGTTGCGGCTGTTCCAGCCGTCTTCGGCGGCGCGGACCTTGGCGACGGCGGAATCGTTGGTGAACGGCGGCAGTGGCGGGCGGATTTCGGGTTGTGCGGACATCGGGTTTCTCCTGCAAGACGAAGGGTGGTTGGTTTGGCGGCCTGTCGTCCACGAGCGTCGACAACGCCTCGAGAATGATACAGACCTGTCTCATTATTTGTAGACAGATCTGTCTTGTCAAGGCAATTTCTCGTGCAGAATTCCAAAGCAAGACCCGGAGTGCCGCGGCCGCTTGCCAGGCCTAAAGTGGGCACCATGCAAGCAAACACCGGAGAACGGCAGTGACGATCAAGCAGGCACAGCGCCCCCAGGCACGCGCGATGACGGTAGGCGGACCGCGCCGCCCCGTGCCGGCACCTCAGAAAATCGGGCGCCAGCCGCCACCACAAGCGGCCATTGGCGCGCGCGTCGATGGCATTGACTGGGCCACGCTGGAGAGCGAGCTGGATGCTTATGGCTGCGCCGCCATCCGCGGCCTGCTGGCCGAAGCGGAATGCCGGGCGCTCGCCGCGCGCTACGAGCAGGACGGGCTGTACCGTTCGCGCATCGTGATGGCGCGGCACGGCTTTGGCCAGGGCGAGTACAAGTATTTCGCCTATCCCTTGCCCGACCTCGTCGGCGCCTTGCGCACGGCCCTGTACCCGCGCCTCGTACCCGTTGCCAACCGCTGGAACGCCGCGATGGGCATCGACACGCGGTTTCCGGCCGCTCATGCGGACTACCTGGCGCGTTGCCACCAGGCCGGCCAGTCGCGTCCCACGCCGCTGCTGCTGCGCTACGGCCCCGGCGACTACAACTGCCTGCACCAGGACCTGTACGGCGAACATGTGTTTCCGCTGCAGGTGGCGGTGCTGCTGTCCGAGCCCGGACGCGATTTCACCGGCGGCGAGTTCGTAATGACCGAGCAGCGCCCGCGCATGCAGTCGCGTGCCGAAGTGGTGTCGCTGCGCCAGGGCGATGCAGTGGTGTTCGCCGTCAGCCAGCGGCCCGTGCAGGGCAGCCGGGGCAGCTACCGGGTCAACCTGCGCCATGGCGTCAGCCGGCTGCATTCGGGCCAGCGCTACACGCTCGGCATCATCTTTCACGACGCCAGCTGAGGAACGACATGCCTGCATCCATGCCAAGGCCGCGCCGCCATGCTGGCCGCGCCGGAAATGCCGACAACGCCGCCATCATCGAGAATGACCCGCGCTGGGCGCGCGTGCTGGCGCGCGATCCCGCCGCCGACGGCAGCTTCGTCTACGCGGTCAGGACCACCGGCGTCTATTGCCTGCCCAGCAGCCTGTCGCGGCTGCCGCATCCGGCCAATGTCGAGTTCTTCGACAACGCCTCGGCTGCCGAAGCCGCAGGCTACCGGCCAAGCCGCCGCGCCGCGCCGCCCGCGCTGGCCGCGCAGCACGCCGCCATGGTGGCCGACGCATGCCGCCGCATCGAGGCCGCCGACACCTTGCCCGCGCTGCCCGAGCTGGCGCGCGCCGCCGGCGTCAGCCCCTACCACTTCCACCGGCTGTTCAAGGCCGCGACCGGCCTGACACCGCGCGCCTACGCGGCCGCGCACCGCGCCAGCAAGCTGCGCACGCAACTGGGCAGCAGCGACTCGGTAACGGAGGCCATCTACGATGCCGGCTTCGGCTCCAACAGCCGCTTCTACGAGACCGCGGACGCGGTGCTCGGCATGACACCGTCGCGCTACCGCGCCGGCGGCGCCGGCACTGATATCCGCTTCGCCATCGGCCAGTCCGCGCTGGGGGCGATCCTGGTCGCGCAGAGCGACCGCGGCGTCTGTGCCATCCTGCTGGGCGACGATCCGCACGCGCTGCTGCAGGATCTGCAGGACCAGTTCCCGCGCGCCAACCTGATCGGCGGCGACGCCCGGTTCGAGCAACTGGTGGCGCAGGTAGTGGGCTTTGTCGAGGCGCCATCGACCGGTCTGGCGCTGCCGCTGGACGTGCGCGGCACCGCCTTCCAGCAGCGCGTGTGGCAGGCGCTGCAAGAGATCCCGCCGGGCAGCACCGCCAGCTATGCGGAGATCGCGGCCCGCATCGGCGCGCCGCGGGCGGTACGCGCGGTGGCGCAGGCCTGCGCGGCCAACCACCTGGCGGTGGCGATTCCGTGCCATCGCGTGGTGCGCAGCGACGGCGGGCTGTCGGGCTACCGCTGGGGCGTGGCGCGCAAGCGTGATTTGCTCGAGCGCGAAGCGAAAGGCTGAGGCCGGCGCTATCGGGCCGCCTCCAGCCGGACCTTCGCCAGGTAGTCGTGGATCTGCGCCACTACCGCGGCGCCCTCGCCTACCGCGGCCGCGACGCGCTTGGTCGAGCCCGAACGCACATCGCCGATGGCGAAGACACCCGGCACGCTGGTCTGCAGCGGATAGGGCACCGCCGCCGCGCAGCCAAGTTCGCCGCCTCCGGTGCGCACAAAGCCCTTGTCGTCGACCTCGACATGACAGGTGCGCAGCCAGTGCGCGTTGGGGTCCGCGCCGATGAACAGGAACAGGTGGCGCACGTCCATTTCCACCGGCGTAGGGCTTTCGCCCGGCGCGTCGTAGCGCACCCGCGACAGCCAGCCGTTGCCCGACAGCGCGGTGATCTGCGCATGGGTATGCAGCGTGACATTAGGCATCGAACCGATGCGGTCGATCAGATAGCGCGACATGGTCGCGGCCAGCCCGGGTCCGCGCACCAGCATATGCACATGCGCGGCATTCGACGCCAGGTAGACCGCCGCCTGCCCGGCCGAGTTGCCACCGCCGACCAGCATCGCGGGCTCGTTGCGGCACAGCTTGGCCTCCACCGGCGAGGCCCAGTAGTACACGCCGCGCCCTTCGAAGCGCTCCAGCGACTCGATGCCGGGGCGGCGGTATTGCGCGCCGGTGGCGATCACCACGGTATGGGTCGGGATCATGCGTCCGTCTACAAGCTCCAGCCGGATCGGGTCGGTGCCGCAATGCAGGGCCTTCACTTCGAGCGGAATGGCGATGTGCGCGCCGAACTTCAGCGCCTGCACGAAGGCGCGGCCGGCCAGCGCCTGCCCGGAAATGCCGGTAGGAAAGCCCAAATAGTTCTCGATCCGCGCGCTGGCGCCAGCCTGGCCGCCGGGCGAGCGGCAGTCGATCACCGCGACCGACAGCCCTTCAGACGCCGCATACACTGCCGTCGCCAGGCCTGCGGGTCCCGCGCCCACCACGATCACGTCATAGACATGATCAGGGTCGAACTCCGGCAACAACCCCAGGTACGACGCCAGCTGGCCCTCGTCCGGCGCGCGCAGCACGCGGCCGTCGGGGCAAATCACCAGCGGGAAGTCGCTCGCGGGCGCGTGGGCATACTCGAGCAGCAGCGAGCAGTCGCCATCCACGTCCATGTCGATCACGGTATGCGGGTAGCCGTTGCGCCGCAGGAATGCCTGCAGCGCCAGCAGCAGCGGCTCGGTGCCGTGGCCGACCAGCACCGGGCCGCTGCCAAACTCGATCAGGCCGACGCGGCGCAGGATCAGCGCGCGCATGATGCGCTCGCCCAGCTCGGCCTCGGCCACCAGCAGCGCGCGGAGGCGCTCGGGTGTGATCGCGTAGCCGTCGGTGTCGCTCACGGCGACGCCGTCGACCAGTGCCGGCCGGCCGCTGAGCGTGCCCACCTCGGCCAGGAAGTGGCCCGGTCCCTGTTCGGTGATCGTGTGCTCGCGGCCCAGCCCGTCGCGGCGCACGATGCGCACGCAGCCGCTGGTGACGAGGTACATGCCGCGCCCGGCCTGGCCGATCGAGAACAGTTTCTCGCCGGCGCGCCAGCGCTGCGGCGTGCCGAAGCGCTGCACCCGTGCCATGTCTTCGGCGCCAAGCTGCGGGAACATCTGATGCCAGCGCGACTCCAGCGTGGAGTACGGCGCTTCCAGGCCGCCGCCGTCAGGCGTTGCGCCCGCGCTGCCGACATCGCCATTGGTGGCACCCGTTGCCATTGCTTCCGCCTGCGGAATCGCCATGTTGCCCCCTCTGGTCGGTGCGCGCGCGGCCGGCGGCGGCGCGGCCTATCGATAGTAGACGGAGCGGCGCAGAATGCGAGGGACGAACCGGTCGCAAACAGCGGCGCCGGGGGCACTGGCATGGCATAGTTGCGCCTGGCGCTACCTTGCGCTTGAATGGCAGCGCGCTGCCAGGCGGCAGGCGCCTCCCGAGTCCAACCCAGAGTCTTGATGCAACCCGATTCCGTTTCCGACGCCAGCCAGCCTGGCGAACGCCCCGCCCGCCCCGCGCCGCGGCCCCTGTCCGCCGTGGAAGGCCGCGTGCTCGGCGTGCTGGTCGAAAAACAGCACACTGTCCCTGACACCTATCCGCTGTCGCTCAACACCCTGGCCTCCGGCTGCAACCAGAAGACCGCCCGTGCTCCGGTCATGAATGTGACCGAACCCGAGATCCTCGAGGCCATCGACGGGCTCAAGCACCTGAGCCTGGTCTTCGAGGGCAGCAGCAGCCGCGTGCCGCGCTTCGAGCACAACATGCAGCGCGGGCTCGGTGTGCCAAGCCAGTCGGTCGCGCTGCTGGCGATGCTGCTGCTGCGCGGGCCGCAGACTGCGGCGGAACTGCGCCTGAACACGGCGCGCCTGCACGCGTTTGCCGATATTTCGTCGGTGGAGGGGTTCCTGGAAGAACTGGCGGAGCGCGAACCTCCCTTCGTGGTGCGGCTGGCGCGCGCGCCAGGCGCTCGCGAACACCGGTGGATGCACCTGCTGAGTGGCGACGAGGGACTGGAAGCCGCGCAGGAGACGCCATACAGCGGCGGCCAGGGCAGTGCCGAAGCGGCTGCGGGCACTGTCGCCGAACTTGCACAACTGCGCGCGGAACACCAGGCGCTGTCGGAAAAGGTCGCCGGTCTGCAGGCGCTGGTCGAGCATATGGCGAGCCAGCTTGGGATTGCTCCCGACGAATTCCTGGAGTAATGCATCGGGGTCCTTGCTCTGGCCGCCCGGCAAGCTCTGCCGCGGCCGCGGGTACAGCCCAAGGGGTTTCTCCCGTTGCCAGCCTGGTTTGAAGCTGGTAAAAATTACTGGCGGTTAATTGCATTATTTGAGCGCGACACAAAGCGCACGATGTGCCCCGACCGGCGCTCCGGGAGCACCATCCTGCCTGGCAGGCCCGGCGTCGCCTATGCTTTGCTAGGGCCGGGACAAGCGAGCCGACATGCAAGGAGAGACGGCGCGGACGCGCCGGGCCATCACGACAGCCATGGACAAGACAGCCTTCGTATTTGCCGGCGGCGGCAGCCTCGGCGCCATCCAGGTCGGCATGCTGCGCGAGCTGGTGGCATGGGGCGTGACGCCCGACATCGTCATTGGCGCCTCGGCGGGCGCGATCAACGGGGCCTATTTCGCCTGCAATCCCGGCATTGCCGGCGCTGGCCGCCTGGACCAGCTGTGGCGCGGCATCCGCCGCGCCGACATCATGCCGTGGGGCTGGCGCAGCGTACTCGGCATGGTCGGGCGCAGCCGCGGACACCTGGTCGAGTCGTCGGGCCTGCGCGCGCTGCTGGCGCGGCATTTCGGGCCGCGCCGGCTCGAGGGGGCTGACCTGCCCCTCCACGTGGTCGCGACCGACATGAACAGCGGCGACGAGGTGCTGCTCTCGCACGGCAATATCGTCGATGCGGTGCTGGCCAGCGCCGCCATTCCCGGCGTGTTCCCGCCGGTGCAGTTCGAGGGCCGCACGCTGATCGACGGCGGCGTAGCCAACAATACCCCGGTTTCCACCGCGGTCGCCCTCGGCGCCACCCGCGTGATCGTGCTGCCTGCGGGCTTCACTTGCGCCGAGCGCCGGGCGCCGCGCGGTGCGCTGGAGCACGCCTTCAATGCGCTGTCGCTGCTGGTGGCACGCCAGTTGGTGCACGACCTGCAGCACTTTGCCGACCGGGCACATATCAGCGTGGTGCCGCCACTGTGCCCGCTCGATATTTCGCCCTACGACTACACGCGCTGCGGCGAACTGATCGACCGCGCCGCCGCCACCACCGCCCAGTGGCTGCAGGGCAAGGGGCTGGAGAGCCGCCATGTCCCGGGCGCGCTGCACGTGCACTCGCACGACGATGCGACGCCCAGCTGCAGCACCGATTTCCCTGCCGCCGCCCCACACTGACAGCCCGACCTGCGGGCAGGCTCCGGCACGTTGCTACAATGGCCGGCATGCCGTCCCAGACCGAGCGCAGTGCGAGCACCCGCCAGGCCCTGATCGAAGCCGCCGCAGCCTTGCTGATCGAGCAAGGCTATGCGGCTTTCTCGGAAGCACGCGTCAGCGAAATCGCCGGAACCAGCCGAGGCTCGTTGCGCCACCATTTCCCCGATGGCCGCTACGACCTGCTGCCCGCCATGCTGGCCTGGCTGCTGGAGCGCGAGTCCGCCAGGCTGGCGGCACTCGGTCCGCTCACCCCCACGCTGCGGCTGCACCTGATGCTGCATATCCTGGCGAACCGCCCGCAGCGCCACAGCTCGCTGGCGATTCTGGAAGTCTGGATGGCGGCGCGCGGCGACGAACGCCTGGCGCGCGCGGTCCGCGCCCCGCTGGGGACCGTGCCGGCGCTGCTGTTCGGCCAGCCTGCCGATGCACCGCCGCAGCCGGAATGGCTGGCGCTGCGATGCTTCCTGCACGGTGCCACGCTGCAGAGCTTTGCGCCCGACTATGACAGCCATGTGCTGGCCGATGCCGTGCGCTGGCTTCTGGCTCAGATCCCCGCACCGGCCGGACTCGACGCGCTGCTGGCGCGGATGAACCTGGTCCAGCGATAAACGGCGGGGCTTCAGGGCAGCCGCGCCAGCAGCCGGTCGCGCCATGTGGGCGGCAGCGCCAGCCGCCCTTGCCCGTTCCCGGCCGGGGACCCGTAAACCAGCGCCTGACCGTCCCAGCTCATGTGGACCGGACCGACGCTGGTGATGGTGCGATGAGCGAGCAAATGCTGGCGTCCCGCCTCACGCCCTTCGCCATACACGCGCAGCAGCAGCCGGTCATGACGCAGGTAGCAGTACTCCGCTGCATAGCGCGCCGCCGCATCGACCGCCGGCAGGTGCCGGCAGTTGTGGGCACCGGCGCGCTCCCATGCGCCATGCCCGTAGACGATCGCCGTCCAGATGGCGCCGAGTGCGGCCAGCCGGCCAATGGCAACGCGCACCAGGCGCTGCGCTCGTTCGCGGCGCCCTTCGCGCGTGGCCAGCACCTGCAAGATGGCGCGGCCGGAAAAGAACGACAGCAGCAGCAGCGCGATCGCAGCAAGGTGGAAATAGAAGGCCGATTCCGGCAATGCCGCCAATGCATGGTTCATGACCCGTTCCCGGAAAGTACCGACGCCAAGCCTGGAAAAATCTGGCCGGAATGGCCGTGCCCAAATCCACCCATGCCCGTGCCGAATTAATCGGCAGCATTCATTCCCGGACATTCAGGATAACCAGCCACCGTTAATCCAGCATAATCAAGCGGCACGCTTGCGCCAATCCGGTAAATCACCGTGCCTGATAATCGCGCCAATTGGCCAGGCGTTATGTCTTCGCCGCCATTGCCGTCAATAATTCAATCAGCCGCGCGCAGGTCGGCTCGAAGACCGCACGCAGTGCCGCCACCGTACAGGCATCGCCGCTGCGGGCGGCGTCCTCCATGCGTTGTGCGAGCGCGCGCAAGGCGTTGCAGCCGACGTAGTGCGCAGACGATTTCATCCGGTGCGCGATGCTGCCGCACGTTTCCAGGTCGGTGCCGGCGGCGCGCAACTGCGCCAGGTCGGCTTGCGCCGACATTACCAGCGCCTGCAGCAATTCGGCGGCGAAGCGCGCGTCGCCAAGGGTCTGGGCGGCAATGGCAGCGGGGATTGCAGCCGCCTCGTGTGTTGGCAGCGCAACGTAATGGCGCTCGGCCAGCATGGCAAGCATCGCCGCCTCGGTTGTCGGCGCCGGCAATGGGGCCACGAAGGCACCATGGTCCGAGTGTTTGCCCGGCGCAACCGCCACCGCACACAGCGCACCGGCGGCATGCCAGCTTTCCAGCAGCGTTGGCGGCACGGGCGTGCCCGGCCCGGCAATGACCAGTCCGACCTTGCCGGCCGATGCCGGCGCGAACGCCGAACCCGGCGCGGCCACGTGCGGTGCAAACCCCAGCCGCTGCAGCAGAGCCGCCAGGCTGGCAGCCCATGGTCCGTCGTGCAGGGCTGCAAGCAGCAGCGCGCCGGTCATGGCAGCACCTCCCCGGGCAATGTGAAGGAAACCAGGTCTGCCATGCTAGCCGATCGCAATATGGTGGCGCCGCGCAAAATCGATGACATCCACAATCGAGCGCGCCCCGAGTTTTTCCATGATCCGTGTCTTGTGGGTGCTGACGGTCTTATTGGAAATAAACAGGACTTCACCGATCTCCTTGTTGCTCATGCCTTTGGCCAGCATTTGCATGATAATCAGCTCCTTGTCCGACAGGCTGGCCAGGCGCAATGCCTCGTCGCCGAACTCGGATTTGCCGCGTTCGAGTTCGGGCATCACCGTGTAGCCGGCCAGCACCGATTCGGCGCAGCGCACGATTTCCGACAGCTCCTGGGTCTTGCTCACGTAGCCATGCGCGCCCGCCTGCCGCGCCCGCGGGGCAAAGGTATCCTGGTCCTGGCCGGAAATCACCAGGATGCGCACGCCCGGGTGCGCGGCCTTGAGGCGGGGGATCACGTCAAGGCCATTTATCTTCGGTATATCCAGGTCGAGGATCACCACGTCGGGCGCATACTGCCGCACGATTTCAACGGCAGCCTGGCCATTGTCCGCTTCCAGTACATGGGTGACGCCCAGAACCTGGGACAAGTGGGTCTTGAGGACGACTCGCACGGGCGGATGATCGTCGACGATCAGGATAGTGGCCACTGCATTCACTCCATAGCAAACTTTTTTGTGCCCGCGTGAAGGGGCACGCAGTCAGGCGTTGCTGCATTGTGCTCAGCATTTGCTCACAAATACACCTGAAGTTTCCGAGGCGTGCCACGAATCTTCCCATCTTCGTGAACAGGCAAGTAGCTGTCCCACTTGTCCCATGCAGGCACGTGTTTCGGCCGCGAGCAATGCAGCATTAATGGAGCGCGCATGCATCGTGATCGGCAACGCGAATCATAGCGCCGCGGTCGCCCTCGCAAATGTGCGGAGGGCTCGCCCGGCATGCATTCCGTCGGCGAGCGCTGGTCAAACTTGCGCTGCAAGCCCGCCAATTGCAGCGCATTAGGCACTGTCGCCATTCGATTCGGAAATTTCCACACGCATTTTCGGAGGTGTCTGAATCAGGTAGTGCAGCTTGGCTCATAGAGTAAATGCCAGCCGCATTTTCCTGGTCCGCCTTGCCCCGCCTGACTTGCCTTTCCTGTTTGCCGGTCCGCTCGAAATCCGCCCGCACGGCATCCTTCGCCCCATCGCACCACCGCCACGCAAATGCCGTGTTGCATCATTGGGCCGCGATGCTCCTGTTCGCCTTTCCGACCGGCGCCGTGGGGCAGACCATGGCGCCCCTGCGCGCCGCACCGCTCGCCCATGAACAGCTGTACGGCTGGGCCGCGATGCTGTTGTGCGGCCTCAGCGCATGCCTGCTGGCATGGATTGCCGTGCTCCACCGCGAAGTTCGCCGGCGCCGCGCCGCCGAAAGTGCGCTGAAGGACCACGTAGCGATCCAGTCGGCGCTGCTTGACGGCATCCCGCAGCCGGTCTACCTGCGCGATGCCTCGCTGCGGCTCATCACCTGCAACCGCAGCTATGAGGAACTGGTCGGCGCCACGCGCGATCTGCTGCACGGCCAGCCGCTCGATGCGCCGGGCCGTGCGCATCCCATCGTCACCGACATGGCCGAGCTGGCGCGCGACTATCGCAACGTCCTGGACGAGGGCAAGCCGCTGCGCAAGGACCGTTGCCTGACGCTCCGGGGGCGCAGCCATCATGTGCTCAACTGGATTACCCCGCTGCGCGGCGCCGACGGCAAGGTCAAGGGCCTCGCGGGCGGCTGCGTCGATCTGACCGAACGCCACGACATGCTGGCCGAACTGGCGCACGCCAAGGCCGAGGCAGAAGCCGCCAACCGCGCCAAATCCACCTTCCTGGCTTCGGTCAGCCATGAGATCCGCACGCCGATGAACGCCATCACCGGCATGCTGGAGCTGACCCTGGCGCAATGCCAGTTGCCTGACCACGAACGCCTGCAACTGGTGACAGCGCATCAGGCGGCGCTTGGATTGCTGGCACTGATCGACGACATCCTGGACCTGTCAAAGATGGAGGCCGGCAAGTTCAGTATCCACCCGGCGCCGGCATCGCTGCCGGCGCTTGTCAACGACACTCTGCTGATCTTTGGTCCCGTGGCCGAGCAGAAGGGACTGACGCTGACCAGCGAAACCGGCGCCGGCGTCGCGCCGCTGCACCAGGTCGACGGCCTGCGCTTCCGGCAGATCCTGGGCAACCTGGTGTCCAACGCCGTGCGCTTTACCGACCGCGGAACGATTCATATCCAACTGGAAGCCGAGCCGGCCGGGGACGGCAAGCAAGACGTGACGCTGACCGTTGCCGATACTGGCATCGGCATACAACCGACGGCGCAGGCGCGGCTGTTCGAGCCGTTCGCTCAGGTACATGGCCAGTCGCGCGCGCACGCAGGCGGCACCGGGCTCGGCCTGGCGATCTGCAAGCGGCTGGCCAGCGCGATGGGCGGACAGATTGCACTGGCCAGCCAGCCGGGCCAGGGCACGCGCGTGACGGTGTCGCTACCGCTGGCGCTGGCCGACGCCATCGCTGCCGCGCCGGCGCGGCCAGTGCCAATACCAGGGTGCGCGCGCTGCCGTGCCCACATCCTGGTGATCGACGACCATGCGCCCAACCGCCTGCTGCTGCAGCGCCAGCTGGAGTATCTGGGCCACCATGTCGTGACCGCGAAAGACGGCCGTGACGGGCTGGCCAGGCTGGATAGCGCCGTGTTCGATGTCGTCGTCTGCGACTGCGCGATGCCGGTGATGGACGGCCTGGCGTTCGCACGCGCGGTGCGGGCCCGCAATGACGCGGTCCGCGATGTACCAATCGTCGGCTGCACCGCCAGCGCCGTGGCGGAAGATCACGCCGCTGCGCTGGCCGCCGGCATGAATGCGGTGATCGTCAAGCCGGTGGGTCTGCAGGCCCTGGACGAAGCGGTGGCACGCGCCTGCAGCGGTG
The DNA here is from genome assembly GCF_017815025.1 of Cupriavidus phytohabitans. Taxonomy (NCBI): domain Bacteria; kingdom Pseudomonadati; phylum Pseudomonadota; class Betaproteobacteria; order Burkholderiales; family Burkholderiaceae; genus Cupriavidus; species Cupriavidus phytohabitans. The sequence continues at coordinate 37,453 of NZ_JAGIQB010000048.1, forward strand.
GCCACCCGCCGCCGCGGCCGGCGATGACGGTCCCTGCGGGGCCATCCGACCCGCCTGCCAGGGAGCCATATACCAACAAGCCCGGCTCATGTCCCGCCTGGTGCGCCGTTTGCCGCGCGTTGAACGTGGCGTGCGACCGGATCGACACCGTTTCGGAGTAACGGGAACCCCGGCGCGCGGTTTCAGGCTTCCACCGGCACCGCGCTGGTGCATTTGATCTCGTCCAGGCAGACACTGGACTTGACCGCGCTGACGCCCGGGATGCGCATCAGCGTATCGAGCAGGAAGTCAGACAACGCCTTCAGGTCCTTGGCAACCACCTTCAGCACGTAGTCGATATCGCCGGTCACGGAAAAGCACTCCTGGATCTGTGCCAGCTCCGCCACCAGCCGCTTGAAGTTGGACAGCTCGCGGATATGTCCGCGCTCCATCGTCACGTGGATGAAGGCAACCACGCCCAGCCCGAGCGCGGCGGCATCCAGCCGCGCTTCGTAGCGCTTGACCAATCCGGCCTCTTCCAGGCGGCGGTGGCGTCGCAGCGTTTGTGCCGGAGACAGCGCAATTGCTTCGGCCAGTTCCAGGTTCGAGGCGCGCGCGCGCTCCTGCAATACCGCCAGCAGGCGGCGATCGGTACGGTCCAGCTCGATCGTTTGCACTTTCGTTTCCTCATTTCATGGATTCAAGCAATCTGATTTCATAAGCTAGGGTTTCCCTGCGTGGCTAACGAAATCCAATTTTGCTGGGCAGAATATACACTGCATCCCAAGCCAGCGACATAAAGCCAGCACCGCAACCGGGTTGGACAGCAATGACTGGCGGCGGCAACTCCCGATCCGGGCAACGCCGCTGCTGCAATAATATTTCCCGACTGACCGGTTCTGAACGCCCCCATGACCACGAACCTGCCTTCCCCGCCTGGCACGCCAGGTGCCAGCACCGATGGCGCGGAGCGCTGAACCGGAATTCCGAACTTCAGTGCGCGCCCGGCCTGCCCGACGGCACTCTGCCGGCGCCGCACCGATCCAATCAATTGACTTCCCTTAGTTTCCCCTTAGTGAGAAAGCCATGGCCGACCTGTTTGACAACCCGATGCAACTGATGGGCTTCGAATTCGTGGAATTCGCTTCGCCCACCCCGAATGTGCTCGAGCCGCTGTTCGAGCAGATGGGCTTCACGCTGGTGGCGAAGCACCGCTCCAAGGACGTTGTGCTGTACCGTCAGGGCGAGGTGAACTTCATCGTCAACCGCGAGCCGCACAGCCACGCCGCCTACTTTGCCGCCGAGCACGGCCCCAGCGCCTGCGGCATGGCGTTCCGCGTCAAGGATTCGCACATGGCCTACGCACGGGCGCTGGAACTGGGTGCGCAACCGGTGGAAATCCCGACCGGCCCGATGGAACTGCGCCTGCCGGCGATCAAGGGCATCGGCGGCGCGCCGCTGTACCTGATCGACCGCTTCGAGGAAGGCAAGTCGATCTATGACATCGACTTCGAGTTCATCGAGGGCGTCGACCGCCACCCGGTCGGCCATGGCCTCAAGCTGATCGACCACCTGACGCACAACGTCTATCGTGGCCGCATGGCTTATTGGGCCAATTTCTACGAAAAGCTATTCAACTTCCGCGAAATCCGCTACTTCGACATCCAGGGCGAGTACACCGGCCTGACTTCCAAGGCCATGACCGCGCCGGATGGTAAAATCCGCATTCCGCTGAACGAGGAATCGTCCAAGGGCGCCGGCCAGATCGAAGAGTTCCTGATGGCCTTCAATGGCGAGGGCATCCAGCACATCGCCTTCCTGACCGACAACCTGATCGAAGTCATCGACAACCTGCAGCTCGCAGGCGTGCCGCTGATGACCGCGCCGAACGACTACTACTATGAAGCGCTGGACACGCGCCTGCCCGGCCATGGCCAGCCCGTCGAGCAACTGAAGTCGCGCGGCATCCTGCTGGACGGCACCACGGAAGGCGGCAAGCCCCGCCTGCTGCTGCAGATCTTCTCCAAGACCGCACTGGGTCCGGTGTTCTTCGAGTTCATCCAGCGCCGCGGCGACGAAGGCTTCGGCGAAGGCAACTTCAAGGCGCTGTTCGAGTCGCTGGAACGCGACCAGATCGAGCGCGGCACGCTCAAGGTCGAGGCCTGACCGGCATCGGCCGTCCCTGACCGGCCGCCTGTAACAGGCACCAGCCGGTTCCGGCAAGCGAACCTCCCACGCGGCAGCCACCCTGCCGCGCGGGCGGTGGCGTCCCCCGGCCCAAGCGTCCGACTCCAAACAGCCAGAGGCGCGGGCCCACATTCCATGAGAATGGGTAGAGGAAACAACTGAATGCATGCAAGCAGCAATGACGGCACGCTCAAGCGTGGCCTGAAGAACCGGCATATCCAACTGATCGCGCTGGGCGGCGCCATCGGCACCGGCCTTTTCCTGGGCATCGCCCAGACCATCAAGATGGCGGGGCCATCGGTCCTGCTGGGCTACGCGATCGCCGGCATCGTGGCGTTCTTCATCATGCGCCAGCTCGGCGAGATGGTGGTGGACGAGCCCGTCGCCGGCTCCTTCAGCTACTTCGCCGACAAGTACTGCGGCCACTTCGCCGGCTTTCTATCCGGCTGGAACTACTGGGTGCTGTACATCCTGGTGAGCATGGCCGAACTGTCGGCCGTCGGCATCTACGTGCAGTACTGGTGGCCGGAAATCCCGACCTGGGTTTCGGCGCTGGTGTTCTTCCTGGTGATCAACGCGATCAACCTGTCGAGCGTGAAGTCCTTCGGCGAGATGGAATTCTGGTTCTCGATCATCAAGGTCGCGGCCATCATCGGCATGATCGGCTTCGGCGGCTACCTGCTGATGTCCGGCAATGCCGGCCCGCAGGCCAGCGTGGCCAACCTGTGGCAGCACGGCGGCTTCTTCCCCAACGGCATGGGCGGCCTGGTGATGGCCATGGCGGTGATCATGTTCTCGTTCGGCGGGCTGGAGCTGGTGGGCATTACCGCGGCGGAAGCGGATTCGCCCGAGAAGACCATTCCCAAGGCCACCAACCAGGTGATCTACCGCATCCTGATCTTCTATGTGGGCGCGCTGGCGGTGCTGCTGTCGCTGTACCCGTGGGAGAACGTGGTCACCGGCGGCAGCCCGTTCGTGCTGATCTTCCATGCGCTGAACAGCAACTGGGTTGCCAACGTGCTGAACGTGGTGGTGCTGACCGCGGCGCTGTCGGTCTACAACAGCGGCGTGTACTGCAACAGCCGCATGCTGTACGGCCTGGCCCAGCAAGGCAATGCGCCCAAGGCGCTGCTGAAGGTCAACAAGCGCGGCATCCCGCTGACGGCGCTGGGCTTCTCGGCGCTGGCCACCGCGGCCTGCGTGGTGATCAACTACTTCATGCCGGGCAAGGCCTTCGAGCTGCTGATGGGCCTGGTGGTGTCGGCCCTGATCATCAACTGGGCCATGATCAGCCTGATCCACCTGAAGTTCCGCGCCGACAAGCGCCGCGCCGGCCAAAGCACGAAGTTCCAGAGCTGGGGCTACCCGCTGACCAACTACCTGTGCCTGGTGTTCCTGGCCGGCATCCTGGTGGTGATGTACCTGACTGAAGGCCTGCGCCTCTCGGTCTACCTGATCCCGGTGTGGCTGGTGGTGCTTGGCGTCAGCTACCTGGTGCGCCAGAAGAAAGCAGCCGCCCCGCTGCAGGACGGCGTCGCCGCCCAGCAGCTGCGCTGACCGGCCAGTGCGGCGCCTGCAGCCTGCGGGCGCCGTCCGGTTAGAATCCTTGCTGCGCGGTGCCCGGCGCCTGCCTGTGCCACGCAGCAGCCCCCTCCGACCTGATTCCATCGCATCCCATGTTCGCACACATCGAAGCCTTCCCCGGCGACCCGATCCTCTCGCTCAACGAGGACTTCCAGAAAGATCCCCGCACCGACAAGGTCAACCTGAGCATCGGCATCTATTTTGACGACGACGGCCGCCTGCCGGTGATGCAGGCCGTCGCCAGGGCCGAGGCCGCGCTGCTGGCGGACATGGGCCCGCGTCCCTACCTGCCGATGTCGGGCCTGGTGGGCTACCGCAGCGCGGTACAGGCGCTGGTGTTCGGCGAAGACTCGCCGGCGCGCGCCGCCGGCCGCCTTGCCACGCTGCAGACGCTGGGCGGCTCCGGCGCGCTGCGCGTGGGCGCGGACTTCCTGAAGCGCTACTACCCGCAGTCGCAGGTGTGGATCAGCGACCCGAGCTGGGAAAACCACCGCGTGGTGTTCGAACGCGCGGGCTTCACCGTCAACACCTACCCGTACTACGACGACGCCACCGGCGGCCTGAAGTTCGACGCGATGATGGACGCGCTGCGCGCTATCCCCGCGCAAAGCATCGTGCTGCTGCACGCCTGCTGCCACAACCCGACCGGCGTGGACCTGAACCAGGACCAGTGGCGCCAGCTGATCGCGCTGATCAAGGCCAACAAGCTGCTGCCCTTCGTCGACATGGCCTACCAGGGCTTCGGCGCCGGCCTGGATGACGATGCCTTTGCGATCCGCGAACTGGTCGCGCAGGACGTGCCTTGCCTGGTGGCGAACTCGTTCTCGAAGAACTTCTCGCTGTATGGCGAGCGCTGCGGCGGCCTGAGCGTGCTCTGCAACACCGCCGGGGAAGCGGCCAACGTGCTGGGCCAGCTGACCGGCGCAGTGCGCGCCAACTACAGCAACCCGCCGACGCACGGCGCGCGCGTGGTGGCCAAGGTGCTGACCACGCCCGAGTTGCGCCAGCTGTGGGAAGAAGAACTGGCCCAGATGTGCGGCCGCATCGCGCGCATGCGTGAAGCGATCCACCACAACCTGCGCGACCATGTCAGCGGCGAGGCGCTGTCGCGCTACCTGACGCAGCGCGGCATGTTCACCTACACCGGACTGAGCGCCGACCAGGCCGAGCGCCTGCGCGAGCAGCATGGTGTTTACCTGCTGCGCTCGGGCCGCATGTGCGTGGCCGGCCTGAACGAGCGCAACGTGGGGATCGTGGCGAAGGCCATCGGCAGCGTGCTGAAGGGCTAAGGCGTTCCGGCCCCGCTGACAATGCCAAGGGCGGCGCCATCGTGCGCCGCCTTTCTTTTTGCTCGCCGACTGCCGCGAGCGTAATTTCTACAAGCCTCCGTGGAGTTCTGACGCACGCGGCGGCACCGCTTCCGTCCCGCTGCCGATACTGGCCTGCCCCGCCGCCGGGCACCGAATTTGCTGTCCTTCTTGCTGCACTGTCAGGCGTGGCACCATCCCCATGGTGCCGCCCCGTCCACAAAAGGCCAGCACAATGTCCGAACACAAGGACCCCTCCCCGCACGCTGCCTCCGCGCCTGCAGGCAGCGCCGCGCGACCCGTCACGCTCAGGATCAACGGCCAATTCCACACCCTGCAACTCGAGCCGCGCACTACGTTGCTCGACGCGCTGCGCGAAGTGATGCACCTGACCGGCACCAAGAAAGGCTGTGACCGGGGCCAGTGCGGCGCCTGCACGGTCCTCAGCGACGGGCGGCGCATCCAGTCCTGCCTGACGCTGGCCGTGATGCAAGAGGGACGTGAACTTACCACCATCGAAGGCCTGTCCGACGGCGACGCGCTGCACCCGGTGCAGGCGGCCTTTGTCGCGCATGACGCACTGCAGTGCGGCTTCTGCACGCCTGGACAGATCTGCTCCGCCGTCGGCATGCAGGCCGAGGCGCGCGCCGGCGAGGCCAGCGCGGCGCAACCGCTGGCGGCGCCCCCGCTGCCGCTTGGCGACGAAGAGATCCGCGAGCGCATGAGCGGCAACCTGTGCCGCTGCGGCGCCTATCCCAAGATCGTCGCCGCGATCCGCGAGGCCGGCGGCAAGCAAGGCACGCGCTAGGCGGCGGCATGCAGCCCTTTTCCTACGCGCGGCCCGACACCGTCGACGAAGCGCTGCAACTCGGCAGCCAGGCGGGCGCGCGCTATGTCAGCGGCGGCACCAACCTGATCGACCTGGTCAAGGCGGGCGTCGAAGCGCCGCGACAGCTGGTCGACGTAAGCCGCCTGCCGCTGGCGCAGGTCGAGACGCTGCCAGACGGCGGCCTGCGCATCGGCGCGATGCTTACCAACACCGACGCGGCCAACCAGCGGCTGGTGCGCGAACGTTATCCGCTGCTGGCGCAGGCGCTGCTGTCCGGCGCCTCGGGGCAGCTGCGCAATATGGCGACCGTCGGCGGCAACCTGCTGCAGCGCACGCGCTGCCACTACTTCTACGACACGGGCTTCCCTGCCTGCAACAAGCGCAAGCCCGGCTCGGGCTGCGGCGCGCTCGACGGCATCAACCGCATGCACGCGATCCTTGGCGCCAGCGAGCACTGCATCGCCGTGCATCCGTCAGACATGTGCGTGGCGCTGGCCGCGCTCGAGGCCGTCATCGTCGTGCGCGCGCCCGGCGGCGAGCGCCGCATCCGGATCGCCGACTTCCATCGCTTGCCGGAAGACAAGCCCGAAATCGACACGACGCTGGCGCCGGGCGAACTGGTCGTGGCCCTGGAGCTGCCCCCCTCGCCGTACGCCGCCCATGCGCACTACCTGAAGGTGCGGGACCGGGCCAGCTTCGCCTTCGCGCTGGTCTCGGTGGCCGCGGCACTCGAGTTTTCCGGCCATACCGTGCGCAGCGCGCGGCTGGCGCTGGGCGGCGTGGCACACAAGCCCTGGCGCGTGCCCGCCGCCGAGCAGGCGCTGACCGGCCGGCCTCTGAGCGCGCACAGCGCTGCCGACGCCGCCCGCCTGCTGCTCGATGGCGCCCGGTCCTATGAGCACAACGCCTTCAAGGTCGGGCTGGCGCAACGCGCCGTGGTGCGCGCGCTGCAGGTGGCGGCCCGCCCGCAAGGCACTTGAAGGAGCATGGCAATGAGCGTTACCGGGGCCCCCATCGACCGCACCGACGGCGTGCTCAAGGTCACCGGCCGCGCACGCTACACAGCCGACCATGTCCTGCCGGGACTGGTCCACGCGGTGATGGTCACCAGCACCATCCCGCACGGCAAGGTGGAATCGATCGACAGCGCCGCGTGCGAGCAGTTGCCGGGCGTCCGGCTGGTCATGACACCCTTCAACGCGCCGAAGCTGCCCAAGGGCGGCAAGACCGGGGCCGATACGCCGACCGCCGGCCACGTGATGTCGCTGCTGCAGGACACCACGGTGCACTACAACAACCAGCCCATCGCCGTGGTCGTGGCCGATACGCTGGAGCAGGCGCGCGATGCGGCGGCGCGGCTGGTGGTCCGCTATCGCGAGCAGCCGGCCGTGTTGGACTTTGCGCAGGCGCGCGTGCACGCCGGCAAGCCGCAGGGAGAAGACGCCGGCCAGGCCGACAGCCATCGCGGCAATGTCGACGCCGCGCTACATGCAGCGAGCACGACCATCGACGAGGTCTACACCACGCCGATGGAGCACCACAACCCGATGGAACCGCATGCCACCATCGCCGCCTGGGACGGCGACGGCCTCACGCTGTACGACTCCACCCAGTACGTCACCGGCGTGCGCAAGGCCGTAGCGGCCACGCTCGGCATCCCGGCCGGCAAGGTACGGGTGCGCTGCCCCTTCGTCGGCGGAGGCTTCGGCTGCAAGGGTTCGATGTGGTCGCACGTGGTGCTGGCGGCCATGGCCGCGCGCGCAGCCGGCAGGCCGGTCAAACTGGTGGTCGAACGCGTGCAGATGTTTGGCCCGGTGGGGGCGCGGCCAGTCACCGAGCAGCACGTGGTCGCCGCCAGCGGTGGCGATGGCCGCCTGAAGGCGCTGCGCCACGACGTGGTCAGCAATACGTCGATGATCGAGGAATGGCTTGAGACCTGTGCCGTGCTGACGCGCTCGCTGTATGCCTGCCCCAACCAGCAGACCAGTCACCGGCTGGCGCGGCAGCATATCGGCACCACCACCTTCATGCGTGCGCCGGGCGAAGCGCCTGGAAGCTTTGCACTGGAGTGCGCGCTGGATGAACTGGCCGCACGGCTCGGCATCGATCCGGTCGAGTTGCGCCTGCGCAACCACGCGGATGCCGATCCGCACAAGCAGAAGCCCTTCTCCAGCAAATCGCTGCGCGAATGCTATCGCGTGGCGGCAGAGCGCTTTGACTGGTCGCGCCGCGATCCGAAACCGCGCTCGATGCAGGCCGACGGCAAGCTGGTCGGGCTGGGCATGGCCACCGCCACCTATCCCGCCAACCGCTCGGGCGCGAGCGCCATGGCGCGGATCCTGCCGGATGGTACGGCGCTGGTGCGCAGTGGTTCGCAAGACCTGGGTACCGGCACCTATACCGTGATGACACAGGTGGCCGCCGACGCGCTCGGCCTGCCGCCGGAGCGCGTGCGCTTCGAACTGGGCGATACGGATTTTCCGGAGGCGCCGGTTTCGGGCGGTTCGCAATCGGTGGCCAGTGTCGCGCCGGCGGTGCAGCAGGCCGCCACCGCAGTGCGCGGCAAGCTGGTGGCGCAGGTCGTGGCCGACCCCGCCTCGCCGCTGTCCGGCGCGCGCCCGGATGACGTGGAAGTCGTGGACGGCTGGCTGCGGATGCGCAGCGATCCGTCGCGCCGCGAGCAGGTCGGCGCGGTCATCACGCGCGCCGGCGGCCAGGTCATCGAAGCCCACGCCAGCGCCGAGCCAGGCGATGAGCGCAAGCAATACTCGATGCATGCCTTCGGCGCGGTCTTCGCCGAGGTACATGTCGATCCCGACCTGGGCGAGATCCGCGTGCAGCGCGTGGTCGGCTGCTACGACGTGGGCCGCGTGCTGAACCGCAAGACCGCGCATAGCCAGCTGGTGGGCGGCATCGTCTGGGGCATCGGCATGGCGCTGCATGAGAAGAGCGAGCTGGACCTCGCCACCGGCCGCGTGGCCAACGCCAACCTCGCCGAATACCATGTGCCGGTCAGCGCCGACGTGGGCGAGATCGAGGTCGACATGCTGGACGGGTACGACCCGCATATCAATGCGCTGGGCACCAAGGGCATCGGCGAAATCGGCATCGTGGGGGTTGCCGCAGCCATTGCCAATGCCGTGTACCACGCGACCGGACGGCGCGTGCGCGACCTGCCGCTGACGGCCGACAAGCTGCTGGGCTGACGCCCGGTGGGTAAGCTTGTGGTTGCGCAAGCGCCCATCCGATGGAAAGATGTCGCCCACGGGCCCCGTGCCCGCAACCTGTCCGCCCGCCCAGCGGGCCTGGAGGCTGCCGTGACCGTATCCGCCCCGAAGCGTCCGTCCCCGTGCCTCGCCATCCTGATGGCGGCTTCCGCCGCCGCGCTCTGCCCCGCCGCGGCCAGCGCCCAGACCCCGGCGCCGCTGGCCGAATGGCAGTTCTCGGCCGGTATCCCGCTGCAGAAGCTGTTCCAGGACGACATCCCGGACTGGCAGGTCCGCCTGGGCGCCGCGGCAATGTTGCGGCCGCGCTATGACGGGTCGTCGGAATACATCGTCGTGGGTGGTCCCAGCATCGATATCCGCTACCGCGATCTCGCTTTCGCTTCGATCGGCGAAGGGCTCGGCGTCAATGTGCTGCGCGGCAAGAACTGGCGCGCCGGCATTGCGCTGACGTACAACCTTGGCCGGCGCGGGCAAAATGATTCGCCGCACCTGGACGGCATGGGCAATATCAACCCCGCGCCGGAAGGCAAGCTGTTCGCGGAATACGCCGTATCTAAGGAATTCCCGCTGGTGCTGCGCATCGATGCACGGCGCAGCCTGGGCGGCAGCGATGGCTGGGTCGGCGACATCGGTGCCTATATGCCGATGCCGGGCAGCTCGGAGAGGTTCTTCTGGTTTGCAGGGCCGACCGTCACGCTGGCCGATTCGCGCTACATGAACGCCTGGTACGGCGTCAGCCAGTCGCAGGCCCGGGCCAACCGGCCCGCGTTCCACGCGCGCGGCGGGATCAGGTCGTATGGGTTCGGCGTCAGTGCGGTGTGGTACTTCACCAGGCATTGGTTTGCCACGTCTGACGTGGCCATCTCGCAGCTCACGGGGGATGCGGCGGATAGCCCGATCACGCGGAAGGCGACTAATGGGGTTTTTGATTTTTCTATTAATTATGAGTTTTGAGGGTGCGGGTTGGGGGTGATGGGTTAGGTTTTTGGAGTGCCTGCGGCTGGGCTGCGCGCCGGCAGTATCAACGGTCAGGGGCACTGGCACAGAACGCGTCGCTGCGCTCGCTTGGCCTCTGAGGGTACTAAAATAGCGGAAGAGTTCGGCACCGATTGCGCACATCGAGTCATCTGTCCTCGAACCCAGTGTGGGGGGTCGCCAAATATCGCCGGGCACGTCCGCCTTGAGCGTTGCAACCATCTGGAATAGCGACATGGTCACAGTCAAACATGAAGATCTTAGTGAGTCCCTGGACTTCGTCAGCTTTGGGGAGCCGCTGGAGCACAACGCCGCCTATGTCTCGCTCGATACGGGCAAGATCTATTGGACATCGGACTTCATCGACGCTGCAGATGAGGAACTTCCTGCCGACCTGGAGACTTCTGACCGCTACCTTGCGGTTCCGGATAAAAACGAACTCGGTCTTGGCAGAAATCTCGTCCTGCGCTTTATCGATCAAGAACTGCCTGCGTGTTATGAGCAAATCGAAGGATTCTTTCGGCGCAAAGGCGCTTATGCGCGCTTCAAGGACTTGCTCGAGCGCCAAGGCAAGCTGGAACGCTGGTATGCGTTTGAAGCGGAGTCTCTCAAAAGCGCGCTGAGGCAATGGTGTGCCGAAAACGAGCTGGAGATGATTGAGTAGTGGTGGCTCTCATCGAGACCCAAACGGCTCGGTAAAAGCAGGCGGTTTCTGCTATTGCGCCTGCGACAGCCGCTCCTGTATCGCCTTTGCAAGCTCCATCAGGGGCTGGGCCAGCGCGGCCTCAACCTCACCCGCATCCTGCTGCGTGGATACGCTGACGTTCAACACATGGACGCCATAGGCGTCAAAGCGCATTGGCGTGGCCATGGCCACGACCTGCGGTTGCCATGAGGCAACGCAGTAGCCCTTCTCATGCACGGAAGAGACCGCGGCTTCGATTTCCCGCCGTAGTTGGGTCCAGCCGCGGCGCCGGTGCTTCTCGGCCATGGACGCCATCATCGCGTTGAAAGCCTGTGGTGCCAGCGTTGCGAGATGCGCGCGGCCAAGGGAGGTCAGCGCCATGGGGATGCGCTGACCACTTACCACCGTACGCAAGGACTGGCGCCGGTTGTAGCGGAACGACTCGAGGTAGACCATCTCGTCCGTGTCAGCGACCGCCAGTCCGACATTGATCTTGTGCCGCATGGCAAGCGCTACCATCAACGGTGTCGCGGCCTGCAGAACCCGCGAGCTGTCGCGCATGGCATGCGCCATGCTGAGGACCGGCACACCGAGCCGGTAGGCGCGGAACTGCGGGATGTACTCGAGCATGCCGGTCTCGATCAACGACTGTGTCAGGCGGCTGACCGTCGATCGGGACAAGCCGGTGCGCTCGGCAATTTCACTGTTGCCGAGCACGGATGAGCCGGCGCGGAAGGCGCGCAGGATAGCGATGCCACGTTCGAGCGAGCGATTGGGCGTCGCCTTGCCCTGGCCTGGCTTGATGCGTTCGGTGTTGACGATGCTGTTTGGCATGACAGGAAATCATACCGCAGGCCTTGTCAGATCTTGTCGTTGCCGGCCAGCACCGCAACACCATCGGCGGCCACCACGCCTTGCCTCTGGGGCAGGACGAACAGCGGATTGATCTCAGCCTCCACCAGCCGCTCGCCAAGCGTGGCGACCATGCGCGAGAAGGCGACGATCGCGTCGGCCAGCGCCTCCACATCGGCCTTCGGCCGGCCACGGAAGCCCTGCAGCAGCGGGACCGTCTTCAAGCGACCGATCATCGCCAGCGCTGCCTCACGGGTCAGCCCGCGCCCGCCGGGCAGCAGCCGCAACGTGGTATCGCCGAACAGTTCCGCGGTCACGCCGCCCATGCCGAGCAGGATCGCGGTGCCGAGCGCGTCGCGGTGCATGCCAAGGATCACCTCGACACCGCCCTCGAGCATTTCCTGCACCAGGAAGCGGTGGGGCGCGATCCCCGTGGCCGACTGCACATCGCTTGCCATCTTTGCCAGCCGGCTTGCCACCTCCGCAGGCGGGACATTGACGGCCACGCCGCCGACATCGCTCTTGTGGGTGATCTCGGCCGACAGGATCTTCAGCACGACATTGCCGCGGAAAGTTTGTGCCGCCGCCGTGGCCTCGTCGCCACCGGCGACCACCACCTCCTTTGCGACCGGGACACCGAAACTGGCGAACAGGGTCTTGGCCGCGGCTTCGTCGATCGAGCCGGTGCCAAAGGCGGCGAGGTCCGGCAACGGCAGCGTGGGGCTACCGGCCATCGGCGTGGTGTCGCAAAGCGGCGGCATCCTCGGCGCCTTGCTGTCACGTGCCGCGGCGCGCGGCATCGGCCTGTCCAAGCTGGTTTCGACCAGCAATGAAGCCGACCTGGCTTTGTTGGAGACAGCTTAGGCCTTGCCGGGCGATTCCACAGCCCCACAATTCCACTGTATGGAATTCAATCGGGAAAGGAAATGCATGGAGTTCGTCGTCGGACAAGTGGCGCTGATTGGGGAACGTGTCACGTCACCGAGCGGGAATGGAGAGGGCCGCGCTCCGGAACTGATTTTTATAGCGGCAATGCCGGCAATGCCGGCAATGGGGAAAGCCGGTAATCAATGGAAATCCCGACTCCCCACCATCAACCTCCCCAGCATCGGACTCAAATCCACCAGCTCCCTGGCCACCAGGTGCTGTATGTCCCCCTGCCGCTGCCAGGTACCCACCACGCCCAGCAAGGCCGCGCCCAGCACCTCCTTGCGCTGGCGCTCGACCAGGTCTGGCCACAGGATCAGGTTGATGCTGCCGGTCTCATCCTCGATGGTCGCGAAGATGGTGCCGCTGGCCGTAGCGGGCCGCTGGCGTACGGTGACGATGCCGCAAGCGCGCACGTGCCGGCCGTTGCCGCAGCGCGCGAGCTGGCTGGCGGTGGCAAAGCGCATGGCCGCCAGCCGTGGCCGCAGCAAGGCCAGCGGGTGCGACTTGAGCGACAGCCCCAGGCTGGCATAGTCTGCCGCGACGTCTTCTCCGAGCCGCGGCGCGGGTAGTGCCAGCGCGTCCTCGGCGGGCGGGGCTTCATACAGCAGATCGCGGTGCGCCGCGTGCTCAGCCGCCGCACGTGCCTGCCACCGCGCCTGCCGACGATGACCAGCAAGCGGCGCCAGCGCGTCTGCAGCGGCCAGCGCGTCGATATCATGCCGATCCAGCGCGGCACGCAGCGCCAGGTCTTCCACGCTGTCGAACGCACGCTTTGCACGCGCATCCTCGATCCGCAGCGCGGCCTCCTTGCGCATGCCCTTGACCCGGTTCAGGCCGAGACGCACGCACGGCGGCGCATCGGCCACCACCGGCTCCAGCGTGCTTTCCAATCGGCTCAGCGTGACATCCACCGGCAATACCACCACATCATGCCGCTGCGCATCCTGCACCAGTTGCGACGGCGAATAGAACCCCATTGGCTGGCTGTTCAGCAGCGCGCACAGGAAGGCCGCGGGATGGTGGCACTTGAGCCACGAACTCACGTACACCAGCTTGGCAAAACTGGCCGCATGGCTCTCCGGGAAGCCGTATTCGCCAAACCCCTCGATCTGCTTGCAGATCGCCAGCGCGAACGATTCCGGGTAGCCATTGCCGGTCAGCGCGCGCACCAGCGCGTCCTGGTGCTGACGCAAGTCGCCGCGCCGCCGCCACGCGGCCATCGAGCGCCGCAGCTGGTCGGCCTGCCCCGGCGAGAAACCGGCGGCGTCGATGGCCAGCTGCATCACCTGCTCCTGGAAGATCGGCACGCCCAGCGTGCGGCCCAGCACCTTCTCGATCACGCTATTGAAATAGACCGGCGGCTTGCCGGTGCGGCGGAATGCTTCGCGACGCTTCAGGTAGGGATGGACCATGCCGCCCTGGATCGGGCCGGGGCGCACGATCGCCACTTCCACCACAAGGTCGTAGTATTCGCGCGGCTGCAGCCGCGGCAACATCGACTGCTGCGCGCGCGATTCGATCTGGAACACACCGATGGTGTCGGCCTTGCAGATCATGCTGTAGGTCTCTTTATCCTCCTTCGGGATGTCTTCCATGCGCGCCGGCAGGCCCGCGCGCGCGGGATCCTCGCTGGAGTTGGGGATCATCTCCAGCGCGCGCCGGATCGCCGACAGCATGCCGAGCGCCAGCACATCGACCTTGAGCAGGCCAAGCGATTCCAGATCATCCTTGTCCCACTGGATCACGCTGCGGTCCACCATGGCCGCGTTCTCGATCGGCACCAGCCGCGACAGCTTGTGGCGCGCGATCACGAAGCCACCCACGTGCTGCGACAAGTGGCGCGGAAAGCCGCGCAGCTGCGCGGTCAGACTAGCCCACTGCTGCACCGCCGGCGAGTCGGGATCGAGACCGTAGCGCGTGATCTTCTCCACGAAGCCGGGGCCGTCCCACCAGGCCTGTCCCTTGACCACCTGCTCGACCACGCTCGCGTCGATGCCCAGCGCGCGGCCCACGTCGCGCAGCGCGCTGCGCGATCGGTAGGTGATCAGCGACGCCGCCAGCGCGGCACGGTGGCGGCCGTACTTCTGGTAGATGTACTGGATCACCTCCTCCCGCCGCTGGTGCTCGAAGTCGACGTCGATATCGGGCGGCTCATCGCGCTCGCGCGACAGGAAGCGGCCGAACAGCAGGTTGGCCTGCTCGGGGCTGACCTCGGTCACATACAGGCAGAAGCACACCAGCGAGTTGGCGGCCGAGCCGCGGCCCTGGCACAGGATGCCGTTGGCGCGCGCAAAGCGCACGATGTCGTGCACGGTGAGGAAGAATGGTTCGTACTGCTTTTCCTCGATCAGTTGCAGCTCTTCCTCCAGCTGCTTTTCCCATTCCGGCTTCAGGCCATTCGGAAAACGTTCGGCCTTGCCGCGCTCCACTTCGTCGCGCAGGTAAGAGATCGGCGTAAAGCCCGGTGGCACCAGTTCCTCGGGATATTCATAACGCAGCATGCCCAGCGAGAAATCGCACTGCGCGGCAATCTTCAGCGTCTGCGCCAGCGCATCGCGCGGGTACAGGCGCGACAGCACCTGGCGCATGCGCAGGTGCTGCTCGGCATTGGGCGCCAGCGCCATGCCGCATTCGGCCAGCGGCTGGCCGAGCCGGATCGCGGTCATCACGTCGGACAGCGGCTTGCGCGAGCGCACGTGCATGGTGACCGCGCCGGCGGCGGCCAGCGGCACGCCGGTCTGCGCCGACACGGCTTCCAGGCGCGCGCGGTGCAGCCCGTCGGCATGGCCCTGCAGCAACTCCAGTGCGATCCACGCGCGCTCGCCGAAGACGTCGCGGCACCACTGCGCCTGTTCGCGCAGCAGCTCGGGATCGGCGCAATAGTCGGGCAGCAGCAGCGCCAGGCAGCCCGGCATGCCGCGCAGGTGGGCTTCGTCGCCGGTTGGCGCGGCGATGTCTTCGGGATGCAGCCGGTAGCTGCCCTTCTTCGCGCGGCGGCGGCCCAGCGTGATCAGTTCGGACAGGTTGCCAAAGCCGTCGCGGTGCCGGGCGATCAGCACCAGCCGCAGCGGCGGGCGATCGGAGCCATCGGAGCCATCGGCCGGCGGCAGGCTGAAGCGGCTGCCGATCAGCAGCGCGAAGCCGTCGGCGGCGGCGGCCAGCGCCTGCAGCCGCTGGTGGCGGCTGGCGTGCGCGGCAGGGTCGTCCTCGTTGGGTTCGGCATCGACCTCTGGATCGAGCAGCGGCTCGTCGATGTCTGCCTCCGCGCCGCGCGCCGCGCTGCGTGCCACCGCGTCATGCAGGCGCTTGCGCAGCGTCTGGATCGCATCGTGGGCGCGCGCGGTGCCGGCCACCGAGCATTCATCGGTCAGCGCCAGCCCGCGGTAGCCCAGGCCGAAGGCGCGTTCGATCAGCTCGCCCGGGTGCGAGGCGCCGGTGAGGAAGGTGAAGTTGGAGATGCAGTGCAGCTCCACGTAGTCGGGCAGCGCCGGCAGCAGGCCGGGCAGCGAAGGGATCGCCGGCGTCATGCGAACAGTCCGTGCAGGAACCAGCGGTACTCGCTGCCCTCGTCCGCGCCGTGGCCGGGGCGTTCGCGATAGATCCAGCAGCGCAGGCCGTCGGCGCGCTCGGCGATGAAATAATCGCGCGTGGCCAGCGCGCCGTCCCACCAGCCGGCCTCGATGCGCTCGGGCCGGCTCAGCAACGCCAGCGGCCCGCCGTGGCTGGGGCGGTGCTGCTGCACCGGCAGCGGCAACGGTTGCACCAGCAGCCACAGCGGACGCTCCGGCAGCGGGCCCGGCATGGCGGCGGCCTTGCCGCCGGGATAGGGTTCGTCGACCGGCACCCAGCGGTTGGCGCGCTCGGGCCGGTGGTCGGCCAGCGGGCGCGGCTGCAGCACGTTGTCGCGGCCCAGCCGCGCCATCAGCGTATCGAGCAGGCGGCCCAGGTCTTCCGGCGTGCCGCCGGGTTCGGGGAACAGCGCGTCGCTCTGCGGCACGCAGGCCTGCATCGCGTCCACGCGCAGCGCCAGGCCGGTGACCGGGGCGTGGAAGTTGAGCTTGTCGAGTTTCTCGCGCAGCAGTCGCGACAAATGCGCGGGATCGCGGCTGGGCTGGGCCAGGCCGAGCGCGACCGGAGTTCCTTCGGTATCGACGCCGCGCCGGTAGCGCTCATGCTCCAGCACCAGCACGCAGCGCGTGACGCCGGCCTGCAGCAGCGCCAGCCAGCCGGTCAGCGCCAGCAGCAGGCGCTGCGCGCCGGCCAGCACGCCTTCGGCGGATTCGATGCGCCCGGGCAGGTCCATGCGCTGCGCGAACGTGGGCGGCGCCGCGTACCAGGCAAAGCGCGCCGGGGCCTCGCCATAGGCCTGGTCCAGCCGCGCCAGCAGCGCGGGGCCCAGCCGCCGGGTCAGGCCGGCGCGCGGCAGGCGCCGCACCTCGCCCAGCGTGCGGCAGCCGATGCCGTCGAGCCAGGCCGGGTCGGCCAGCGTGTGCAGCGCCTCGACCGGCAGGCGGTCGAGCAGCCGATGCAGCCGCGCCATGCCCACCGCCCGGCGCGCGGGCCGCACCACGCCGCGGCGGCTGCGCCGCAGCGGCTGGCGCGCCAGCCAGGCGGCGCCGTGCGCGGTCGGGCCGCTGCCCACCTGCGCAATGGTGCCGAGCTGGCGCACGCAGGCGCGCACGGCGCGGCACAGCGCGCGGTGGCCGCCAAAGAGGCGCAGGCTGGCGGTGACGTCGAGCATCACGGTGGCCGATTCCGGCTCCTCGTCGAACGTCACGGCCGGCGTGAAGCGCAGCAGCGCCAGCGCCACCGTTTCCATCAGCGCCTCTTCCGCAACCGGGTCGCGTTCCAGCTGCACGATGTCCGCCGACAGCGCCTGCACGCCGCCGCGGCGCATGCCGTAGCGCACGCCCAGCTGCATCGCGGGACCGTTGGCCAGCACCACCTGCTCCTGCGCCATCACCGCCACCGGCAGCGCATGGTGCAGCGTGCCGGTGGCGGAGGATGGGCTGCAGGCAGCTGGCTCAGGCCAGGTGGGCTGCAGTGCGTCCAGGGGCAGGCGCGGCAGGTGCACCGCGATCCAGTACGGCATCGGGAGAAGACTGAGAAGACGAAGACACAACGGAACGCGCAGCGGCCGGGGCGCCGGCGGGCACGGGCCAGGCGGCCGTGCGCGTGGCCGCTTCCATCCCGCCCAGGCGCAACAGCAACGGGGTATCGCGCACCGGGCCGCGCCGCTTGTGGAAGGTGATCGACAGCACATTGCCGGGTTGCGGCGCCAGTAGCAGGCGCAGCACCGCCGGCGACGACTCGCGCAGCGCCGCGGCCGGGCGCAGCGCCCACACCACCGCGTCGCCGGCCTGGGCCAGCACCTGCAGCCGGCGCAGCGCCTCGGGCCGGGCCGTGGGCAGCCACACCAGCACGCCGCCGAAGGCCTGGCTGCGCAGTATCTGTTCGGCCGCCCACAGCATGTCGGCCTGCCCGGTGACCTGGGAGCCCTTGGCCGCGCCCGCGGGCGGGCGCAGCCAGTACAGCTGGCGCGCCGGCAGCCCGGCCGCGGCCAGGCCCATCGCATTGGGCAGGCAAGGCGGCGCCACCAGCGCGATGCGGCGCCCCGCCCCGGCCAGCACGCGCAGTGCCGGCAGCAGCAGGCGCAGTTCGCCCGCGCCGCCCTGCGTGGTCAGCAGTTCGGTCAGTCCGCCCGCCGGCCAGCCGCCGCCGGGCAGTTCGGCCGAGAGCGCGTCATATCCGGTCGGGCACACCGCGGCGCTGCCGGCACGGCCAAGCTGGCCGGCGCGCCACAGGCCGGGATGGCGCTGCTCGAGCGCCGACAGCGCCTGCTGCCGCGTAGCGGGGGCTGCGGGGGCTGCTGGGGTTGCTGTGGCTGCGGGGCCGGCCGGCCTCGGCGCAGGGAAAAGAAGACCCTCCGCCGCCGGCGGGGCTGCGTACGATTGCGCAGGCATGTGAAGTCAAAGTCCCCCACGGAAAGTGAGGACATCGGAGATTTACGATAACTGTATATTTATACAGTATCCCGCGCAAGCGCAAGGGGTAGGCGTGCGAAGGACGCCCAATGCAGGGGAACCGGAATTAGTCAGTATGACTCCCCTAGGGTGGGGCAAAAGGCTGGCCTCCCGCGAGGAATCAAACGCGGGTTAGCATGACTGCCAGAGCCGCACGGTGTGGACAGTGCCACACCCAGGCGATTTCC